>JBIQMQ010000073.1:0-11325 GCA_044463185.1 Nakamurella lactea | reverse complement strand
ACGCCGCGACCTTGGACACGCCGCAGGCACCGGAGGTGTCGTTCCGCGACGACCCGCTGCGGATGATGCGGGCCTGCCGGTTCGTCTCGCAGCTCGGGCTGTTCGTGGCGCCGCGGGTGGTGGCCGCGATGACGGCGATGTCCGGTGAGATCGCCCGGATCACCCCGGAGCGGGTGCAGGCGGAGCTGTCCAAGCTGATGTGCGGCGCGGACGTGCGGGGCGGCCTGGAGCTGTTGACCGACTCCGGGCTGGCCGCGGTGGTGCTGCCGGAGCTGCCGGCGCTGCGGCTGGAGCGCGACGAGCACCACCAGCACAAGGACGTCTACCAGCACACGCTGACCGTCGTGGAGCAGGCCATCGACTTAGAAGAGGCTGCAGTGGCCGCCGGCGACAATGTGCAGCATCCCGACCTGGTGCTGCGGCTGGCCGCGCTGCTGCACGACGTGGGCAAGCCGGCGACCCGACGGTTCGAGCCCGGCGGCGGCGTGTCGTTCCACCACCACGAGGTCGTTGGCGCCAAGCTGGCCCGCGCCCGGCTGAAGGCGCTGCGCTACCCGAAGCACGTGGTGGAGGCGGTGGGGTCGCTGGTGTTCCTGCACCTGCGGTTCCACGGGTACGGCGGCGGGGCGTGGACCGACTCGGCCGTGCGCCGCTACGTGACGGACGCCGGCGAGCTGCTGCCGCGGCTGCACAAGCTGGTGCGGGCCGACTGCACCACCCGCAACCCGCGCCGGCGGATGCAGCTGCAGGCCGCCTACGACGATCTGGAGGCACGGATCGCGACACTGGCCGCCGCGGAGGACCTCGCCCGGGTGCGGCCCGACCTGGACGGCAACGCGATCATGGAGCTGCTCGGCGTGCGGCCGGGACCGGTGGTCGGCCGCGCTTGGAAGTACTTGAAGGAGCTGCGGCTGGAGCACGGGCCGATGGACCGTGAGGCCGCGGAGATCGCCCTGCTGGCCTGGGCCGCCCGCGAGGGGTTGGTCGACCCGGTGACGGGGCAGCCGGCCGGCGGCCAGTCGGGACGCCCGTGACCGGTATGACGGGTGACGGGCGCGACGGACACGACGGTATGACGCAGCCCTCGGGCCTGGACGCGATCGCCTGGCCGCTCAACACCCCGCGGCTCTCACTGCGGCGCGCCCGCCTCGAGGACGCGGCGCTCACCTGGCCCTACCGGCGGCGCGAGGATGTGGCGCGGTGGCTGCCGATGCTGCCGACCAGCGAACAGGGACACCGCGAAACCTTTTGCGCCCCACGGCGTCTGGCCACAACGCTGGTGGTGCGGCTGCGCGGCGCCGACGAGGGCGATGCCCGGGACGGCGTCATCGGCGACGTGAAGTTCGATATCGGCGACGGGTGGGCGCAGGACGAGGTGCTGCCGGCCGCCCAGGGGGTCCAGGCCGAGATCGGGTGGGTGTTCGACCCGCAGTTCCACGGGCGCGGGTATGCGACGGAGGCGGTGAGCGAGGTACTCCGGCTGGCCTTCGCCGAGTTGGGGCTGCGCCGGGTGGAGGCCTACTGCTTCGCCGAGAACGAGCCGTCGTGGCGGCTGATGGAGCGCGTCGGCATGCGACGCGAGGCCCATACGGTCGCCGACGGCCTGCACCGGGACGGCACCTGGCGCGACGGGTTCTCGTATGCGCTGCTGGCCGACGAATGGCGGGCCGCGCAGCCGTCGTGAAGCGGGCGCCCTCGCCCCGATGCGTTAGCCCCGGACGGACGCCGGCTGGTCGCGGTCCGTCCGGGCCGGGTTGTCGCGGCTGAGCACCGCCGACGTCCACGTCATCGGCACACCGTGCGTGGTCTCCCGCACCGCGTCGACCTCCAGCCGCACCACCCGCTGGGCGCCCGGCAACTCGGCCGCCGCCTCCGCCGACCAGTCGATCTCCGCGCGGCCCGCGACCTGCAGCAACGTGCCCCGCGCCCAATCCAGGAAGAGCAGCCCGACGCGCGGGTCCAGGGTGATGTTGCCCAGGGTCATGAACAGGTTGTTGCCGTCGTAGTCGGGCCAGCGCAGCACATTCGCCGCATCGACCCGCACGAAACCCGGATTGCCGCCGCGGTGCGAGGCGTCCGCGGAGCCGTCCGGGTGCCTACTGCCGATGAAGAACGTGTCCGCGCTGCGGATGAGATCCCGCTGCCCCCAGGTCAATTCGCGGCCCGTGGCGACGTCGGCGGGCAACCGGCCGACTGGCAGGCCGCGCCGGTTGGAGATGTACCGGCCGCAGTTGGAGAACACCTGGTCGGCGTGCACGGTGAATCCGTCGGAGGTGCGGCGCGCATCCCCGTTCACCCGCATGCGACGGTGGTCGTCGTACAGCAGCAGCCCGACGGGCCCACCGGCCGCGACCAGCCCGGCCAGCGGATCCACGCTCCGGGGCAGCGCGCGCACCTGCACCGCATGCTCGCCGACCGCGCGGACGAAGCCCTGCGGGCCGGCGAGCATGGTCGTCCACACGTGATCGCCTTGACCGAGCCCTGCGACCACGCAGAATTCCCGGGTCGCGGCGAACTGCGCCGCGACCGGCGGGATCACGTCGCGGATCCGGCCCGGGAACGTCGCGCCGACCCGGGCCTGCACGGCCTGCTCGCCGAAGTGGACACTCATGGCCACGGATGGGTCGCGGCCTAGAAGAATCCGCAGGTCGGCTCCTGGCCGCTGGGGGCAGGGCTCTCCTTCAGTCCGGTTGGCGCGAAAATCTCCAGCCGGATGCCGTCCGGGTCGGCGAAGAACAGGCCCCCCGAACTGGCGCCCTCCATGTGGGCGACGAGCCCGTCGTGGAAGATCGGCGCGCCGAGCGACCGCACGACGCGTTCCGCCGCCGCCACGTGCTCCACGCTCTCCGCTTGGAACGAGAGGTGGTGCAACCCCGGCGCATCCGTGCGGAAGGCGCCGGTGCTCTGCTGGAACAGCGTGATGACCGTCTGCCGGCCGCGGCCCAGGAACACCCACTTCTTGTCCGGGTCGGAGCCGCGCCGCTGCTCCGACAGCCCGAAAACCTTCTCGTAGAACGGCTGCGACCGCTCCAGATCCGACACGTTCAACGCGACGTGCCCGGTCTGCAGTGTCGCGGCGGGTGCCTCGGTACTGGTCATGTCCGGTCCTCCTTCGGTGTTCCGCCACGGGCGGCGTGCCCGGCGAGCTTCCGGGGTTACGCCGTCGCGCAGCCTAACCATTCACAGAAGCTTCGGTGGTTATAGTTTCCCGACGATACACCCCGAGGGCGGCCTGCGCGCCGCGGGATTTCGCGTTCGACCGTTGCTTGTGGCTATGCATGGGCCGGTTAGACTGAGGAGCATGACGACGCGGCCGCTGATCGGTGAGCCGCTGGCCGTGGATCTGCTGAACACGCGCTGGCGCTCGGCTGGTGGCGACGTCGACCTACTCGTCACCGTCGACGGCTTCGCGCAGTGGTTGGCCGAGTCGGGCCAGGACGACCTGGCGGCGACCGAGTCCGCCCGGACCGCCGCGTGCGAGGCACGCGATGCGATCGGGAGCCTGGTCGCGGCCACCTCCGCCATCGCTGAACCGATCGGAGCCGACCCCCGCACGGACGGCCCCGCTGCGGGCCCCGCCGGGAGCGAGGCCGAGGGCGCCCTGAACGCGATCCTCGCCCGCGGCCTCACCGTCCGGGCGATCACTGGCGGCGTCGTCCAGGAGCGCACCGTCGTGACCGACCCCGAGTGGACCGCGGCGTGGCGGGCCGCCGCTAATTACCTGGAGTTGCACGCCCAGTCCCCCGGCGGCATCCGGCAATGCCGCCACCCCGACTGCGTGCTGCACTTCTTCGACCCCACCGGCCGCCGCCGCTGGTGCTCCATGGCGGGATGCGGGAATCGCGCCAAGGCCCGGCGCCACTACGCCCGAAGCCTTTCCGCGCGTGTTAGCCAGACCGGCAAATAAGTCGTGCTGGCTCACACGACGGGCAGTGATTGGCGCCAGGCACAATGTCGACCATGAGTGTCACGCTTGCGAATCTGTCCGTGTCCGGCTGGATCGACATCGGCCCGCACGGTGAATCCGGCAATCCGGAGCTGGCGGCCTGGTTCGACACGGAGACCCGGCGCGGCCTGACGCTGTCCCTCGTCTCCGGCGGCGGCGGGTACAGCTCGCAGGGCGACGCCGTGCGGCTGAGCGTCGGCATCGACGACGGCACCTCCCCCGAGTGGTTCGACTGCGGGGCGCCGAATCCGGACTCGCGCTACGTCAGCAACTCGCTGACCGTCAGCGGCGGCGCGCTCTATGCGGCGACCACCGACGCCGCCACGCCGGCCGGGTACGCCCACGTGTACCGGTACGCCGGTGGCCGGGACTGGATCGATCTCGGCCGCCCGCCCGGCGTCGACGCGCGCGGCATCGGCCCGATGATCTCCCACCGCGGCGCCCTGCACGTGGCGGCGTGGACCTACGACTGGACCCGTGTCGGCGCGCTGCCGCTTCAGCCGGTGCACGCCTACCGCCTGGAGTCCGACGACACCTGGACGGACCTGGGACCGATCGGCGATGCTCGGCGCATCTTCGGCATGGCGTCCTACGCCGGCGAGCTCTACGCGTCCGCCGACGACGACCACGTGTACCGACACCGCGACGGGCGCTGGGAGCCGGTCACCCGGCTGCGCGGCTACCCGCATCCGATGCATGTCGCCGACGGCCTGCTGTGGGTCGGCACCGTCGACCCGGGCGAACTGTGGTCGTTCGACGGCACCACCTGGCGGGACGAGGGCAACCCCGAACAGGATCCCGCCGACGCCAGCCAGCTGCACTCGTTCGCCCGTCCCGGCGGGCACCTCGCGGTCGGCACCTGGCCGCTGGGCCACGTGCTGCGCCGCGAGGCCGGGACGTGGGTCAGCCTGGGCGGGCCGGCCGGCGCCACCGAGATCAACGGACTGCAGCTCTACGGCGGCATGCTGTACGCAGGGGCGCTGCCGTACGCCGAGCTGTCCCGGTATGACGCAGCCCTCGGCTGGACCTCCATCCGACGGTTCAACGAGCCCGCCGATGGGGCGCTGGTGGACATCGCCGCCAGCGGCTGGCAGTCCCGGCAGGACATGGCCGCGGCCGCCGACGACGAGCCGGACGACAGCCTGATGCGCGACTGGGGCCGGGTCACCAGCATGGTCGAGCACGACGGCCGGCTCTTCCTGTCCACCGGGAACAGCACCAGCTCCTATGACGACAGTCCCGACAAGACTGATCTCGGCAAGGTGTTCGCGATGACCGCAGGGACGGTGGCCACCACGGCGCACGCGCTGCCTCCCGGCCGGCACCATGTCGCCGCCGTCCGCGACGGCGGGCGCGTATCGCTGTACGTGGACGGCCGTCTGGCGGCGACCGCCTCCGGACGACTGGACGCGCCGCTCGCCATGCCGGAGCACGCGCAGCGGCGCACGGGCGAGCTGACGCAGGCGCAGTGGGTCGACCGCGCCCTCACCGTGCAGGAGATCGAAACGCTCTGCGCGGCAGGGCCTCTCGACTGACAACCCGGCTGGTGGCGGTCACCAGGACCAGCGCATCCACCGACTCGCGGCCTCCCCGGCGTCGAGTTCGATCTGGCCGGTGACCACGCCGCGCGTTGCCCACCGGGCGGCGTCCGGCCAGCTCGTCCACGGCTCGATACACACGAAACCGGGCTGGGTGAAGACGGTGACGATGTCGATCGCCGGGTCGAACGCGATCTCGAGGGTGCGTGACGGCAGGTGGAGCAGGGCCGGGCTGGCCGCCCCGACCAGCACCATGTCCAGCTCCCGGCCGTTCAGGTCGAGGCCGTCGCGCAGATCGAGATCCGCGGGGAGCGGCAGGATATCGCCGGTGGGCAGCAGGTCCGGCTGCAGCTCGAGGTAGTGGGCGGCATCGACCTTTACCCGCGACGTGCCGCCGCCCGGGACACGGAACCACGGGTGCCAGCCGAACCCGACCGGCATCGGCTCGGATCCAGCGTGCACCGTGACCGTCTGGGTCACCCCGCCCGCGTCCAGCTCGAAGCGCTGCGTCACCCACCCGCCGAACGGCCACGGCGCCGCGAGATCCCGGCGCAGGGTGAGGGCGCCGGAGGAGCGCTCCGCCACGTCCCACGGCACGTCGAAGACCAGGCCGTGCACCGCGTGCGGGCCGATATTCGGCGGCATTCGGTAATCGCGGCCCCGAAACGGCAGCCGGCCGTGCGCCATCTCGGCCACCCACGGCGCGAGCACGAACGAGCCGTGCCGCGGGATCGGCCCGGCGTCGTCGAACGGCGGCACCAGCAGTTCGTCGCCGTCGACGGTCACGGACCGCAGCATGCCGCCGCGTGCCGGATCGACCACGGCCACGGCGTGCCCGCCCCGCAGCACGACCGGGCCGGCGTCCCCGCTGGCCTCCGGGCGCGGGCCGCCCATGCGCTATGCCCCGGCGGCCGCGGCGTCGAGGTACAGGGCGGCGTCCCGGCAGCGGTGCACGATCGACGCCGGCCACTGCGGGTCGTAGTCCGTCAGGTTCGACAGGCGCGCCGCGGCGGTCTTCTTCTCAGCGCCGTGCGCCACCATCACGGCGCGTGCCGAATAGTCGGCGATCGTGCCGGTGCCGACCGTGACACCGAACGGTGGCACGGCGTCGGGGGTCCCGAAGTCCGGGTGGGTGCGCACATTGTCGGTGCGGGTCGACTCCGGCAGGGGGACGACGCGGCAACGCGCGTCGACCGGTGTGCCGGGGGTGTTGAACGCGACGTGCCCGTCGCCGCTGCCGCTGGCCAGGATGAACAGGTCGATCCCGGCCTCGGCGATGCGATCCTCGTGGCGCTGCGGGTCGCGGGCGTCCGGTGTCCACAGTTCCGGTGTGCCGGTGCCAGCGGCAGCGAGCGGCGTCACGATCTCGTCGACGCCGAACCGCACGACGCTGAACGCCTCCGCCGGGTCGACGTTGCGGTAGTGGCCGTCGACCTCGACGACGTACTCGTCCATCATCACGATCACGAGATGCGAGAGATCCAGCGACCGGCGGGCGATCTCGGCGGCCAGCGCGACGTAGACCGGGCGCGGGGAGCGCCCGCCCGGGCACCCCAGCACATACCGGCGCCCATCGGCGGCGGCGTCGGCGATTCCGTCGGCGATTTCGGCGGCTAGGGTCGCGCCCAGCTCTTCCGGTGTGGCGAAAACGGTGCGGATGGTCATGGTCGGCCTTCCTTCGGTGTCGAGTTCGGGGGCGTCGGAGTGGTCGGCGGAGCCCATCCGGCGACGGTGGACGATGTACCCACGATGCTCCGCCAGGCGTCGTCGGATGCCGCCGTGACGGCGCCGACCAGGGACCCGCGATCGGCGAGGGCGGTGGTCACCACCGGGCACGGCACGGGCAACAGTCGCCGGCAGACCTCGGTCACCGGTTCGATGAGCAGCTCGTTGCGCCCGATGCCGCCGCCGAGCACCACCAGCTCGGGGTCGACGATGGTGCGGGCCGCCACCACGGCCAGACCGATCCGGGTGCCCTGATCCTGCACCAGGCGCATGGCCACCGGATCCCCGTCGGCAGCCCAGCGAAACAGTTCGGCGACGTCCTCGGGTGCGCGGTCGGGCCAAGTCTGCTCCCGTGCCCGGGCCAGCAGCCCGCCGGCGGCCGTCGTCCGTTCGAAATTGCCGGTCAGGGCTTGGTCCTCGTCCAGCGGATTCGGCCCGAGCGGCAGGTAGGAGATTTCGCCGGCGGCGCCGTGCGCCCCCCGCAGCAACTCGCCGTTGTGCACGGTGCCGACCCCGATGCCCGCGCCGACCGACAGGTAGACGAACGAGTTGTGGCCCACCGCGGCGCCGAAGCGCATCTCGCCGATCGCGGCGACGTTGACGTTGTTCTCCACTCGCAGCGGCACCTTGAGCTTCCGGGCCATCGGGGTGAAGTCCAGCACCCCGGCGGAGTCCACGTTGTAGGCGAGCCACACCCGCGACGTGTCGACCACCAGGCCGGGCGTGCTGAGCACCGCGGCCACCAACGGCGGCCGTGCGGGCGCGAGCCGGCGCAGCACCCGGGAGCGGAGCTGCCGGAACATCGTCACGACCTGCTCGGTGACCTGGTCGTGGACGGTGGCCGCGGTGGTCTCGGCGAGGATCGTGCCGCAGAGATCGGCGATGGCCAGCCGAGTGTTCACCCCGCCGATGTCGATGCCGACCACCAGGCGGGCGGTGCGGTTCAGCGCGTAGACCGTGGGCTTGCGGCCGGTGGCGCCGGTCGCCTGGCCGTCGCTGCGCACCAGGCCGAGCCCCTCCAGGTGTGCGATCGCCGCCGAGACGGTGGGCTTGCTCATCTGCGTGGCGACGGCGATCTGCGGCCTGGTGGCGCTGGTGGCGCGGAGCATCTCCAGGACAGCCGCATCGCGGTCCGTCGTTCCGTTCACACCTGCCCGCCTCTCACCGCACGTCTCAGCCCGCCGTCGTCCTGGTCCGTCGGCGCGCAGCATGGACGGTAACGGACCGGTCACTGTGTTCACCATCGCCTTGACCGCCAGCATGAGACAACATAGCTTGTTTGTAAACTTTCCGAACGAATGGGGTGACCATGTCCGAGTTTGTTTCACAGCTGAACCGTCGTCGGTTCTTGTTCGGTGTGGCGGGCTTCGGCGCCGCTGGGCTTCTCGCGGCCTGCGGTACCGGCGACGACAAGTCCGGCGCGACGGGATCCCCGTCCAGCAGCGCGGCCTCCGGCGGGCTGTCCGGCACCATCAGCGGCCTGTTCATGAAGCAGGCGGGCTACTCCGAGGAGCACATCCGCGAGATGGCCGACGCCTTCACCAAGGCGAACCCGGGCGTCACGGTCAACACCGAGTTCGTCGCCTACGAGGCGCTGCACGACAAGATCGTCGCCGCGGCCCCGGCTGGCACCTACGACCTGGTGTTCATCGACGTGATCTGGCCCGCCGAGTTCGCCAGCAAGGGCCTGATCGCCGACATCACCGATCGCATTCCGGCCGAGTGGAAGTCCGACGTACTGCAGGGCGCCCTCGACTCCGCGCTCTACCAAGACAAGTTCTACGGCCTGCCCTGGCTGCTCGACGCCAAGTTCTTCTTCTACAACAAGGACATCCTGGCCAAGGCGGGCGTCGACCCGGAGAGCGTCGGCACCTGGGACGGCGTCGCCACCGCGGCCAAGGCCATCAAGGACAAGGCCGGCGTGGAGTTCCCGCTGGTGTGGTCGTGGGCCCAGGCCGAGGCCGTGATCTGCGACTGGGCGCTGATGACGGCGTCCTTCGGCGGCAAGATCTTCGACGAGAACGGCCAGCCCGCGTTCACCGAGGGCGGCGCCGTGCAGTCGCTGGAGTTCATGCGCAAGACCATCGTCGACGGCCTCACCAACCCGTCGTCCACCCAGTCGCTGGAGGACGACGTGGTGAAGGTGTTCGGCGCGGGCGACGCCGCCCTGGCCCTCAACTGGGCGTACATGCTCGGCGCCGTCAACGACGAGAGCCAGTCCACCGTGGCCGGCCAGGCCGTGGTGACCGAGGTCCCGGACGGCGGAGCCGGCCGGATCAGCGTCAACGGCTCGTCGGCGCTGTCGATCATGGCGTCCTCCAAGAACCCGGACGTGGCCTGGGAGTTCGCCAAGTACGCGGCCGGCCTGGACAACCAGATCAAGTACATCTCGGACGCGCTGCCCATCTGGAAGAACGCCTACGACGATCCGAAGGTCATCGAGACCTCGCCGGAGTTCGTGCCGGTCGCCCAGAAGCAGTTCGATCACATGACGAACCGTCCGCAGGTGGTCGCCTACAACGCCATCTCGCAGAAGCTTCAGGTCGCCGTGCAGAAGGCGCTGCTCGGCGAGGTGTCGCCGCAGCAGGCCATGGACGACGTGAAGCCGGAAGTTGAGAAGTTGCTGAATCAGTGACCGATGCGCTGCCGCCGATGACGGGGCCCGACCATCGGGCTCCGTCATCGGCGTCCTACCCCGCAACAGGGGCATCCGCACTAGCCTCGACGGGTATGACGTCCACCACGCTGGCGGCGCCGCTCGAGGCCACCCCGGGCACGCCTCGGCGTCCGCGCCGGAGCCGCGGCAACGGCGGCCTGGCGGCGCTGCTTCTCAGCCCGGCGGCCGTCGTCGTCTTCGGCCTCGTCACCTACCCGGTGCTGCGCACCATGTGGCTGTCGGTGCACCGGGTGATGTCGCCGATGCCGACCGCGCCCACCGAATTCGTGGCGCTGAAGAACTTCGTGGGCGCCCTGACCGACGCCGACCTGATCGCGGCGACCGGGCACACCCTCTACTTCACCGTCGTGTCCACCGCCGCGGAGCTGGTGCTCGGCGTGCTGCTGGGCCTGCTCATGGCGCAACGGCTGCGCTTCCGCTGGCTGCTGCGCGCCGCCATCCTGCTGCCCTGGGCGCTGCCGACGGTGGTCTCCGCCAGCATGTGGCGCTACCTGCTGAACGCCGACTACGGCCCGGTCAACGCCCTGCTCACCCAGCTCGGCATCATCGGCTCGTACCAGTCCTGGCTGGGCACGCCCACCTCCGCCATGAACATGATCATCGTGGCGGACGTCTGGAAGAACACCTCCATCGCGGCGTTCTTCGTGCTGGCCGGTTTGGCCGTGATCCCACACGAGGTCAACGAGGCCTCCGCGGTCGACGGAGCGGGCGCGATCCGGCGCTTCTTCTCCATCACGCTGCCGCTGCTGCGGCCGGTGATCATGGTCGTGATGGTGCTGCGCACCATCGAGGCGTTCAAGGTCTTCGACATCGTCTACGTGATGACCCGCGGCGGGCCGAGCAACGGCACCCAGACCGTGGCCGTCAACGCCTACGTCACCGCGTTCTCCAACCAGAACTTCGGCTACGGCTCGGCGATCGCGCTGATGATTGTGCTCGTCGTGCTGGTGCTGGCCGTGATCTACATCCGGCTGCTCGGCGCGAGCGGAATGTCGGAGGGCGCACGATGACCGCGACGGCGCACCGCGCAGCACCCGTGGCGGCCCGGCCGAGGCGCCGGCGCCGCGATGCGAGCGAACGCTACGCCTCGGTGTGGATGCACCTGGCGGCGCTCGTCGTCGTCCTGGTGTTCGTCGCGCCGTTCGCGTGGCTGGGCATCGCGTCCATCACCACCCGCAGCGAGCTGCTGCAGAAACCGCTGCGCTGGTGGCCGACGCACCTCGACTTCTCCCGCTGGGTGGACATCTTCACCGGCGACGCGATGACCCCGGCCGGCGGATTCCGGTCCGCGATGGTGAACTCGCTGATCGTCGCGGCGGGCACCGTGGTGCTGTCGGTGTCGGTCGCCGTGCTCGGCGCCTACGCGGCGTCCCGGCTGAAGTTTCGCGGCCGCAACCTGACGCTGCTCGCGTTCCTGGCGACCTACATGATCCCGCCGA
>JBIQMQ010000072.1:0-11530 GCA_044463185.1 Nakamurella lactea | reverse complement strand
TGCGCCTCCAGTGTGCAGGTCGCGGTGATCACGGCGTCGATGTCCGCGGCGGTCATGCCCGCATCGTCGAGGGCGGCCTGCCCGGCCAGCGCGCCCATGGAGGACACCGTCTCGCCCTCCTCGGAGTAGCGGCGCTCGGCGATGCCCACCCGGCTGCGAATCCACTCGTCGTTGGTGTCGATGACCTCCGCCAGGTCGTCGTTCGTGACGACCCTGCTGGGCCGGTAATGCCCGAGGCCGGCGATCCGCGTGCCGGGCGCGAGTTGCGGGCTGGAGATGCGAGCGGTCATGACTGCGCCTCGTTCGTGCTGTCGTCGGAAGGGGTGGGGGCGGCGTGCGCCTGCAGGAAGTCGCGGGCCTTGTCGATGTCCTCCGGGGTCTTGACCGCCAGCGTGGCCACCCCCGGCAGTTCGCGCTTCACCAGGCCGGTGAGCGTGCCGGCCGGCGTGAACTCGACGATTCCGGTCACCCCGAGCGCTGCCAACTGCGCCATGCACAGGTCCCAGCGCACTGGCCGGGTGAGCTGCTTGACCAGCAAGGAGAGGTAGTCGGAGCCGCTGGTCACGACGTGACCGTCTGCGTTGGTCAGGAGGGGCCGGGTGGGGTCGGCAGGGATGACGCCGCCCACGGCCCGGGCGAGTTCGTCCTCCGCCCCGGCCATGTACTGGGTGTGGAAGGCGCCCGCGACGGACAGCGGGATGACTCTCGTGGCATCCGCCGGCGGGTCGTCCTTCAGGGCGAGGATGGTATCGAGCGGTCCCGCGGCGACGATCTGACCGCCGCCGTTGACGTTCGCGCCGACCAGCCCGCGATCCGCCAGGGCGGCCAGCACCGATTTCTTCTCGCCGCCGAGGACCGCCGCCATGGAGGTGGGGGTCGCGGCGCAGCAGTCGGCCATGGCGCGCCCGCGGCGTGCGGCGAGATTCACCGCCGTGGCCGAGTCGACCACGCCGGCCAGTGCGGCGGCGGCGAACTCGCCCACGGAGTGGCCGGCCGTCGGGGCGTCGGCAGGCAGGCCGATCATGTCGTCCAGCACCTCGGCGACCAGTAGGGCGGTGGCGACCACCAGCGGCTGGGTGACGGCGGTGTCCTTGATCTCGTCGGCGCCGGCCGTGGTGCCCAGGGCGATGAGGTCGAGTGACGCCGCGTCGGCGAGGGCCGCGGCCCGCTCCGGCACGCCGGGCAGGTCCAGCCAGGGTGCGAGCATGCCCGGTTTCTGGGCACCTTGTCCGGGGGCAAGAAGCGCGATCACCTTTGTAGCAAACCACGCTCCAGGCACGTCCGTGGTGCAGCGGCGCACCAAGTCACCCCGCCATATTTGTAGGGTACCTCCCAATGATCCGGCTGAACCGTCCAGTTTTCACTACGGAAGGGGCGGTGCCAGGCGGCCCAGGACCAGCGCCAACGTGAGCGTCAGCATGTCGCGCGCCGACCATGGGTCGCGCCCGGTCGCGTCGGCCACCCGACGCAGCCGGTAGCGCATCGTGTTGGGGTGCACGAACAGGCTCCGCGCGGCGGGCTCCAGCGACCCGCCATGTTCGATATAGCAGTCGAGGGTCTCTAGCAGCGGGGCCGAACTTGCCGCCAGCGGCGTATAGATCTCCCGGCGCAAAATTTCGGCGGCCGTGGCGTCCCCGGCCAGCACGCGCTCGGGCAGCAGCTCACCGGCATCCACCAGCGGCGGCGCCGCCGGCCAGGCGTGTGCCACCCGGTAGCCGGACAGTGCCTCGGAGGCCGACCGGCTCGCGGCGGCCAAACCCTGCGCGACCGGGCCGCGCACCACGGTGCCCGGACCGAACAGCTCGGTGACATCGGGCGGCGGCGGGGCCTGGCCGGAGAGCACGACGACGAGCATGGTGCCGTGCACGGCGGCGAGCGCGCTGCGGTGCGCTCGCCGGGACCACTCGCCGACCGCGGTGACGGCCTGTTCCCGGCCGGCCGGTGGCGCCGCGCCGACCAGCACCTGCGCCGGCCCGGCGGAGTCCCAGCTCAAGGCCGCTGCCCGCGACTCCAGCGAGCCGGGATCCTCGCCCCGCACCAATCCGTCGACGATCGCGGCCTCCACTCGCGCGTCCCAGGCGCCACGCGTCTCCGCGGCGGTGGCGTATACGGCGGCCGCGGCGAACGCGATCTCGCGGCTGTACCGCAGCAGCGATTCCTTCAGTGCCGCCTTCTCCGCGTCGGAGGCCGCAATTGCCGGCAGCTCCTCCTCGGCGACGGTGACGGCCACGCGCACCAGCTCGACGGTGCGCCGCAAGGAAACGGCGCGCAGCAACTCGGGCGGGGCGGCCGTGAACACCTGCTCGGCGATGCGCGCGTGGTTCGCGGTGCCCACGACCCAGTCGACGTAGCCGCTGATGCCGGCCTGGGCGACGATCGTCACCCACGAGCGTTGCTCGGCGGATAGTGCCCGGAACCAGCTGAACTGCTGGTCCATGCGTGCGACGGACCGCGTGGCCAAGCCGCTGGTGGCCCGTTCGATGGCGCGCAGTGTGCCGCCGCCGATCGCGGGACCGCTGGGCTCCGGCGAGCGCCGAGGTGCGCGGGGAGGGGTCACGGCGTCAAGCATGCCAGTGCGGGGACATGCGCGAGCGCGCCACCATGCCCGCGCTTGCCGGACTGTCGGGCAGCAGATGCGCCGCGGGGCCGGCATCGACGATGCGATGCCGGCCCCACGACGGACGGAATTGGTTAGGCCGGAGTGACGCCTGTTGCCTGCGGACCCTTGTCCGACTGCTCGATCTCGAAGCTGACCTTCTGGCCCTCTTCGAGAGTGCGGTATCCGGTGGTGTTGATGGCCGTGTGATGGACGAAGACATCGCCGCCACCCTCATCCGGCGTGATGAAGCCGTAGCCCTTTTCGGCGTTGAACCACTTGACCGTGCCCTGCGACATGCTTGCTCTCCTCGAGCGGTTATCCGCGGATCGCCGATCCGCGGGGTGATGACACCCTGGGCGGGACAGCTCCGCCAAGGGGATGGTGCTTTACCCCGACGAATGCCCACATACATCAGGAGAAGAGCAACAACGAGGAGACAGTAACCGGTGAAGTATCGCCGTGCATAGACTCACACCCCCGGTTCGGGAGCGATCGTGATCGTTCCGAGACCGAACGGTGCCGTGCGGCGTCTTTTCGCGTGATATCGGGACCGTGCCGCCGGACGTGGAATCGGACGGCAGGGCCCGTGTCGGCGTTGAGCGCACGGAACGCCGGGCCCTACAATCGTGCATCGGCGTGGCCCGGCGCCCGTCGGTGCGGCGATGTGCTGCGGGCAGCACATCGCATAAGAACAGCGGAAGGACGAGGGTGACTGTGAGCGGCGTGGCGGGGAAGGCCACCTCGGCGGCGTCCCGGCTGGGATTGTCCGGCGGCGACGTGGTCGGGGAATTCGGCTACGACGACGATGTGGACGAGGAATTGCGCAAGTCTCTCGAAGCGCTCATCGGATCTCCGCTGACCCCGGGCGACGCCGACGAGGTGTTCGACGCGGTCCTGGTGTGGTGGCGGGACGACGACGGCGACCTCACCGATGAGCTCGTCGACGTCACGACGGCGCTGGCGGACGACGGCGTCGTCCTGCTGGCGACACCCCGGCCGGGCCGCCAGGGATATGTCGATGCCGCCGAGATCGGTGACGCCGCCGAGACCGCGGGCCTCGGCCAGCCGTCGAGCGCCCAAGCGGCCGGCGACTGGGTCACGGTGAAACTCACGCGGTCCCGCCAGTCCGGTAAAGTTCGGCGATAGTCGCCCGGCTGCGGCGGTCTGGGGCGCGTAGCTCAGCGGGAGAGCACCCGGTTTACACCCGGGCGGTCGGCGGTTCGAACCCGTCCGCGCCCACTTCGTGTGCCGGGATGACACCTCGACACACTGTAGAATATGGACCCGGTGGGACGTGACGCACTCGCTAGACTGCGCACAACCGATGCGGGCAGGAGTGACGCGATGACCGGCCGAGGCGAACTCGAACAGGCAGTGATGCAGGTGCTGTGGGACAACCCCGCCGGCGTGACCGCTCGCGGGGTCGTAGATGCGCTGCCCGGGCGGTCGCTGGCCGTGACGACGATCATGACCGTGCTCAGCCGGTTGGCCCGCAAGGGACTGGCGATGCGGGACGAGCGGGTACGGCCCCACCTGTATCGCGCCACGGAAAGCCGCGAGGACCATATTGCGGAGCTCATGCTGGACGCGCTCGGCCGGAGCGAGGACCGCGAGGCCGTGCTCACCCGCTTCCTGGGCGCGGTCAGCGAGCGCGACACGGATCACCTGCGCAAGGCTCTGGGGCGCCGCGAGCGCCGCACCTGACGTGCTGCTGCACGCGGAGGCAGCCGGTCTCGCGTTGATCACGGTGCTGTTGGCCGGCCCCGTGTCGGCCACGCTGTCCACTGCGCCGTGGACCGCACGGGCACCCCGTGCCGCCCTGGTGTTGTGGCAGGCGGTCGGCCTCGGTGGCGGCCTGGGCGTCCTCACCGCGGGCCTCACCCTGGCGGCGGCCGACCTCGACCAACACTGGTTGACCGGTGTGCTGGCGGTGCCGCGACGCTGGCGGGAGTTGGGTGCGGGCGGCTGGTGCGGTCTCGCCCTGACGGCCGGCGTGGGCGTGTATCTCGTGTCCGCAACGGTGAGCTCGGCGCTGCGCGTGCAGGCGGCGCGCCGGGCGCACCGGCAGCGGTTGGCCCTGCTGTCGCAGGAGCTCCCTCGGCGCACCGGCTCGGACGCCCGGCACGGCGCGCCGATCCGATTGCTGGACCATCCGCATGCCGTGGCCTACGGGCTGCCCGGATTCCGGCCGCAGGTGGTGCTGACCCGCGGCGCCCTGGACACGTTGACGGATGCGGAGCTCGACGCCGTCCTCGCGCACGAGCAGGCCCATGCCCGCGGACGTCACGATCTCGTGGTCCAGCCGTTCGTCGCGTGGGCACGCACGTTCCCGTTCTTGAGGCCGGCGACGCGTGCTGTGGCGGCCGTCGGTCTGCTGGTCGAGATGCTGGCCGACGACGCCGCGCTGGCGCAGTGCCCGGCCGCGGTTCTCCGCTCGGCGCTGGGCAAGCTCGCCGGCCAACATTTCGACGTCACCGGACAGGACGGTGCCGCGCTGCGGAAACAACTGCGGGCCCGGATGTCTCGGCTGGCGGTCGACGCGGCTCCTGCCCTGCCGCGAACGCGGACGGCGCTGGTGTACCTGGCGGCCGCGCTGGTCGTGGTGGGCCCGCCCGCGGTCCTGCTGGCCAGCTAGGGGACGAGCGATTCGGACGCACCATGCGGGGGCGGCGTCATGCTCGAACGTCCGCGGACTTCGTCGGGCGGGGGCGGTGTCATAAGCACGACAGGCCCGGGTAAAATCGTTCGGAAGCGCCGGGCCCGGTGACGCCGCGCACGCGAAAGGTGCGGCGTAACGCGGCAATCGGTCGCCAGGACAGCCGGACGGTCGTCCGGGGAGTCATCCGAAGGGCAAGGAGTGATGTGATGGCGGAGGGTGCAGCGACGTCTGCGGCGGTGTCCCGGACCGGGTCGGCGCAGGTGAGCACGGATCGGACGAATCCCAGCGGGATCGTGCTGAGAGACAACCGTGCCCAGGTGGCATCGTACTTCGTGGTTCTCGCGATCATCCTGGTCGCAGTGGGGATCACCGTGCCGCTGGCGGTGCACGACGGGCCGTGGCTCGGCGTGATGACGATCATGGGCTCGGTGATCATCGTGTCGCTGTTGTCCGCGGCCGCCGTGCCGCATCTTCGTCGGCACCACTGACGGCACCCCTGACGGCACCACCGACGGTGCCACAGACGAGACCGTGACGACCCCGCCGCCGCTTGGCGGTGTCGAGTTATCCACCTGTCCGATTTTCATCCACAGGCGACGGTGGATCCTGGCGCGCGGTGGCCGAGTTCGGCTGGGATCGGGGTATGAATGGATTCCCGCGCGCCCGCCGCAGCTCCCGGGCAACGTCCCGGGCGACGTCCCGCTCGACGTCGCGGGTGAAGACGGCCATCGTGCTGCCCGACGACATCTTCGACCGTGTCGAGGAACGCGCGCGCGAACTGTCCGTAAGTCGTTCTGAGTTCTTCCAGCGGGCAGCCGCCGCGTACCTCGCCGATCTCGATGCTCAGTCGCAGGCCGACCGGGCGGGGGTGGCCGTCCAGCCCGAGGACGCCGCGCCCGGCGAGTCGGCTGGCGGCGCGATCGCCACGTCCCCGTACTGCGAGTTCATCGGCCTTTCACACGGTGCCCCCGGCAGGATTCGAACCTGCGCACCCGCCTCCGGAGGGCGGTGCTCTATCCCCTGAGCTACGGGGGCCCGGGGATCAACTTTAGCGCACCGGGCGCGATGAGATCGCCAGCCAGGGACCGTTCTGCAGCGGTCGGCCATGCAGGTGCGCGTCCGCGGCCCGGCACTTCCTAGAATGGATCGGTGAATCCAGCCCAGTTGGCCCTGGCCGTGCGCGCCGCCGTGCAATCCGCCGTCGACGACGCAGCTCTCGCTGTCGCCGTTCCCGACGACGTGACCATCGACCGCCCGCGGTCTCGCGAACACGGCGACTACGCCAGCCCCGTCGCGCTGCAGCTGGCCAAGGCTGCCGGCGTGCCGCCCCGGCAGGTCGCGGAGCTGTTGGCGGAGCGGCTGCGCACCGCCACCGGGATCGCGTCCGTGGACGTCGCCGGGCCCGGATTCCTCAACATCCGACTGGATGTCGCCGCCGCCGGCGCGCTCGCCGGGAACATTGTCGCTGCTGGCGAGACATACGGCACGGCAACGGTTCTCGCGGGGCAGCGGATCAACTTGGAGTTCGTCTCCGCCAATCCGACCGGGCCGATCCACATCGGCGGGGCTCGCTGGGCCGCCGTCGGCGATGCATTGGGCAGGGTCCTGTCCGCGCAGGGCGCCGAGGTGGTCCGCGAGTACTACTTCAACGATGCCGGCGCGCAGATCGACCGGTTTGCCCGGTCCCTGCTCGCGGCGGCCCGTGGGCTGCCGACCCCGGAGGACGGCTACGGCGGCGCCTACATCGGCGAGATCGCCGACCGGGTGCTGGCCGACCACCCCGGCGCCGCCCAGTTGCCGGACGACGAGGCCCTCGAGACGTTCCGGGTCTCCGGCGTCCAGATGATGTTCGACGAGATCAAGGAGGAACTGCACGAATTCCGCACCGATTTCGACGTCTACTTCCACGAGGACTCGCTGCACACGTCCGGGGCGGTGAGCGCGGCCGTCGCACGGCTCAAGGAATCCGGGCACCTCTACGAGAAAGACGGCGCCTGGTGGCTGAAGTCCACCGAATACGGCGACGACAAAGACCGTGTCGTCATCAAGTCGGACGGCCACCCTGCCTACATCGCCGGCGACCTCGCCTACTTCCTGGACAAGCGCTCCCGCGGATTCGACCTGTGCATCTACATGCTCGGCGCCGACCACCACGGCTACGTCGCGCGGCTCAAGGCGGCGGCGGCGGCGTTCGGCGACGACCCCGACACCGTCGAAGTGCTGATCGGCCAGCTCGTGAACCTGGTCAAGGACGGCGCCCCGGTGCGCATGAGCAAGCGCGCCGGCACCGTCATCGCGCTCGGCGACCTGGTCGAGGCGCTGGGCGTGGACGCCGCACGTTACGCTCTGATCCGATATTCGGTGGACACGTCGCTGGACCTGGACATCGATCTGTGGACCCGGCAGACGAACGACAACCCGGTGTTCTACGTGCAGTACGCGCATGCCCGGTTGGCCTCGCTGGAGCGGCACGCCGCGGATCTCGGCATCGATCTCGGCGCCGGCTACGACGCCTCGCTGCTGGACACTCCGCAGGAGGCCGAACTGCTGGCCCTGCTTGCCGCGTTCCCGCAGGTGGTCGCGACCGCCGCGGAGTTGCGTGAGCCGCACCGGGTGGCCCGCTACCTGGAGGATCTGGCCAGCGGCTATCACAAGTTCTACGACGCCGTCCGGGTGCTGCCCATGGGCTCGGAAGAAGCAGGGCCGGCCACGATCGCGCGGCTGTGGCTGTGTCGCGCGGCCCGACAGGTGCTGGCGAACGGGCTCAACCTGCTCGGCGTGACCGCCCCGGAGCGGATGTGATCGCGCACCCGGCCGGCCCGAGGCACGCCGACGTCATTCCGCCGGACCGGCTCGCGCTCGCCGCCGCGGAGGATCTCAACGCGCTCGCCGCGAAGGTATGGCCGCGCGGCACGGCCCGCTCCGAGGGCGGCGTCATGCATGTGGGCGGGGTCGACGTGCGGCACCTGGCCGAGCAGTACGGCACGCCGCTGATGGTGATGGACGAAAGCGACTTCCGCAGCCGCTGCAGGGATTTCGCGACCGCGTTCGGCGGAGCGGCCAATGTGCACTACGCCGGCAAGGCGTTCCTGTCCGGCACGGTGCTGCGCTGGCTGGCGGACGAGGACCTGGGCCTGGACGTGTGCTCCGGCGGCGAACTGGCGCTGGCCCTGCGGGCCGGCTTCCCGGCGGGGCGCATCGCGCTGCACGGCTCGAACAAGTCGGAGGAGGAGCTGCGGGCTGCGATCGACGCCGGACTCTCGGCCATCGTGATCGACTCGTTCGAGGAGATCGCCCGGCTGGCGAGCATGACGCTGCAGCGCGATGTTCCGGTCCCGGTGATGATCCGGGTGACCGTCGGCGTCGAGGCGCACACGCACGAGTTCATCGCCACCGCCCATGAGGACCAGAAGTTCGGCTTCTCCCTGGCGGCGGGGGATGCGGACGAGGCGGTGCGCCGGGTGGTCGCCGCCGACGGGCTGGTGCTGGTGGGGCTGCACTCGCACATCGGCTCGCAAATCTTCGACCCGGCCGGTTTCGAGGTCGCGGCGCACCGCGTCGTGGGGCTGCTCGCCCGGCTGGTCGAGGCCTACCCGGCGTTGGCCGACACGGTCACCACCCTCGACCTGGGCGGCGGCATGGGGATCGCCTACACCGTGGACGACGACCCGCCCGCTCCGGCTGACATGGCGAGATCGCTCACCGCGATCGTGCGCCGCGAATGCGAGGCGGCCGGGTTGCCGGTGCCCCGGATCGCGGTGGAGCCGGGAAGGGCCATCGTCGGACCCTGTGGCGTGACGCTGTACGAGGTCGGCACCGTCAAGGACGTCCGGCTGGACGGCGGCGCGGTCCGTCGCTACGTGTCGATCGACGGCGGGATGAGCGACAACATCCGCACCGCCCTGTACGGTGCCGAGTACACGCTGGCGCTGGCGTCCCGCTCCTCGGACGCGCCGGCTGCGTTGTGCCGGGTGGTGGGCAAGCACTGCGAGAGCGGCGACATCGTGGTGCGCGACTGCTATCTGCCGGCCGACCTGGCGCCCGGTGACCTGCTGGCGGTCGCCGCGACCGGCGCGTACTGCTACGCAATGGCGTCGAACTACAACCGGCTGCCGAAGCCGGCGGTGGTGGCCACCGGGGACGGCCGGTCCGAGCTGATGCTGCGCCGTGAAACGATGGACGATCTGATGAGCCTGGAAGTGTGGGAGTAGCCGGTGTCGAAGTCTGATCCGCACAGCCCGAAGCCGCCGTCGCTGGTGCCTGGGGTGGTGCTGCTGGCGCTCGCCGCGGTGTTGATCGTGGTCGTGCTGGTGGGCAACCCGGACACGATGCCGAGCGGCCTGAAGACTGCGATCGTGATCGCCGCCGTCGCGGTCATCGTCGCCCTGCTCGGCTACGCGGTGTACGTGTTCCACGTGACGACGAAACGAGGACGGAAGTGACGGCGGCATCGGAGGGGCGCACGATCGGCGTCGCTGTACTCGGCGCCGGCACCGTCGGGTCGCAGGTCGTGCGGCTGCTCACCGCCGAGGCGGACGAGTTGGCCGCCCGGGTCGGTGCCCGGCTGGAGCTGATCGGCGTGGCGGTGCGACGTCCGCACCGGCATGCCGACATCCCCGCCGCGCTGCGCACCACGGACTCCGCCGCGCTGGTCGCCGACCCGCGCGCGGACATCGTGGTCGAGGTGATCGGCGGCATCGAGCCGGCGCGGACGCTGCTGCTGTCGGCGCTGCGCCGAGGGGCGCGTGTCGTCACCGCCAACAAGGCGCTGCTCGCCGAGGACGGTCCGGCGCTGTTCGAGGCCGCTGACGCGGCCGGCGCCGACATCTCGTTCGAGGCGGCGGTCGCCGGGGCCATCCCGCTGATCCGGCCGCTGCGCGAGTCGCTGTCCGGCGACCGCATCAATCGGATCATGGGCATCGTCAACGGCACCACGAACTACATCCTGTCGGCGATGGCGTCCACCGGTGCCACCTACGAGCAGGCGCTGGCCGAGGCGACCCGGCTCGGGTACGCGGAGGCAGACCCGACGGCCGACGTGGACGGCTTCGACGCCGCCGCGAAGGCCGCCATCCTGGCCTCGGTGGGCTTTCACAGCCGGGTGCGTGCCGCCGACGTGTACCGGGAGGGCATCGCCGAGGTGTCCGCCGCGGACGTCGCCGCCGCGGACGAGATCGGGTACGTCATCAAGCCGCTGGCGATCTGCGAACGGGTGCGCACGGCCGGCCGGGACGCGGTGTCGGTGCGCACCCACCCGATGATGCTGCCGCGCAGCCACCCGCTGGCCGGTGTGGACGGCGCCTACAACGCGGTCTACGTGGAGGCCGAGGACGCCGGCCGGCTGATGTTCTACGGCCCGGGCGCCGGGGGAGCGCCCACCGCCTCGGCGGTGCTCGGCGACGTGGTCACGGCCGCCCGCAACCTGGTGTTCGGCGGGCGCGGACCGGCGGAATCGGCGCACGCCGCGCTGCCCGTCCAGCCGATGGGGCAGGTGCCCACCCGCTACCACATCTGCCTGGACGTGGCCGACCGGCCGGGTGTGCTGGCCTCCGTGGCCGGCGCTTTCGCCGAGCAGAACGTCTCGATCGCCACCGTGCGGCAGGAGGGCGGCGACAGCGACGTGAGCCTCGTCCTGGTCACCCACGTGGCGCCCGATGCGGCCCTGGCCGAGACCGTTCGGCACCTCGGTGACCTGCCGGCGGTGCGCCGGGTGACCAGCGTGATGCGAGTAGCCGAGGAGCAGGGATGATCGCGACCACACGACCGTTCGGGCTGATCGCCCACTACCCGGACCGGGTGGCCATCCCGGCGGGCGCCACGATCGTCTCGCTCGGCGAGGGCGGCACGCCGCTGGTCCCGGCGCCGAAACTGTCCGAGCGCACCGGCTGCGACGTGTTCCTCAAGGTGGAGGGCGCCAACCCGACGGGCTCGTTCAAGGACCGCGGCATGACGGTCGCCGTCACCTTCGCGCTGGCCCGCGGCAAGAAGGCCGTCATCTGCGCCTCCACCGGCAACACGTCGGCCTCCGCCTCGGCGTACGCCGCCCGCGCCGGCCTGGCCAGCGCGGTCCTGGTGCCGGAGGGCAAGATCGCCCTGGGCAAGCTCGCGCAGGCGGTGGCCTACGGCGCGCGGATTCTGCAGGTCAGGGGAAACTTCGACGAGTGCCTGGAGCTCGCCCGCAAGACGGCGGCGGACAGCGACGACATCGAGCTGGTCAACTCGGTGAACCCGGTGCGCATCGAGGGGCAGAAGACCGCCGCCTTCGAGATCTG
>JBIQMQ010000071.1:0-11629 GCA_044463185.1 Nakamurella lactea | reverse complement strand
AAGTTGAGTGGAATAGACTCAACTCTGACGCGTTGTGCCCTGTAGACTGTCAGCTCGCACGAGAGGAAGCGCTGAGGAACGCATGAACACCGACATCCTGACGACGAAGAGCAAGGAAGTGCTGGCCGGCGCGATCACGTCCGCCACCAAGGCAGGCAATGCGACCGTCGAGCCGGTGCACCTGCTCATCGCGCTGCTCGGCACCGAGGGCTCGACGGCCCCTGGGCTGTTGCGGGCCGTCGGCGCCGACCCCTCCACGATCGGCACCCAGGCGGCGTCCCTGCTCAGCGGGCTGCCCAGCGTTGCCGGTGCGACCGTCGCACAACCGCAACTCTCCCGGGCCGTGGCGAACATCGTCACCAACGCGCAGGAGATCATGTCCGCCGGCGGCGACGAGTTCCTGTCCACCGAGCATCTGCTGGCCGCTCTGGCCAAATCCGGCACCGACGCGGCCCGGCTGCTCACCGACAGCGGTGCCACGGCCGATGCGCTGGTGGCGGCCTTCCCCCAGATCCGCGGCGGCGATCGGAAGATCACCACGCAGGACCCGGAGGACACCTACCAGGCGCTGGCCAAGTACGGCAACGACCTGACCGAGGCGGCCCGCGAGGGCAAGATCGACCCCGTGATCGGCCGCGACGCCGAGATTCGGCGCGTCGTGCAGGTGCTCTCCCGGCGCACCAAGAACAACCCGGTGCTGATCGGGGAGCCCGGCGTGGGCAAGACCGCCGTCGTCGAGGGTCTCGCCCAGCGCATCGTCGCCGGCGATGTCCCCGAGTCGCTGCGCGGAAAGCGGCTGGTCGCACTGGATCTGGGCTCGATGATCGCCGGCGCCAAATATCGGGGCGAGTTCGAGGAGCGGCTCAAGGCCGTGCTGGAGGAGATCAAGGGCGCCGGCGGCGAGATCGTCACCTTCATCGACGAGTTGCACACCGTGGTGGGCGCCGGCGCCACCGGCGAGGGCGCGATGGACGCCGGCAACATGCTCAAGCCCATGCTGGCTCGCGGCGAACTGCGCATGGTGGGTGCGACGACGCTCGACGAGTTCCGCGAGCACATCGAGAAAGACCCGGCCCTGGAACGGCGCTTCCAGCAGGTCTACGTCGGCGAGCCGAGCGTGGAGGACACGATCGCCATCCTGCGCGGCATCAAGGAACGCTACGAGGCGCACCACGGCGTACGTATCGCCGACTCCGCGCTGGTCGCCGCCGCGACGCTGTCCGATCGCTACATCACCAGCCGATTCCTGCCCGACAAGGCCATCGACCTGATCGACGAGGCCGCCTCGCGACTGCGCATGGAGATCGACTCGCGGCCCGTCGAGATCGACGAGCTGCAGCGCAGCGTCGACCGGCTGAAGATGGAGGAGCTGGCCCTGGCGAAGGAGTCGGACGAGGCCAGTGCCGATCGGCTCGCCAAGTTGCGGCGCGATCTGGCGGACAAGTCGGAGCAGCTCGCCGCGCTCACCGCACGGTGGGAGCGGGAGAAGTCCGGCCTGAACCGCGTCGGCGAGCTCAAGAAGCAGCTGGACGAGCTGCGCATGCAGGCCGAGCGGGCCCAGCGGGACGGCGACCTGGGCCGGGCATCCGAGCTGCTGTACGGTGAGATCCCGGCGCTGGAGAAGGAACTCGCCGATGCCACCGCCGCCGAACGGCGCGACGACGAGGCCCAGGCCATGGTCTCCGAGGAGGTCACCCCGGACGACATCGCCGTGGTGATCTCGTCGTGGACCGGCATCCCGGCCGGGCGGCTGCTCGAGGGCGAGACACAGAAGCTGCTGCGCATGGAGGCCGAGCTGGAGAAGCGCGTCGTCGGCCAGCACCAGGCCGTGACCGTCGTGTCGGACGCGGTGCGCCGCGCTCGCGCCGGCATCTCCGATCCGGACCGGCCCACCGGTTCGTTCCTGTTCGTCGGGCCCACCGGCGTCGGCAAGACCGAACTCGCCAAGGCGCTCGCGGACTTCCTGTTCGACGACGTGCACGCCATGGTCCGCATCGACATGAGCGAGTACTCCGAGAAGCACTCCGTGGCAAGGCTTGTCGGTGCTCCCCCCGGGTATGTGGGGCACGAGGAGGGCGGCCAGCTCACCGAGGCCGTGCGGCGCCGCCCGTACACCGTCATCCTGCTCGACGAAGTGGAGAAGGCGCACCCGGACGTGTTCGACATCCTGCTACAGGTGCTCGACGACGGCCGGCTGACCGACGGTCAGGGCCGCACCGTGGACTTCCGCAACACCCTGCTCATCCTCACGTCCAACCTCGGCTCGGTGGCCCTGATGGACACCTCGCTCCCGGAGGAGGAGCGCCGGGATGCGGTGATGAACGCGGTGCGGACGGCGTTCAAGCCGGAATTCTTGAACCGGCTCGACGACATCGTCTTCTTCGAACCGCTCGGCCCGGAGCAACTCGCCAGCATCGTTGGCATCCAGGTCGACACGCTCGCCCGGCGGCTGGCGGCGCGCCGGCTGACGCTCGACGTCACCGAGGCGGCCCGGGACTGGCTGGCGCTGGCCGGCTACGACCCGCTGTACGGGGCGCGGCCACTGCGCCGTCTGGTGCAGTCGGCGATCGGCGATCAGCTCGCCCGCCAGCTCCTCGCCGGGTCGCTGGTCGACGGGGACATGGTGCGGGTCGACGTCTCGCCCGACGATCCGTCATCCCTGTCCATCACCAAACTGGCGGCGGTCTGATCCGACTCGCGCGGCAACGCCCCGAAGTCACGGTCGTCCAGCGCGGCGCGCTCCTCGTCGCTCGGTCCGGTCGCCTCGACGGATTCGGCGATCGCAGCGTCCGGGGCGGTCTGCGCCTCCGGCATGGTCTCCGGCGCTCCGTCGGGGCGGGTGACCCGTCGCTGCTGGCGGCGGGAGCGCTTGGCGCGGATCAGGGCGGCGTCGGCCGCGTCCACCAGCTGCCACAGGGACCGCAGCCGATGCGGCGCCGCCACCGCGGAGCCGATCGACACCGACAGCGGTAGCGGAAGCAGGGCAGCGGCCCGCTTGACGGTGCTGGTCAGCGCGCTCGGCCGCATCGACGGGGCGAGCACCACGAACTCGTCGCCGCCCGAGCGGCAGACGACGGTGTCGGGGCTCGTCACCGTGCGCAACGTCGCCGCCAGGCGGATCAGCGCATCGTCTCCGGCAGCGTGTCCATAGGTGTCGTTGATGCCCTTGAAATCGTCGACGTCCAGCGCCAACACGGTGAGCTGTTGGGCGCGGGACAGGCACTCGAAGCCGAGTTCCAGGCCGTGGCGGTTGGCCAACCCGGTGAGCGGATCGGTCACCGACCAGCGGTGCAGGTCGGCCGCCGCCGCCCGATTGCGCGCCTGCAGGAAGTAGATCAGCTCCGTCGAACCCACGAGGATGGCCGCGGTGAACATGGCCAGGATCACGGTCGCCGGCACCGGATCCGGGATCGGTGAGGCGGCGTAGATGGCGATGATCGCAACGTGATGGGCGAGCAGCAGCCGCCGCCCGAAGTACTGCGCCACCATCAGCCCGGTGAGCAGCACCGGCAGCGCCGCCACCATCCGCGCGGAGCTGCTGTCCAGTGCCGCAGCCGACACCAGGATCACCAGATCCGATCCGATCACGCCGACGGTCCAGCGGAACCGGTCGACCAACGGGCCCATGCCGATCACGACGATGCCCACGATCAGGCAGGTCATCATGATCGTCATGTAGAGCTGTCCGATCATGCTGCCGGACGGCGTGGCGTCGCGGGCGATCCCGGACAGCAGGCCCAGCAGGCTCAGGATGGTCAGGATCCAGCCGGGCAGCGGCACCGACGTCGACACGGTCTGCAGCTCGGGCTGCGGCACCGCGGCCTGCCTCGGAGCGGGGGCGAGCGGCGGCCGCACCGGGGTGGACCGGTCGATGATGCCCCGGCAGATGCGGTCGCGGCCGGTGGTCTTCGCCTGGTACATGGCCTTGTCCGCCGCGTCGAGGATCTGCCACAGCGAGCCGGGGGCGGCGCACACGTCCATCGGCGCGTCCACGATCCCGATACTGACGGTGACGCGGGGTTCGTGGGTGGTGGCCAGGGCCGCGCGGAAACACTCCGCGATCGGTTCGGCAGGGCCGGGGACCAGGGCGACCAGTTCTTCGCCGCCGGTGCGCGCGACCAGGCTCCCGGGGCCCGCCGTCTCCTCCAGCACCTGGCACACCAGGCGCAGCACGTCGTCGCCGGCGGCGTGACCGTAGGTGTCGTTGAACCACTTGAAGTGGTCGATGTCGATGCTCACGACGCCGATCGAGCCGTTGCTGCGGATTCGGGTGCACATGCCGGCGAATCCGTCGAGAAGCCCCCGGCGGTTGAGCACCCCGGTGAGTTTGTCGGTCAGCGCCAGGTGTCGAAGGTCGGCGATGTGCCGGGCCGTGGCGGCGCTGACCCGCCGGACCATGTGCGAGCCAGCGGCGAGAACCCCGACCGCCACGGCGATCTCGATCGTGCGGCCCCAGGCGTTGCTGCCGACCGTGGTGAACAGCAGCATGATCGTGGCGAGCCCGCTGGCGGTCAGCAGTTGGCTGCGGAAGAAGTATCCGGGCAGGCTGGCGGCCGCGATCATGGTGGGCAGGATCAACAGCGCCACCCGGGTGCGGGCGTCGACCGACGACAGCGCGGTGGCCTGCAGCAGCGGCGGTACCGCCTCCAGCAGCACCATTCCGGCTAGGGCGGCCACGGTGGTGCGGGCACGCGGGATGGCCAGCAGCAGCATCGTGCCCCCGGCGCAGATCAGCGTCAGCACGACGGGTACCCACACCGTCGTCGCGGAGGCCGGGTGGGCCCGCGCCCGGTCCACCGTGGCCAGTGCGCAGAGGAACGCGACGAACGCCAGCGCCCAGGCGACGAGTATCGCGGGATGCGGCGCGCGAAGGGCAGCGTCGACCGGGTCGTCGGCACGCGACTCCGGCGCCAACAACGACACCGCGATCACCTCCGTCTCCTGCGCCGGGCCGTGGTCCGCGGGGGATCTCGACGCCGCCCGCGACCGTTCGACCACCAGGCCTTTTCACTCTTAGTCGTCACGCAAGTGCGGAATGTTACTCATTTCGCACGCGATTCGGCGTAAAGCGCCCATATCGCTGGGGGCGGGGCGCGTGGCAGGGGAGTGTCACTATGGAGCCATGACGCAGCCCTCCGGTCGCTCGATCGCCGACGACACGCCACATGACCGTCTGCGACCGGCTCTTCGGGCCGCGATCGCCCCGTTCTACGTCATGAGGGTGTGGGCCGCGGCCGCCGAGCGAGCGGCCCGAGGCGAGCCGGTGTTCAACCTGGCGGCGGGGCAGCCGTCCACCCCGGCTCCGCGTCCGGTGCTCGCCGCCGCGCACCGTGCGCTGGATTCGCAGATCCTGGGGTACACCGAGGCGCCGGGCATCCTGCCGCTGCGTGAGGCCATCGCCGGCCACTACCGGCGGCGGTATGCGCTGGAGGTGGATCCGGCCCATGTCGTGGTGACGACGGGATCGTCCGGCGGCTTCGTGCTGGCGTTCCTGGCGGCGTTCGACCCGGGCTCACGGGTGGGCCTCGCCCGGCCCGGGTACCCGGCGTACCGCAACATCTTGCAGGCGCTGGGGTGCGAGGTGGTCGACCTGCCGTGCGGGCCCGAGACCCGGTTCCAGCCGACGGTGGCGATGCTGGAGGGCCTGGACCTCGACGGCCTGATCCTGGCCAGCCCGGCGAACCCCACCGGTACCATGGTGACTCCGGACGAACTGGCCGAGCTCGCGAGATACTGTGCCGCGCACGGCATTCGGCTGATCTCTGACGAGATTTACCACGGCATCACGTACGGCGGGGCGCACGGCGCGCCGGCCTGCGCATGGACCACGGACCGCGGCGGCATCGTCGTCAACTCGTTCTCCAAGTACTTCTCGATGACGGGCTGGCGCATCGGCTGGCTGCTCGTGCCCGACGACCTGGTCGACTCGGTGGACGCGATCGCCGGCAACCTGGCCATCTGCCCGCCGGCACCGTCCCAGTACGCGGCCATCGCCGCCTTCGACGCCTACGACGAATGCGACGCGCATGTGCAGCGCTACGCCGCGAACCGTCGCCTGATGATCGACGGACTCGCGGCGCTCGGCGTCACCAAACTGGCCCCGGCCGACGGCGCGTTCTACATCTACGCCGACATGTCGCATCTGACCGACGACACTCAGCAACTCTGCTGGGATCTGCTGCGCCAGGTGGGCGTGGCCTCGGCGCCGGGACTCGACTTCGACCCGGTGGACGGCCACCGCTATCTGCGGTTCTCGTTCGCCGGGGGGACCGAAACCCTGGAGGGCGCGTTGCAGGCATTGGGCCGCTACCTCGCGACGCGGTAGCTCTCACCCTGCCGCTGGATCGGGCTATGTGCCAATGTGGCGTCATGGTAGTGTCAATACCGACACCAGATGGCATCAAGGGCGTCGACGGCCGTGACCGACGGCGATGACGCAGCCCCGGGCGGCGCGCCGCCCCATGCACGTCGCAGCGAAAGGACGAGGCGCATGAACAAGTTCTTCACCATCGTCGGCATCATCGTGGTCGCCTGGATCGCCCTCGGCCTGATCGGCTGGCTGGTCGGCTTTCTGGTGAAGACGGTGTTCTGGATCGCCGTCGTCGCCGGCATCGCGTACATCGTGGCCACGATCGTGGCGAAGAAGCAGGTCGGTCGGCGCTAGCGGCGCGCGCCGTTCGCCCCGTGCGCCGGCACATCGCGCCGATGTTCCGCACGAACGCCGAGCGTCGCCAGCTCCGAGCGCAGCGCGGCAAGGCCGCTAAAGACAATGCCGCGGATGCCCAAAGATCGTGCGCCCGCAATGTTCTCGGCCAGATCGTCGGTGAACGCCACCCGGTCGGCCGGCGCATCCAGGTCGCGCAGCAGGTAGTCGAAGATGGCCGTGTCCGGCTTGATCATCCCGATCTCGCCCGAGATCACGATCTTCTCGAAGTGTCGGGACCACGGCTGGCTGCGCACGAAATCGCCCATGGCCACCGGCGCGTTGGACAGCACCGCCAGCCTGATTCCGGCACTGCGCAGCTCGCCGAATAGCCCGAGCACCTCCGGCTTCGTGCCGGACCACATCGCCACATCCAGCGCGGTGAGATCGTCGACCGCGTCGGCGTCGGGTTCCGGCGCGCCGCTCGCCGCCGCCACCGCCGCCCAGTAGCGCACCGGGTCGGAGTGCAGGTCGTAGTCGCGTCGCGGGGCGTTGTACGCGCCCCGGAAGGCCGCGAGCTCCAACGTAGACGGGGCGCCGATGCGCCGGGCGATGTCCACCAGCCCGTCGGTCTGGTAGAGCACGACATTGCCGAGGTCGAAGACCATCCACTCGATCAGCGCCGCGGAGCGGGACCCGCCCGGGGCGGCGTCATCCACGGCGGCTTCACCCGGGGCTACGTCGCGCGCGGCGTCCTCGTCCAGAGCGGCGGCAGGCGTGGCGGGATCGGTCGGGTGCGGCACCGAACCATTGTTGCATCGCGGGCCCGGCGGGCCCGCGTCGTCGACGGGTGCCCGGGTTGCGCCGCGTGCCTGCCCGGCACGTAGGTTCACTGCTATGACGGAATTCGCTGCGCGCATCGACTCGACAACTCCGGCAGACCTGCGTGCGGCAGGCAGCCGCAAGTGGACGGTGCCCGCGGAGGGCGAGATCGGCGCGTTCATCGCGGAGATGGACTTCGGCGTGGCGGAGCCGGTCATAGCAGCGGTGCACGGTCTGCTCGATTCCGGCAACACCGGCTACGTGCCGCCGTGGATGGAGACCGAGTTCGGGGCGGCTTGCGCCGACTTCCAACGTGGGCTGTTCGGCTGGCAGGTGGAGCCGGCGAACGTGCATTCGGTGAGCGACGTGCTGAAGGTCATGGAGATCGCGTTGGACTTCTACGTCCGACCGGGCGGCGCCGTGATCCTGCCGACGCCCGCCTACATGCCGTTCTTCGAAGTGCCGCCCGCGCACGGCCGGCGGATCATCGAAGTCCCATGCCACAACGAGAACGGCTACTACACCCTGGATCTCGAGGGCATCGACGCGGCCTTCCGGGACGGCGGCGAGCTGCTGGTGCTGTGCAACCCGCACAACCCGGTCGGCCGGGTGCTCAGCCGCGCGGAACTGGAGGCGGTCTGCGAGGTGGTGCAGCGGCACGGCGGCCGGGTGTTCGCCGACGAGATCCACGCACCGCTCACCTACCCGGATTCCCCGCCGCACATCCCATACGCGTCCATCAGCGAGACGGCCTCCGGCCACACGATCACCGGCCTTTCCGCGTCGAAGGCGTTCAACCTGCCCGGGCTCAAGTGCGCCGCGGCGGTCGTGTCCAACGAGAAGGACGCCCGCATCTGGCGGACCCTGCCCGGCATCGCCACGCACACCGCGGCCACCATCGGCGTGGCGGCGAACATCGCAGCGTTCCGGGACGGCGGTCAGTACCTGGCCGACGTGCGGGAGTACCTCGCCGGCAATCGCGCCCTGTTCACGGAGCGGGTTGCCACGGATCTGCCCGACGTGGTGCTGCGGCCGCCGGATGGCACCTACCTGGCCTGGCTGGACTTCCGGGGGTGCGAGCTCGGGGAACCGGCGGGTCGCTGGGTGCATCGCGAGGCCGGTGTGCTGCTCAACGAGGGCGCCACGTTCGGTGCCCCGGGGGCCGGATTCGTGCGGCTCAACATGGCCACCCCACGGCCGGTGCTGGCCGAGATCGTCGAGCGCATCGCCGCGGCACTGGCGCGCCGGTAGCCTTCCCCGTTCCGTCGTCTCGGGTGCCTTGACGTGGCGCTCTGGCGCCACCTCAGGCGCCCGCGGCGACTGCGGCGCCCCGTGTCAGCCGGCGAGTTTCGGCAGATCCGGCGGTCCCACCGGGTCGGTGGTGGTGCGCCCGCCGGACTCCACCACGAACATCGCGGCGAGCATCAGCGCGCCGCCGACCACGACGCGCCAGGTCAGCGGCTCGCCGATCATGGTGATCGCGAGCAGCGCCGCCCACACCGGCTCCGTCGACATGACGATGGCCGCCCGCGACGCGGACATCTGCGATTGAGCCCAGGTCTGCACCAGCATGGCGACGCCGCCGGACACCACCGCCAGGTACACCAGGATCAGCCAGCCGCCGGCGGAGCCCGGGGCGGCGTATCCGCCGGGGGCCGCGGCGGCCACGCACACCGCGGCGATCACCACGATCTGCACGACGGACAGTCCGAGTGCGTCGCGGGACCGCGACCACGCGCCCAGGGCGATGATGTGCAGTGCGTAGACCAACGCGGAGCCCAGGGTGAGCCATTCTCCCAGACCGAGCGACACCCCCTGCAAGGCAAGGATTCCGAGCCCCACGATGGCCATGGTCGACGCGACCCACACCCGCAGTCCGACCCGGGAGCGCAGCAGCACGGCCGCGCACAGCGGGGTGAACACCACGTACAGGCCGGTGATGAATCCGGACACCGTCGCGGCCGTGTGCGCCAGGCCGACTGTCTGCAGGATTTGCGCCACGCCGAACATGGCCCCGAGAACGACGCCCTGCAGCAGCACACGGCGCGACAGCCTGAGGACGGAGCGCCAGAACACGGCGACCATCGCCGCGGCCGCCAATGCGAATCGCAGCGCCAGGAATTGCCAGGCCGTCATGTCCTCGAAGAGGATCTTGGTGAACGGATAGCTCGATCCCCAGATCACGGCGACGGCGGTCAACGCGCCGAACGCGAGGAGCGGGCCGCGCAGATCCGACGAACGGGTAGCTGCCCGCACTGCGTTCACCTACCGATCGTGCCAAACCCGGCCACAATAGAACAATTGGCTGCGACCCGATCGGGCCGGGAATGCCCGCCCGGCGGGCGATGCAACCGAATACCGTCATGGTTCCGTCCACATCCCAGGGCAGGAGGGTGAGTGAGGACGCAGGGCGATGCTGACTCGGATGCCGAGTTCTCGGCGTATGTCGCCGCGCGCCGTGATGTGGTGCGGCGGACAGCGTATCTGCTGTGCGGCGACTGGCACCGCGCGGACGACCTCACCCAGACTGCCTTCGTCAAGCTGCACGGGGCGTGGCACCGCATCCGCGATCGCGGGGCGCTGGACGCGTACGTGCGGTCGACCCTGGTCCGTGCCACGGTCGACGAGTCCCGGCGTCCCTGGCGCAGGGAGAAGGCCGTCGATGCGGTGCCGGACCAACCTGCCCTGTCCGGCACCGGATCGGCGGTCGACATCGCCCAGATGGTCGCCAACCGCGAATTGGTGCGCGGCGCCCTCGCGTCGGTGCCGTCCGGTCAGCGGGCGGTGCTGGTGATGCGGTATTTCGAGGGCCTGGATGTCGCCGAGACGGCCCGGGCGCTGGGGTGTTCCGAGGGGAATGTGAAGTCGCAGACGGCGCGCGGGCTGGCTGCTCTGCGGGCGGCATTGGAGTTGCGGGGCGAGGTCGGGGAGGGGGTGCGGTGATGGCTGACGACAAGCGTTTCGGCGCAGACGATGTCGAGGACGACGCTGTTCTCGGCGAGGCCGATCAAGAAGCTGTTGGCGGAGACGGGCACGACGCCACCTTCGACAGGTATGACGCCGCCCTCGACGATTCGGCGGCTGGGCAGGCGGACCCCGCTGATGCGGGCGTCGACGCCGATCCGGTCGCCGCGGAACTGAGCGCGATCTTCGCAGCGGCGCTGGCCGACGAGCCGCCCTCGCGCATCACGGCCGCCTCGGTGTTGCGGGAAGCGCGCGGCGAGAAGTCCCGGGCCCGAGGCGGTTTCGGTGCCTGGCTGGCCTCCGGTCCGATGTCGCTGAAGTGGGCGGGTGGCCTGGTGGCGGCTGCGGCGCTGATCGGCGCGGTCATCGTGGTCTCGCCGAACATGAGCGGCAGCGGAGCCGACTCCGCGAGCCTGGCGAGTTCGGCGTGGCCTGAGTCGGCCGTGGACGGTGGCGGGTCGGAATCGAGCAGCGCGGAGCGGAGTGTGGCTGCGGAAGGCAGCGCGGCCGACGATGCCGCCGGCATGGCCGCACCGGAGGCCGCACCGCTGTCGGGCATGTCGGAGATGTCGGCCAGCGGTGAGGGTTCGCAGGAGGCCGCCGGCGGCGAGGCGTACTCGGAGCGGTCCGACACCGCCGGCGGCGATGCGGCCGTGAGCGACTTCGGCGGGGCAGCCGACGGTGCCGGGCAACCCGGGGGCGATCGGAAACCGGTGGAGCCGAGCAGCGAGCCGCCGAACGTCGGGGAGAGGACCCCGGAGTCGTCGAGCGGCAAGGACTGTTCGCTGTCCCCGCTGGAGCCGGAGGAGTGGGCGGCCGCCGTGGCGGCGCTGCCGAGCGATGTCACGACGACGCGCCTGGCCGGATCGTCCTGCGCGGACGGCGCCCTGCGTGGCAACGGCATCGAGATCCTGCGCGGCGGCGAGCTGTCCGGCGCGTATTTGTGGATCGTCGTGACGCCCGAGCCGATCGGTCGTGACGGCGCCGCCACGGACTCGACCGTGGTCAGCACAACCCGCGGTGGCAAGACGGTGACGCTGATCGCGAACCAGGGCGACGATCCGTGGCTGGACGAGGCGGCGCTGCAGCGCGTGGTCGACGCCGTGGCCGCCACCGGGAACTGAGCGCCCCCACCCGCGTTTGCGTTCGGTTTTTGAGTTTGCGAACAAGATCTTGTTCGCCAAATCCAAAACCCTACGC
>JBIQMQ010000070.1:0-11781 GCA_044463185.1 Nakamurella lactea | reverse complement strand
TTCGCCGTACACCAATCGTCGGGCAGCGACACGCGAATCCCGAAGAACGACGGCAGGTGGGCGTTCGCCGTGGAGCAGGCGCCGGCCTGCAGGTCGTTCGCTGCGTCCATGACCTTGTCGCGCTGCTGCCAGCAGAAGAACACCAGCACGGCGGCGAGCACCAGCGAGATGACCTTGCCGATGATCTTCTTGATCACGATGGCCAGCAGGATCCCCACGACGGCGATCACGATCAGCGCCCACATGGCGACTGTCTTCACGGTGTCGATATCCACGACACATCACCCTACCGGCCGAGGGCCCCGGATCGGGTATGACGCAGCCCCGGGGTTCACACGGTCCGGTGCAGCAGGTCCCCGCCCGTCTCCAGGGCGGTGAGGTTCTGTGTGATGCGCTCGTCGGCGCCCACCGGCCGTCCGCCCCCGGCGTGCGGCGTGATGATGAGATTCGGCAAATCCCACAGAAAACTGTCGGCCGGCAGCGGTTCTGGTGTGGTCACGTCGAGGGCTGCCCCGCCGATGGCCCCGGAGGTGAGTGCGTCGGCCAGGGCTTCCTGGTCGAGTGTGGCGCCGCGGCCCACGTTGACGACCAAGGCATGCCGGGGCAGCGCGGCCAGGACCGCGGCACCAATCGCCCCTGCGGTCGACTCGGTGGCGGGCAGGATGTCGATCAACACGTCCGTCTCGGGCAGCATCGCGGGAAGGGCGTCGTCGGCAACCACCGGGAACCCGGCGCGCTCGCCGGCTGACCGGGCCACGCCCGTGACCCGGGCGCCCAAACCGGCCAGGATCGGCGCCAGCGTCTGCCCGATGCTGCCGAAACCCCAGATCGTGATCCGGGCGTCGAGCAGCGTGGTGATCCGGCCTTCCGGCCGCAGCGGCTGCAATCCGCCCAGTTCCCGGGACCACTCGTGCCGGGCCTGGGCCGCCAGGCAGTCGGGGATGCGCCGCACCAACGCCAGCAGGAGCGCGACCGTATGTTCGGCCACGGTCACGCTGTGCAGCCCGATCCCGGCGGCGACCGCCACCTGCGGCCCGAATCCGGCGGCCAGGATTCCGTCCACCCCGGCCGAGAGGGATTGCACCAGGCGCAGATTCGGCATCGACACGGCCGCCGAGGCCAGGTGCGCGCGGGAGGCCCCCCACACGACCAGCGCCTGCGCGTCGGCCTGCTCCGGCGGGATCGGCTCGCGGGCGCCGACCACCGCGGCCTGCCAGCCGTCCGGCAGGGTGGGGTTGAGCGGCATCGTGTCGGGCAGCAGCACCTTCTTCATAGGCCCATCATGCTCGGCGGTTAGTGTTGGTCACTCACCGGCAACGTGCGGGGGTCGTCGCCGCGGAACGAACCGGGCAGGAGCGAAGCAGTGGCGGACGCACAGGTCGTGGTGATCGGCGACGCGCTGATCGACGAGATCCGCGACGAGGGCGGCGCGCGTGATTTCGTGGGCGGCGCCGCGTTGAACGTGGCTGTCGGGCTTCGGGTGCTCGGTGTCCCGGCGCTGCTCATCGCCATGGTCGGCGAGGACGACGACGGCGCGGCCATCCGCCGCCATCTCGCCCGGTACGAGGTGGATCTGATCGCCACCCGGGGGCCGCTGGGCACATCGCGCGCCGTCTCCGAGCGCATCGGTGGGGAGCCGCGGTACACGTTCAACGAGGCGGCCCAACGGCGCCGCATCGTCATCGATGACGCCGCCCGGGCGGCGCTGGACGCCGCCTCGCACGTCGTCGTGAGCTGCTTCCCGTTCGACGACGCCGCGCAGCTCGGCGAGGTGCTCGGCGCGGTGCGCCACCGCGCCGACCGGCTGATCGTGGACCCCAATCCGCGGCCGGGCATGATGCGCGATCTCGCCGAATTCCGCCGCGGCGTCATCTCCGTCGCGGCCGCGTGCCGACTGATGAAGATCGGCGAGGATGACGCCGCCCTGCTCTACGGATCGTCCGCAAGTGATTGCGCTGCAACGCTTCTCGCCGCCGGCGCCGGCACCGTGTTGTCCACCTGCGGGGCGGCGGGCGCGGCCCTGCACGAGCCGGGGCGGCCGGTCCTGGCGGTGCCGGTCGCCGATCTGCCCGGCCCGGTCGTGGACACCATGGGTGCCGGCGACGCGACCTTGGCTGCCGTGGTGAGCCGCATCGTCGCGGCCGATCGCGCCGGCGACCCGGTGGACTGGCCAGCGGCACTATCGTTCGCGATGCGAGTGGCCGCCGCGACCTGCCGTGCACGGGGAGCGCTGCTGCGCCTCCCCCCGCCGATCGCCGCCATCCCGCGCCGCGCGTGTTAGCCAGGCAGGCACATATGCCGGCCTGGCTAACACGAGGCAGAAAGATCGGCGTGCTGCCGAATCCAGGTGTGCATGGCGATCCCCGCCGCGACCGCGACGTTGATCGAGCGGGTCGAGCCGAACTGCGCGATGGATACCGTGAGCGCCGCCCCCTCGCGCAGCTCGTCGGTGATGCCGCCGGACTCGGACCCGAACGCCAGCACGCACGCCCGCGGAAGCGCCGCCGTCTCGATGGGCACGGCTCCGGGCAGATTGTCCACCGCAATCAGCGGCAGGTCGGCGTCACGGGCGAAATCGATGAGGGCGGCGGTGCCGTCGTGGTGCCGCAAGTGCTGATACCGGTCGGTGACCATGGCGCCTCGCCTGTTCCAGCGCCGGTGGCCGACGATGTGCACCTCGCGGGCCAGGAACGCGTTCGCGGTCCGAACCACGGTGCCGATGTTCATGTCGTGCGCGAAGTTCTCGATCGCCACGTGGAACGGGTGCCGGCGGGTGTCCAGGTCCGCGACGATCGCCTCGTGCCGCCAGTAGCGGTAGCGGTCGATCACGTTGCGCCGGTCGCCGCCGGCCAACAAATCCGGATCCAGCCGAGGATCCTCCGGCCAGGGCCACGGCATCGGGCCTACCCCGGCCGGCGGTGTGACGCCCTCCCACTCCGTCGGCCCCGGTGCGGGAAGTGCTGCGCGGGACGGGGTTTCGTGCGAGGACAGCGTCATATCCGTCAGGCCAACCCCAGATCGTGAAGTCCCAGCAGGTAGCGGTACGGCAGGCCGCGGGCCTCGATGGCTTCGGCGGCACCGGTCTCCCGGTCGATCACGGTCGCCACGCCGACGACGGTGGCGCCCGCCTCGGTCAGAGCGTCCACTGCCTGCAACACCGAGCCCCCCGTGGTGGAGGTGTCCTCCACGGCGAGGACGCGACGGCCGGCGACCGGCGGGCCCTCGATGCGTTTGCCGACGCCGTGATCCTTCGCCGCCTTGCGCACCACGAACGCGTCCAGGGGACGACCCGGGGCGTGCAGCATGGCCAGCGCAACCGGATCCGCGCCCAAAGTCAGCCCACCGACCGCGTCGAACTGCCAGTCCGCGGTGAGCTGCTGCAGCAGCAGGCCGATCAGCGGCCCCGCCTCGCGGTGCAGCGTGGGCACCCGTGCGTCCACGTAGTAGGAGGCGGTGAGCCCGGAGGCCAGCGTGAACGTGCCGTGCTGCACCGCGAGTTCACGCACCAGGGCGGCGAGCCGCGACTTGAGCTCCGGATCGACGGGAGGCAGGCCGGCGCTGCCGTCGGCTTCGACATGCGTCATGCCTCTAGCGTTCCATACCGGCCCGATAGGTTGGACGGGGAGTCGCGCGCATCGGCGACGGACGGAGGTCATCGTGCTGCCACCGACCATCACGGCCACGCAGGTCCGCACGAGCCGCACGGCGACGTTCGTCCGCCAGGTGCACGGGCGGTCCGCGGCCGAACCGGTCGTGCTGATCCACGGCAACATCAGTTCGTCGGTGTTCTTCGAGCCGCTGATGCGCCTGATGCCGCAACGCTTCCGGCCGCTGGCCGTCGACCTGCGCGGTTTCGGCGGATCCGATCCGGAGCCGGTGGACGCCACCCGCGGGGTGCGCGACTTCTCCGACGACGTACTGGCCGTATTGGATGCACTGGACCTTGCGCGCGTGCATGTGATCGGCTGGTCGCTCGGCGGGTCCGTCGCCCTGCAGGTCGCGCTGGACGCCCCGGACCGCATCGCGTCGATCACGCTGATCGCCCCGATCTCCCCGTACGGGTTCGGCGGCACCGTGGACGAACACGGCGCCCTGCTCGCCCCGGACGCGGCGGGCTCCGGCGCGGGGCTGGTGTCGCCGGCGGTGGTGCGGGCCCTCGCCGACCACGACACGTCGGCCGACAACCGCGCCGGCGCACGGGCGCTGCTGCGGCGCTTCTATCTGGGCGAGGACGCGGAACTCGGCGAGGGTATGGCCGAGGAGGACTTGGTCGCCGGCATGTTCGCCACCGAGGTCGGGCCGGAGAACTACCCGGGCGACGTCGCGCCATCGGACCAGTGGCCGGGGTGGGCACCCGGCACCCGCGGCGTGATGAACGCGATATCGCCGAAGTACTTGGATGTCTCGGGCATCGCCACCATCGAGCCCAAGCCTCCGGTGCTGTGGATTCGCGGCAGCGCGGACGGCGTCATCTCCGACGACTCTGCGATGGACGCGGTGGCGCGCGCCCGCAGGGCCGCCACGGACGGCTACCCGGGCGAGGACGCCGCCCCACCGCAGCCCATGCTCGCCCAGACGCGGACGGTGCTGGACGCGTTCGCCGCCGCCGGCGGCACCGTCCGGGAGGTCGTGATCGACGGGGCCGCGCACGCCCCGCACCTCACCTCGCTGCCCGAGCTCATGGAATCGCTGATCCCGCACCTGGACGGGGCGACGCGGGACTGACGCGCGACCCCGCCGGAAATCGGGCGGCGCAGCGAAGGCTCCAGCACAATGGGAAGCGTCGCGCCCCAAGGAGGTGCCATGACGATGGTGCAGGGCCCTGCCGGACGGGACGACCATGCCGCGCTCACGGTCCGCGCACGCGGGCTGGTGAAGCAGTTCCGGCGGCGGGGGGCGCCGCCGCTGCGCGCGGTGGACGGGGTCGACCTCGACGTGCCGGCCGGGCAGATCCTGGCGTTCCTCGGCCCGAACGGCGCGGGCAAGACCACCACGCTGGACATGCTGCTGGGCCTGTCGCCGCCGGACGCCGGCACCGTCACCGTGGCAGGCATGGCGCCGCGGGCAGCGGTGCGGGCCGGCAAGGTGTCGGCGGTGCTGCAGAGCGGCGGGCTGCTGAACGACCTCACCGTCGGCGAGACCGTGCGGCTCATCGCCTCCACGTTCGAGACGGCACGGCCGGTCCACGAGGTGATCGAACGCGCCGGCATCGCCTCGCTGGCCTCCCGCCGGGTGTCGAAATGCTCTGGGGGAGAACAACAACGGTTGAGGTTCGCCTTGGCACTGCTGCCCGATCCCGAGCTGCTGATCCTGGACGAGCCGACCGCCGGCATGGACGTGACCGCCCGCCAGGAGTTCTGGGACACCATGCGCGCGGACGCCCGGTCCGGGCGCACCGTCATCTTCGCCACCCACTACCTGCAGGAGGCCGACGCGTTCGCCGAGCGGATCGTCGTCATCGCGAAGGGCAGGATCGTGGCTGACGGAACAGCCAGCGAGATCCGGTCCCGCAGCGCTGGGCGGGTGCTGTCGGTCGATATCCCGGAGGGGCAGGGCGAGGTGTGGCTGGGCCGTGCCGCCGGCGCGGAGGGCCTCACGCTGCTCGAGACCCGGGGCGGCCGCGCCTTCTTCCGGGCTGTCGACACCGACGCCGCCGCGCTCACCCTGCTCACCGAACTCGGCGCCCGCAACCTGGAGATCGCGGCGCCGAGCCTGGACTCGGCGTTCGTCGCCCTGACCGCCGCCGCCGACGAGGTGAGCCGATGAACGCCACCTACCTGCGGCTGGAACTCAAACGCTTCTTCCGCGACGTCACCAGCGTGTTCTTCATCGCCGTGCTGCCCTGCCTGCTGTACGTGATCTTCGGCGCGGCGCAGTCGTACTCGACCGAGCCCGCGGGCAACGGCAATGTCTCGATGTACGTGCTGCTATCCATGGCCGCCTACGGCGCCGTGACCGCGACCGTGTCCATCGGCGGATCCGCGGCCGTCGAACGCATGCAGGGCTGGGGCCGACAGTTGGGGCTCACGCCGCTCAGCGATGCCGCGTTCGTGGCGACCAAAGCCCTGGTCGGGCTGATCGTGGCGCTGATCCCGGTGGGCCTGATCTACGTGATCGGCGCGGCGACCGGCGCACGCGGGACGGCGACCGTCTGGCTCGCGGGCGCGGTGATCCTGCTGGTCGGCGCGGGCATCTTCGCGATCTACGGGCTGATCTTCGGCCTGGTGTTCCGCACCGAATCGGCGGTCGGCGCGGCGAGCGGGTCGCTGGTGATCCTCGCCTTCCTGGGCAACCTGTTCTTCCCGCTGTCCGGCGTGCTACTGACCATCGCCAAGTTCACGCCGTTGTACGGCTACGTCTCGTTGGCGCGGCGCGCGCTCACCGACGGATATGTGGTGACGCCGGACGGCAGGCAGGTGGTTTTCGAGCCGCTGTGGCAGCCGGTGACGAACGTCGTGGTGTGGACGGCCCTGTTCGTGGTCGCGGCGCTCGCCGCGGTGCGGTTCGGCCGGCGCCGGCAGTAGCGCCCGCGCCGCAGGTCAATCGCGGCTCGCCCGGTCGACCCGCGCCGCCACGCTGCGTACCAGGGCTCGGGGCGCGAGCCGGGCAGCGACCATCAACGCCTTGTACATCGCCCCGGGCACGACGACGCTCTTGCCCGAACGCAGCGCGGCGAGCGACTCGTCCACGACCGTTTCCACCGGCACGTACATCCAGCCCGGTTTGCCGCGCATGTCGATGCCGGCGCGCTCGTGGAACTCGGTGCGCACGTAGCCTGGGCACACCGCCAGCATGCGGACGCCCTTGCCGCGGACCGCCAGTCCGATGCTCTCGGAGAAGGACGTGGCCCAGGCCTTGGACGCGCCGTAGGCCGAGCCCCGGCCCGGCACCATGCCCGCGACCGACGAGATGGTGACGACGCCCCCGTGGCCACGCGCGACCATGCCGGGCAGCGTGGCGTGGGTCAGCAGCATCACGGCGGTCACGTTGAGGTCGAGCTGCTGGCGCAGCTGCTCTTCGGTGGCGCGCAGGAAGCCGACGCCGAGGCCCATGCCGGCGTTGTTCACCAGCAGGTCGACGGGGCGCGAATCGTCGGCCAGCCGCGCGCAGATGGTATGACGCTGCAGCGTGTCGGTGAGGTCCGCGGGCAGCACCTCGACGTCCGGGGCGCCCAGCGCCAGCAGCTCCGCGCGGGCGTCGACGAGGCGAGACTCGTTGCGGGCCACCAGAACCAGACCGTAGCCGTCCGCCGCGAGACGCTTCGCGAATGCGGCGCCGATCCCCGAGCTCGCTCCGGTCACCAGTGCGGTAGGCATGGCCTTGACCCTAGAACGCCGCCTCCGGCACGTCCATCAGCGCCAGGTCGGCGGCCTCGACCACGGTGCGACGCGCCGTGAGCTCCGGCAGGACGTTTCGCGAGAACCAATGCGCCACGGCCAGTTTCCCGGTGTAGAACGCGGTATCCCGCTCGTTGGCCGTACCGGCGTCCAGCGCCGCCTGCGCGACGATCGCCTGCCGCAGCAACAGGTAGCCGATCAGCAGGTCGCCGGCGCTCATCAACAACGACACGGCGTGCTCACCGACCTGGTAGATCGCCCGCGGGTCGCGCTGTGAGGCCATGGCGAAGCCCACCATCCGGGCCACTATCGCCTGCACGTCCTCCAACGCGGTGGCCAGCAGCGCGAACTCCTCCTTGAACCGGCCGTCCGAGTCGCCCGGCCCGGCCGACGCGATGAACTCCGCGATCTCCGCGGCGACCGTGCCCAGCGCGGTTCCGTTGTCCCGCACGATCTTTCGGAAGAAGAAGTCCTGCGCCTGGATACCGGTGGTGCCTTCGTACAGGGTGTCGATCTTGGCGTCGCGAATGTACTGCTCGATGGGGTAGTCCTGCAGGTAGCCGGAGCCGCCGAGCACCTGCAGCGCGAGTGCCAGGTTCTCGTAGGCGCGCTCCGATCCCACGCCCTTCACCACCGGAAGCAGCAGGTCGTTGACGGCCGAAGCCACCGCCGTGTCGACCCCGGCTTCGCCGCCGGCGACGGCGATCTTGTCCTGCCACGACGCCGTGTACAGGTAGATGGCCCGCAGCCCCTCGGCGTAGGCCTTCTGGCGCATCAGCATCCGCCGCACATCCGGGTGGTGGATGATCGTGACGCGCGGTGCGGTCCGGTCGCGCTGCTGCGCGAGATCCGCCGACTGCACACGGGTTTTCGCGTATTCCAGGGCGGTGAGATACCCGGTGGACAGCGTCGCGATCGCCTTGGTGCCCACCATCATCCGGGCATACTCGATGATCTGGAACATCTGGGCGATTCCGTCATGCACGTCGCCCAACAGATACCCGACGGCGGGCGCGGTGTGCCCGAAGGTGAGCTCGCAGGTGTTCGACACCTTCAGGCCCATCTTGTGTTCCACGCCGGTCACGTAGACGCCGTTGCGGTCGCCGAGTTCGCCGGTCTCCGGGTCGAACAGGATCTTCGGCACGATGAACAGGCTCAAGCCCTTGGTGCCCGGTCGCGCCTCGATACCGGAACCCTCCGGCCGGGCCAACACCAGGTGCACGATGTTGTCGGCCAGGTCGTGCTCGGCGGAGGTGATGAAGCGCTTGACGCCCTCGAGATGCCAGGAGCCGTCGTCCTGCAGGATGGCGCGGGTGCGGCCGGCGCCGACGTCGCTACCGGCGTCCGGTTCGGTCAGCACCATCGTGGCGCCCCAGCTGTTCTCGATCATGCGCTGCGCCATCTGCTTCTGCACGTCCGTGCCGTTCCGCCAGATCACGCCGGCGAAATTCGGTCCGCCCGCATACATGTGCAGTGCCGGGTTCGCGCCCAGGATCAGCTCGGACGCCGCCCAGCGCAGCGACGGGGTCGCCCCGTATCCGCCGAGCTCGGTCGGCAGGTCCAGCCGCCACCACTCGCCGTCCCACAGCGCGCGGAACGACTCCTTGAACGACTCGGGCAGCGGTGCCGTGTGCGTCTCCGGGTCGAACACCGGCGGGTTGCGGTCGGCGTCGACGAAGGACTCGGCGAGGGCGCCGCGGGCCAGCTTGTCCAGTTCGTGCAGCACGTCGCGCGCCGAGTCGGCGTCCATCTCGGACTCACCGCGGCCGAAGTAGCGGTCGGCGCCGAACACCTCGAACAGGTTGAACTCGAGGTCTCGGACGTTGGAACGGTAGTGGCTCATGGCTACCTCCGGAAATGGTCACGGCTCAGAGGAAAGGAAACATGGGACGCGGCAATAAGTTACTCGCCAGTAACTACCGGTTCCAGGATATTACTCGCGGGTAACTTCTGCAACCGCCGAGGTGCCACGGGCGCCGGACAGGCCGGCGGCTGGACCCCGGCCGTCCGGTGCGAGACGATCACAGGGATGACGACTTTCGTGCGCGGACGCCGCCCGGGCAGCAGGCGACGGCCGGGACGTGCCGCGGCGGGACGCGGCTTCGTCGCGCGCGGCGTCGTGGCCGTGGCGCTGCTGGCGCTGGCCTCGTGCACTTCGACCACGACGCCGAACCCGGAGACCGGTGCGACGGCGGGCGGTGGCGAGACCGCCGCGACCGGCAATACGGCGGCGACCGGGACTGGACTGATCCCTCCCGATCCGGATGGGGACACGGGGGGCGCGGCGACGGACGGTACGTCGGCGCCTGCCACGGCGAGCGGTCCGCCCGGCGCCGCCCTGCTGACCTGGCTGGACGGCGCGTCCCCGCAGCACGGCATCGTCACCGGGTCCGCGGGGCAGACCTGGGTGGGGCGTGCCGCCGGGGAGTACGCGACCCTCGGCGACGGCTGGTACCGGTACTTCGGGCCGGACGGATCCCTGGTCGGCTGCACCTCGGCAGGCGCGTGCGTGGGCGTGGGCGCCGACAGCACGGTCGCCGTGACGCGCGTTCCGGGCGGACCGAGAGACGTGTACCGGTCCGACGGCCGGTTCCTGGGCCGCTACGGTCCGGACGGCGACAAGGTCGCCGGCACCGGCGCTGCGGCGGACTTCGCCGACGCGCTCACGGGCACCGGTGTCGACCTCATCGGCCTGCTGGATGCCGCGGGCCGAGGCGCGCCGTTCGCGGGGGGACTGACCGGCGACCCGCACGTGATCACGGCCGGCGGGCAGCGCTTCAGCACGCAGACGGCCGGGCAGTACGAGGCACGGATCGGGGACCCCGGCCATCGGATCCAGGCGCAGTTCTCGCCGATGGCGCACCGCACCGACGTGTCGGTGACGTCCGCGGTGGCCATCGGGACGGAGCACGACGTCGTCCTGTTCGATGCGAACGGTGCGGTGACGATCAACGGCGACAGGCAGCCCGCCGCGCAGGATTTCACCCAGATCGAACTGTCCGCCGGGGCTGTCGCCGGGGTGTGGCCGGCGGACGCCACGACCGCGGCGACGATGGCGCTGGTGTGGCCGGACGGCGGCATGGTGACGGCGATGGCGAACGGTGCGCTGGGCCTGACCGTGGTCGCCCACCTGCATCCCGTCGCCGGTGCGGCAGGGCTGTTCGGCACGAGCGCCGTGAGCAACGGGCGCGACCTTACGGCTCGCGGCGGCGGCACCGCCGGATCCGTGGATTCCGCGGTCCGGTCCTGGCGGGTGCGGCCGGACGATCGGCTGCTACCGCCGTCCAGCGCCGCCAAGTCGGACGCCGGGACGGCATCCGTGGACATCGACCCGAGTGCGCGGAAGGTGGCTGCGCGGCTGTGCGACGTGGCGGGCCTGAACCAGGCGCCGGACGCGGCCGCGTGCACCTTCGACGTGGCGGTGACGGGCGACACCGGTTTCATCCCAGGGCATGTCGCGCTCGCGACCGCCGCGCGGAGTACCGACGTGCCTTCCGGATTCGCCGAGCGCTGGCCTGCGCTGGAGGTTGGGTCGGTGGCGGCCGCGACCGACCTGCCCGCGTCCGGGCGTATCGACGCGTCCGTCGCTCCGGGCCGATCGCAGCTCTATCGAGTGACCACACGGTCCGCCGGCCCGGTGCGGTTGGTGAGCGACGACGCCTGCGCGACGGGAACCGTCGCCGCCCTGGACCAGCCGGCCTGGCGCCTGTTCGACGAGGCGGGCAGACCTGTCTCCGACCGGTTCCCCCTGTGCGGGAACGCCGCGACGGCAGCGGTGCCCGCCGGCGATTACGTCCTGACGGTCGCCAACGGCATCGCCGCCCCGGCACTGCAGGTCGCCGCGAGGGTCACAGCGCCATGAGGGCTCGCCTGCGGGGCGGTTAGAGTCTGCAGGTATGACGCAGACCCCGCCGCCGCAGCCGAAACCGGACACCAAGGACTGGACGTTCACCACCACGCGGGCGTGCGACGAATGCGGCTACGACCCGACGACGGTCGCGGACCTCGAGCTGGCCGCTGCCCTGCGCGCCTCGGTGTCGCGCTGGAACGCGGTTCTCGCCCGGAGCGACGTCCATGAGCGCCCGGCGCCGACGGTGTGGTCGCCCCTGGAGTATGCCTGCCACACCCGCGACGTGCACAGCTTGTTCGCCGGACGCGTGCGGCAGATGCGCACCGAGGATTCCCCGCACTTCGCGAGTTGGGACGGCGACGTCGCCGCCGTCGAGAACCGTTACTACGCGCAGGATCCCGCCGTGGTCGCCGTGCAGCTGGCGGAGGTCACCGAGCGCGCCGCCGCCGAGTATGACGCCGTCCCTGGCGACGGCTGGTCCCGCGACGGTATTCGCGGCGGGGGCGGCACGTTCACCATCTCGTCCCTGGGGCACTACCACCTGCATGACGTCGTGCATCACCTACACGACGTGAACGGATAGCGGTCGCGGCG
>JBIQMQ010000069.1:10040-11972 GCA_044463185.1 Nakamurella lactea | reverse complement strand
GGCCTGACCCGGTACTGGTTCGCCGAACACCACAACATGCCGGCGGTCGCGTCGACCACCCCACCCGTGCTGGCGGCGGCCGCGGCGGCCCGCACGACGCGAATCCGCGTCGGTTCGGGCGGCGTCATGCTGCCCAACCATTCGCCGCTGGTGGTCGCGGAACAGTTCGCCGCGCTGGAGGCACTCGCGCCGGGCCGCGTCGACCTCGGGATCGGCAGGGCGCCGGGCAGTGACCCCGTCATCACCCAATTGCTGCGGATGTACGGCACGACCAGCGACGTGGAGCGCTTCCCCGATTTCGTGCGAGACATCCAGCAGCTCGTCGGCGCCGCGGGGGCGGCCGTTCGGCTGGCCCGCGGCGGCAGCTACGAGATTCGGGCCACGCCCGCGGCCACCGGGGCCCCGGAGATGTGGCTGCTCGGGTCCAGCGACTATTCCGCCCGCCTCGCCGCGGAACTGGGCCTGCCCTACGTCTTCGCCAGCCACTTCGGCATGGGTGGGCTGGAGATGGCACTCGACCTGTACCGCAACGGTTTTCGGCCCAGCGAGGCGTGCCCGGAGCCGCGGACATTCCTCACCGCCAACGTGATCGCCGCGCCCACGGCTGCCGAGGCCGAGGAACGTGCCCTGCCGCAACTTCGGATGATGGCGCGGCTGCGCACCGGCCGGCCGCTGGTGCCGCTGGAGAGCGTCGAGCGGGCCGCGGCCGGGCATGCGGAGTTCGACGCCGCCGGGCAGGACGTGATGCGGTCCACCAGGAAGTCGTGGTTCGTCGGGACCGGGCCGGACGTCGCGCAAGGGCTTCGCGACTTCGCCGCGCGGTGGCAGGTCGACGAGGTGATGATCTCGCCCGTGGCCGCCGCATACGACGCCGAACCGCTCGATTCCTCGCCCGGGCGGGTGCAGACGGTCGAGCTCGTCGCCAAGGCCCTCGCCGGCTGAGCAGGAGCAAGCGCTGCACGTGCAGCGGCATTGAGGACAAAAGAGACAGGCGCCGTCCGCCTGGCGCGCCATTCTGTCGGGCCGAGCGGGAACAATGACGAGGTGTCCTCCCATGCCCCGACCGAGCCGTCCGCGCACGACGCGCTGGCGCGGTTCTCCCCGTTCGTGCGGGAGTGGTTCACGGCGTCGTTCGCCGCGCCGACCCCCGCGCAGGCCGGTGCCTGGGCGTCGATCGCCGAGGGCAACCACACCCTGGTCGTCGCGCCCACCGGCTCCGGCAAGACGCTCGCCGCGTTCCTGTCTGCCATCGACGCGCTCGTCGCCGCACCCCCCGCAACCGGGCATGACGCCGCCCCCGCCACCTCGAGATCCGGCACGAATTCCGTCCCGGCCGGCGGCACCGCGCTGGAGGAGCGCCGGCCCGGACGCTGCCGCGTGCTCTATGTGTCGCCCCTCAAGGCATTGGCCGTGGACGTCGAGCGCAACCTGCGGTCCCCGCTGGCGGGGATCTCCGCGGCGGCCGCCGCCCACCGCCAGACCGTGCGCGCCATCGACGTCGCAGTGCGCTCCGGCGACACACCGGCGGCGGAGCGGGCGGCCTTCGCCCGGCGCGGCGCCGACATCCTCATCACGACCCCGGAATCGCTGTTCCTGCTGCTCACCAGCAGGGCGCGCGAGGCGCTCACCGGCATCGACACCGTCATCGTCGACGAGATCCACGCGGTCGCCGGCACCAAACGTGGCGCGCACCTCGCTGTCTCGCTGGACCGGCTGGATGCGCTCCTGGAGCGGCCCGCCCAACGGATCGGCCTGTCGGCCACCGTGCGCCCCACCGAGGAGGTCGCCCGGTATCTGGCCGGCGGGCGGCCGGTGACCGTCGTGGCGCCGCCCGCGGAGAAACAGGTCGCGATCGACGTGGTGGTGCCCGTGCCCGACATGGCCGAGATCGGTTCGGCCGCCGGCGATCTCACCGGGCCGGCGGCTACCGGC
>JBIQMQ010000069.1:0-9940 GCA_044463185.1 Nakamurella lactea | reverse complement strand
CAGCAGCGGGCCGAGATCGAGGACGCCCTCAAGCGCGGTGAGCTGCCGGCCGTCGTCGCCACCTCGTCGTTGGAGCTCGGCATCGACATGGGCCAGGTCGACCTGGTGATCCAGGTCGAATCACCGCCGAGCGTCTCCTCCGGCCTGCAGCGCATCGGCCGGGCCGGGCACCAGGTCGGGGCGCCGAGCAAGGGCGTGCTGTTCCCGAAGTTCCGCGGCGACCTGGTGTCCGCAGCGGTGGCGACCGAACGCATGCGAGGCGGTCAGATCGAGGAACTGCGGGTCGTGGCCAACCCACTCGACGTCGCGGCACAGCAGGTGGTGGCGATCTGCGCCATGGACGCCGTCACGGTCGACGAGGTGTTCGCGCTGCTGCGCCGCTCGGCGCCGTTCGCGAGCCTTGGCCGTGGCGCGCTCGAGTCGGTGCTGGACATGCTGTCCGGGCGCTATCCCAGTGAACGGTTCGCCGAGCTCAGACCCCGGCTGACCTGGGATCGCGCCACGGACCGGCTCATCGCCCGGCCCGGCGCCCAGCGCCTCGCCGTGACCTCCGGCGGCACCATCCCCGACCGCGGGCTGTACGGCGTCTTTCTAGCAGGCACCGGGGATGACGCCGCAGCGCCGGCAGCCGACGGCGTGAACAGCCAGGCCGGTGCGGCGGGGACCGACGGAACGCGGGCTCGGTCCGCGCCGCGGGACCGGCGGGGCGGGCGCCGGGTCGGCGAACTCGACGAGGAGATGGTGTACGAATCCCGCGTGGGCGACGTGTTCGTGCTCGGGTCGAGTTCGTGGCGGATCGTCGAGATCGGGCGGGACCGCGTCGACGTCACCCCCGCGCCGGGCATGCCCGGCCGGCTGCCGTTCTGGAAGGCGGACTCCGCGGGTCGGCCCGCGGAACTCGGCAGGGCGCACGGCGCCTTCGTCCGCGACCTCGCGACCGCCGAACCGCAGGCCGCACGGACACGTTTGGCCGCGATCGGACTGGACGACTTCGCCGCGGACAACCTGCTGGCATATCTCGCCGAACAGCGCGAGGCGACCGGGGTACTGCCCGACGACGCCACCATTGTGGTGGAGCGATTCCGGGACGAGCTGGGGGACTGGCGGGTGGTGATCCATTCGCCCTACGGCGCGGCGGTGCATGCGCCCTGGGCGCTGGTGATCGCGGCCCGCATGCGCGAGCGGCACCGGGTCGACGTACTGACCCAGCATTCCGACGACGGCATCGTGCTGCGTCTGCCGGACGTGGAGTACGACGGCGGCCCGCCGGATCTGGCCGAGGAACTCGTCCTGGACGTCGAATCGCTGCGCCGCGACGTCACCCAGCAACTCGGCGGCTCAGCGGTGTTCGCCGCACGGTTCCGGGAGTGTGCGGCCCGCGCGCTGCTGCTGCCGCGCCAGCAGATCGGACGCCGGCAGCCACTGTGGCAGCAGCGCCAACGCGCGGCGCAACTGCTGGAGGTCGCCTCCGACTACCCGGAGTTCCCCATCGTGGCCGAGGCCGCACGGGAATGCCTGGCCGACGTGTTCGACGTCGACGCGCTCATCGACCTGATGCGCCGCATCGCCGCCCGCGAGGTGTCCGTGGTGGAAGTGACGACGCCGGCGCCGTCCCCATTCGCCCGGTCGCTGCTGTTCGGGGCCGTCGCGCAGTTCATCTACGAAGGGGACACGCCGCTGGCCGAGCGCCGCGCCGCGGCCCTCACGGTGGATCCGGCGCTGCTCGCCGAACTGCTCGGCGCCGCCGAGGCCCCGTCGCTGCGGGATCTGCTGGACGCGGACGCGATCGCCTCGGTCGAGGAGTCGCTGCAGCGCCTCGCCGCCGACCGGCGCGCCCGCGGCGAGGACGATATCGCCGACCTCGTGCGCCTTCTCGGCCCGCTGTCGACGGAGGAGATATCCCGGCGCACCGACGACGCCGTCGATCTCGTCGCCGCGCTGGACGCGCTCTCCGCGGCACGACGGCTGATCGAGGTGCGCATCGCGGGCCACACACGGTGGGCCGACCCGGCGGACGCCGGGCCGCTCCGCGACGCCCTCGGTGTCGCAATGCCCGTCGGTATCGCAGAGGTGTTCCTCGAACCGGTGACCGACCCCATCGGCCGCCTGCTCGGCCGATTCGCCCGCACCCACGGGCCGTTCACCGCGCCGACCGTCGCGGCCCGATTCGGGCTCGGCGTCGCCGTGGTGCGGGACGCACTGGCTCGCCTGGTGGACGAGGGCCGGCTGGCTCGCGGCGAATTCCTGCCCCACGGATCCGGAGTCGGCGAGGAGTTCGTCGATGTCGGCGTGCTGCGGCTGCTGCGGCGACGCTCGCTGGCCGCCCTGCGCGCCGAGATTGAGCCGGTCCCGCACCCGACCCTGGGCAGGTTCCTGCCCGCCTGGCACGGCATCGGCGCGGCGCCGCCTGCTTCTGATCGCCGAGTGGACCTCGTATTCCGCGCCGCCGAACAGCTCGCCGGGGCGCTGCTCCCGGCGTCGGCCTTGGAGTCGTTGATCCTCCCGGCCCGGATACCGGGATACTCACCGGCGCTGCTCGACGATGCGCTGTCCAGCGGCGAGCTGACCTGGTCGGCGCACGGCCGAATCGGGGGCACCGACGCGTGGATCGCGCTGCACGCGAGCGACACCGCCCCGCTCACACTGCAGCCCGCATCCCCGACGCACGGCCGGGTCGAGGAGGCGATCGTCGCCGTGCTGCGGCGCGGAGGGGCGTTCCTGTTCCCGGCGCTGCTCGACGCCGTCCGGGCGGACCTGGCGGGCATGCCGGCGGCCGACTTCACCGCCGACGGGGGTGGCGCGCCGGGTCACCACCCCGTTCCGTCCGCGCAGGAGGTGCTCGACGCGCTCTGGGAGTTGGTGTTCGCCGGGCTCGTCACGGGCGACACGCTGGCCCCGCTGCGCGCGATATTGGCCGACGGGCGCACCGTGCATCGCACGCGCGCGGTCTCGCCGCGGGCGCGGATGCGGTCCCCGTCCCGGCTGGCCGTGCTGGCCAGCCGACGCGCCGGCGTCGACGCCGGTTCCGCGGCCACGCGCGCCGTGCTGGTCCCGGCGCACGCCGCCGGCCGCTGGTCCCTATTGCCCGAGGCAGACACCGATTCGACGGTGCGGACGCATGCTGCAGCCGAGATCCTGCTGGATCGCTACGGAGTCGTCACCCGGGGCTGCGCCGTCGCCGAGGACGTCCCGGGCGGCTTCGCCGGCGTCTACCGCGTTCTCGCGGCCATGGAGGAGAGCGGCCGCATCCGCCGCGGCTACTTCGTGGAGGGGCTCGGCGCGGCCCAGTTCGCGGACGCCGGCGCCGTGGACAGGCTGCGGGCGATGGCACCGAAGCCGGGCGATGCGACGCCACCGGCCGGCAGTGCGCCCTGGCCCGGCGAGGGCGTTCCGTCCGGGGCCGGGGAGGCGTTGGTGCTGGCCGCGGCCGACCCGGCCAACCCCTACGGCGCGGCGTTGCCCTGGCCCGATCCGCTCGGAGCCGGGCCTGGGGAGCAGATCGGCCACCGCCCGTCGCGACGCGCCGGTGCTCTGGTGTGCCTGGTCGCGGGCGTACCGGTGATCTACACCGAGCGAGGTGGCCGGACCATGCTCACCTTCACCGACGAACCCGAAGCGCTCCGGGCGGCGTCATCGTCGTTGGCGCAGGTGATCGAGACGGGTCGTCTCGCTGCGCTGATCGTGGCGACCGTCGACGGCGCATCCGTGCACGGATCCGAGTCGGCCGCGCTGCGCGCGCTGCGGGACGCCGGCTTCGCCGTGACACCCCGCGGGCTGCGGCTGCGCGGTGCCCGGATCCCGCCGCCAGGCCACTCCGGGAACGGACAGCCTGCATCGGGCCGGCGTCCGGGAGACCGCCATGCCGGAAGGTGACGTGGTGCGCCGCACCGCCGAGCGGCTCGGCCAGGCACTCGCGGGACGGGTCCTCACCCGGGCGGAACTCCGCTGGGGCGACCTCGGGGGCGTGCGACTGACGGGGCGCACCGTGACCGACGTCGGCGCGTATGGCAAGCACCTTCTCATCCGACTGGCACCGCGGGACGACGACGTCGCCGCCGTCACCCTGCATTCCCACCTCAGGATGGACGGCCGCTGGTTCATCGAGGCCACCGACCTGCGCCGGCGTTTCACCGACCACCGCATCCGCGCGGTCCTCGGCAACACCCAGTGGACGGCCATCGGTCACCTGTTGGGCGAACTGGATGTGCTCCCGACATCGGACGAGCCTCGGCTGCTGAGCCGGCTCGGACCGGACATCATGGCCGACGACTTCGAGACAACGGGGCTTCCGGTCGCTCTGGAGAACCTCGCCCGGGCGCCGCGGCGGCCAATCGGCGCCGCGCTGCTCGACCAGACCGTCGTCGCCGGGATCGGCACCATCTTCATGTCGGAGTCGTTGTTCCGCAGACGCATGTGGCCGTGGCGTGCCAGCGGGAACGTGGACGCGGCCGCGGTACTGCACACGGCCCGGGAACTGCTGTTGCGCAGCGCGGGCGCACAGTGGGAGGTCGCGGCCGGATCGGCCGCCCCGCGGTACGTGCACGGGCGGGCCGGTCAGCGCTGCCAGCGATGTGGCTCCACCATCCGCGTAGCACCGGTGGGCGACCCGCCCTTCGACCGCCCTGCCTTCCACTGCCCGACGTGCCAGCGCCCTCCGGACGCGCCCGCACCCGAGTGACCAGCTCGCGCGCGAATTTCGTGGCCCGGGCAGCGTCACCGCGTCACGACCGCCGCCCTCCGAGCACGCGCACCACTGACTTCTCGCGCATGTCCTCCAGGCGCGAGATCTGCTCGTCGGCTCGCCGGATCAACCCGTCCAACTCGTCCGCATCCAGGGCGGGGAGGTTGTCGGCGAGCGCGCGCAGGTCCTGCCACCCGCACCGCTTGCCGTACACCGCGATCTGCATCGACTGCAGCTCGACCACCGTGCTCAGCGGCGAACTGCGGAAGAGCCGACCGTTGGGCTTCAGCCGGCTGAGGCGTTCGCCGGCCATCGCCAACGCGTTCTTGTACGCCACCGGGTGGATTCCGAGCCGCTCCATGATGGCGCGCAGCGACGCCTGGTCCTGACGTATCTGCGCCGCGAGCCACCGCAGGTCGGCGGCGAGCTCGGTGCCCGCGTGACGGGTGGCGATACGGCCGACGAGCGCCACTCCGGCGCAGGAGCCGGCGTAGTGGTCGTGCAGGTAGATCGTGAGCATGGAGCGTGCCGATGGCGCCGCCGATGAGACCGCCTCGGATGTCGTGGGTGCGTCCATGTGCCCGGTTCTCCTTCATCACGTGGATCGGGGATTCGTCGTGCGGCGCCTATGAGGACGGTGCGGCGACGTGCCGCCGCCGTGCCTGTCGACCGGCGCCTTGTGCTGGATAAATGCCCAGTCCGCTCGGCGTTCAAGCGGCCGGCGTCGAGTCCGGCAGATGCCCGGCGCGTTTCGACCGCGAATGCGGGTACCTAGTACGCGACCAGCCCGGTGCCTCGCGCATCGTGCTCCCTCGGGAAAGGAACAGACGGATGACTTCGCCCACGGCGGCCGATGCCGCAGACCCGGCTCCGACCCAGCGGGAGGCGCAGCAGGGACCTGGCTGGGCCGTCATACTCAAACGATCCCTCCGCGAGGTGAAGCGGGACGAGCTTCCCGACCGTGCGGCAGCCCTGACCTACTTCGGTGTCCTGTCCCTCTTCCCCGCCGCGCTGGTTTTGGTCGCGCTGCTCGGCATCATCGACGCGAGCGTCGCTCGACGGTTCGTCGACAGCATCCGGGGCGCTGCACCGGGCGACGTCGCCGACTTCATCGACACCGTCGTCACCCAGGTGCAGGGCAGTCTGGGCGCATCCGGAGCGATCGCCATCGTCGGCATCCTCGTGGCGCTGTGGTCGGCGTCCCGCTATGTCGCGGCGTTCACCCGCGCGTCCAACGCGGTGTACTCCGTGCCGGAGGGCCGCCCGCTGTGGAAGACGCTCGCGCTGCGGGTGGGGGTCACCATCGCCGTCGCCGTGCTGCTCGCCGCCTGCGCGGTGATCGTCATCGTCACCGGGCCCATCGCCGACACGGTCGGGCGGATGATCGGCGTCGGCGAAGGTCTGCGCTGGGCGTGGGACATCGCCAAGTGGCCGGTCCTGGTGATCGTCGTGGCGCTGCTCTTCTCCCTGCTGTTCAGCGCCACCCCGAACGTCAAGTACGGACGGTTCCGGCTGCTCACAGCGGGCGGGCTGGTCGCCGTCGTGCTCTGGCTGATCTTCTCCGGTCTGTTCGCGCTCTACCTGGCGTTCTCCGGCTCCTACAGCAAGGTGTACGGACCGTTGTCGACTGTGATCGTGTTCCTCGTCTGGCTGTGGCTCTCGAATCTCGCGGTGCTGCTCGGCCTCGAATTCGATTCCGAACGGGAACGCGAACGCGTGGTCCGCGCCGGCGCTCCGCCGCGGCTGGAGCCGTACGTGCACGTGCGTGACCACCGGGCGATGGACGACGACGAACGCCGGCGGGTCGAAGCGGCGGAGGTGCTGATTCCCGAGCCCCGCGCCGTCGAGCACGCCCACGGTGACTGACCGCGTGCGGGCCCGGCGCCGTGCTGGGTGCTACGGACGCAGAATCTTCTCCATCGGCCTGCCCTTGGCGAGCTCGTCGACCAGCTTGTCCAGATAGCGGATCTTCTGCATCAGCGGATCGTCGATCTCCTCGACGCGCACCCCGCAGATGGTGCCGGTGATGTCGGCGGCCTTCGGGTTCAGCGTGACCGCGTCGAAGAAGTCGGCGAACGTCGACTCCTCGGCGAGGTGCCGGGTCAGGCCGTCGTCATCCACGCCGGTGAGCCACTTGATCACCTGGTCCAGCTCGTCCTTGGTGCGGCCCTTCCGCTCCACCTTCTTCAGGTACAGCGGGTACACCGCGGCGACGCTCATCCGGAAGATCTTGTGCATCCGGGCAGCCTACCGGCGCCGCCACCGGGCGCACCTACGATGAACGGGTGCACCTCGCCGACCGTGCCGCCCCGCACGGCGGCCTGAACGACATCGCGAAGACCCGAACCGAACTCGCAGCCGCCGGCATCGCGGTCACCGACCTCTCCGACTCCAACCCGACCCGCCACGGCCTCACCCACCCCGGCGTGCCGGTCGCCGTCGAGAGACACGTCCGCGGGTCCGGCCGCTACCAGCCGCATCCTCGCGGGCCGCTCACGGCCCGCGAGGCACTGGCCGAGCAGTACGGCGGCGACCCGGACGACTACTGGCTCACCTCGTCGACATCGCAGGCGTACGCCTGGCTGATGGCGCTGCTCGCCGACCCCGGGCAGGCGGTGGCCGTGCCCGGCCCCGGCTACCCGCTGATTCCGCCCATCGCGCGGCTCAGTGGTGTGCGCACGCCCGAATACCGCTACCACTACGCACACCCGCACGGCTGGATCCTCGACCACGCGTCGCTGGCCGAGGCGGCGAACGATCCGGGGCTGCGGGCCGTGGTCGTCGTCAACCCCGGCAATCCCACCGGCGCCTATCTCGACGCGGGGCGCGACGACCTGCTGGGCGCCTGTGAGGCGCGCGGCATCGCCGTCATCTCCGACGAAGTCTTCGGCGCGTTCCCGCTGGAGGGCAAACCCACGACGCTGGCGGGGGAGCAGCGGGTCGTGACCTTCGCCCTCGGTGGGTTGTCCAAGCTGCTGTGCGCCCCGCACCTGAAGCTCGCCTGGCTCCGGCTATCGGGGCCGCCCGGGGAACTCCCCGCGGTCCGGGACGCCCTGGATTCGATCGCGGACGCCTTCCTGCCGGTCAGTGCGCCGGTGGCCGACGCCCTTCCGGATCTGCTGGCGCTCGCCGCGGAGTCGGTGACAGCCACCCGGCACCGCCTGGCGACGAACCTGGCCGCGACCCGCACGCTACTGGACGGCACCGGCTACCGGGTGCGGCGCTGCGAGGGCGGCTGGACCGTCGTCATCGACGTGCCCCGGCACGTCGCCTTCGAGGGGCTTGCGGAGCAACTGCTGCGCGACGCCCACCTGGCGGTACACCCCGGCTGGTTCTACGACATGGCGGGGGATGGTGCGCTTGCGCTGTCGCTGCTGCCGGAGCCGGCGGCGTTCGCCGACGGGATCCGACAGCTGAAGCAGGCGGTCGACGCGCTGGCCCATGAGGCGGCCTAGCGGGGTCGCCCGACCGGCCTTCTCTTTCGTCGCCCGGGCTGCGGCCGAGGTCAGCCGCCGAGCACCAGGCCGGCGACGAGCACTGTGTTCAGCACCACGATGGCCGCCGTCACGGACCATGCCGCCAGGGTGGTGCCCCGGCGGTTGGCGGCCGTGCCGAGCAGGCCCGGGTCCGACGTGAGGCGCACCAGCGGGATCAACACGAACGGTAACCCGAACGACAACGCCACCTGCGACAGCACCAGCAGCACCGTGGGGTCCAGACCGAGCGACAGCAGCGCCAGAGCCGGCACCAGGGTGACGGCGCGGCGCGCCGTGAGCCCGATCGACCACGACATCAACCCGCGCATGATCACGTCCCCGGCGTAGCACCCCACCGAGGTGGAGGCGAGTCCCGAGACCAGCAGGCCGCACGCGAACAACACGCCGATTCCGTCACCCACGTGTTGCGAGATCGCGGCATGGGCGCCGGCGATCGTGTCCACGCCGCTGAGTCCGGGCAGTGCCACGGCGGCGAGCAGCAGCATGGCGATGTTCACGCCGCCGGCCAGCGTCATGGAGGCAGCGATGTCGACGCGGGTGGCGATCAGCAGCCGCCGCCGGCGTTCGCCCGGTTCGGTCGCCCCGAACCGGTCCCGGGTCAGCGCCGAGTGCAGGTAGACGACATGCGGCATCACGGTCGCGCCGAACATCGCGCTGGCCAGCAGGATCGAGTCGGAGCCCGCGAAGCGGGGGACGAGGCCGGAGACGATTCCGGACGGCGACGGCGGGGCGACGAACAGGCCCGCGACGAATCCGACGGTGATCAGCAACAGCAGGCCGGTGATCACTCGCTCGAACGTGGCCTGGCGCCGCCGGCTCTGAAGCAGCAACAGGCCGAGCGAGACGGCGCCGGCCAGTACCCCGCCGAGCAGCAACGGCAGGTCGAAGAGCAGTTTCAGGGCGACGGCCCCGCCGATCACCTCGGCCAGATCCGTGGCCATGGCCACGGCCTCGGCCTGCAGCCAGTAGGCGAACCGGCCGCGGCGGCCGAGTCGGTCCCGCACCAGTTCGGGGAGCGAAGCCCCCGTCACCACGCCCAGTTTCGCGGACAGATACTGCACCAGTGCGGCAGAGGCCGTCGCGATCACCAGCACCCACAGCAGCAGGTAGCCGTAGCGCGCGCCGCTTTGCAGGTTGGCGGCGACATTGCCCGGATCGACGTAGGCGACCGCCGCCACGAAAGCCGGGCCGACCAGGCCGATGGTGCCTCGGGCACGCCGCCGGGGAACTGACGTGGGCTGCGTCATCCCTACATGATGGCCTGTGACCCGGGGGTGACCGGGAGGGCCTGTGACCCGGGGGTGACCGGGAGGGCCTGTGACCCCGAGGGTTACCGGGAGGGCCTGTGACCCGGGGTCACCGGCCCGCGCCCGGAAAGGGAACTGCCGGCCGGTCGGAGGGGGCGGACGCCCCACCCCCTCCGACCGACCGGCAGTCGTGCGACGGGTCAGATCAGGCCCATGGCCAGCATCGCGTTCGCCACCTGCGTGAAGCCCGAGATGTTCGCACCCACCACGTAGTTGCCCGGTTCGCCGTACTGCTCGGCGGTGTCGGCGCAGCGCGTGTGAATCGACCGCATGATGTCCGCCAGGCGGTCCTCGGCGTAATCGAAGCTCCACGAGTCGCGAGAGGCGTTCTGCTGCATCTCCAGCGCGGAGGTGGCGACGCCGCCCGCGTTGGCCGCCTTGCCCGGGCCGTACAGCACCTTCGCCTCGTTGAACGCGTGCACCGCCTCCGGCGTGGACGGCATGTTGGCGCCCTC
>JBIQMQ010000068.1:5686-12207 GCA_044463185.1 Nakamurella lactea | reverse complement strand
CCGCACTGAACCTACCGACGTCACGGGCGGGCAGCAAATGACACGCCCGTGATGCGGGACACTATCCCCGCATCGGTAGATGCCGGTCTCACGATCGCATACGGCCGATCAGGCCGGTGTCGTACTTTCCGGACCGGAATTCCGCGTTGGCCAGCAGTTCCGCCTGGAACGCGAGGTTCGATTTCGGCCCGACGATAGTAAACCCTTCGACCGCGCGAGCCGCTTTGTCAAGTGCCTCCGCACGTGTCTCGCCGAAGGTGATGACTTTCGCCATCAGCGAGTCGTAGAACGGCGTGACGGTATTGCCGCCGGTGTACCCGGCGTCGACACGCACGCCGTCGCCGGCAGGTTCGATCCATTCGGTGATGTGGCCCGGTCCGGGCAGGAAACGTTTGGGATCCTCGGCGTTGATGCGCAGTTCGATGGCGTGCCCTCGGGGCGTCACCGCGGCGGGGTCGAACCCGATCGGCTCCCCCGCCGCGATGCGGAGCTGCTCGGCGACCAGGTCGATGCCCAGCACCGCTTCGGTGATGCCGTGCTCCACCTGCAGGCGGGTGTTCATCTCCAGGAAGTAGAACTCACCGGTGGCCGGGTCGAGCAGGAACTCGACGGTGCCGGCGCCCACGTAGCCCTCCGCCCCGCCGGCGGCGGATGCCGCCTGGAACATGCGGGCGCGCACGTCGGCGTCGACCGCCGGGGACGGTGTCTCTTCGGCCACCTTCTGGTTGCGTCGCTGCACCGAGCAGTCGCGTTCCCCGAGGGCCAGCACGCGCCCGTCGGTCAGGCCCAGAATCTGCACCTCGACGTGCCTCACCGCCGGGAAGTAGCGCTCGATGAACACCCGGCCGTCGCCGAAGGTGCGGGCCGCGAACGACGTCACCTTGTCGAAGGTCGCCGCCAGTTCGGCCTCGTCGGCCGCGATGGCCATGCCCATGCCGCCGCCGCCGGCGCCCGCCTTCACCATGACGGGGTAGCCGATGCCGGCCGCGGCCGCGACGGCCGTCGGGGCGTCGTCCGGCGGGTCCTGGGTGCCCGGGGATACCGGTACGCCGGCCGCAGCCATCATGTTGCGCGCGGCGACTTTGTCCCCCATCTGGACGATTGCCTCGGGCGACGGCCCTACCCACACCAGGCCGGCGTCGACCACCGCCCGCGCGAAGTCGGCGTTCTCCGACAGGAAGCCGTAGCCGGGGTGGATCGCGGACGCGCCGGTGGCGCGAGCCGCCTGCAGCACGGCCTGGACGTTGCGATACGACTCGGCAGGGCTAGCCGGGCCCAGCAGCACCGCCTCGTCGGCCTCCGCCACGAACGGCAGGTCGATGTCCGCCTCGGAGTGAACCGCGATGGTGCGCAGACCCATGTGGCGCGCGGTGCGGATCACCCGCCGGGCGATCTCCCCTCGGTTGGCCACCAGGAGCGATTCGAACATGGGCGAGCCTTCCTTCACGAACTGTCCGCTGCGGTGACCCCATCCTTGCAGCGGCACCTCGCGTGGGCGCACACGGGGCGGCGAAGGCGCCTGCCGCTTGCGGCGTCGCTCACAGAGTTGGATGGCTCGCTCCGCGCTCCGCTCCCTACGGCGCAGCTCGCTAGAGCCCGTCGGTGGCGCGGAACACCTGGCCTTCCCCGGAAACTCGCACATCGCGCTCGGAGGCCGGCACCCACACCGACCGGCCGCGGGGCACCTCCAGGCTGCGGTCCGCGGACTCAACCGTGACGGAACCCTCCGTGACCAGCAGGATCTGCGGCCCCGGATGGGTCAGGTCGCGCGGCTTCGCATCCGTGCACAGGCGGGTGAGCCGGAACTCCCGCGCCGGAGTGCGGTACACCGTCTCGGCGTCGTCGCCGTCGTCCGGCGACCCGCCCAGCACCTCGGCCGGGCCCGGCGTGAAGTCCAGAACCCGCATCAACTCGGGAACGTCGACGTGTTTCGGGGTGAGCCCGCCACGCAGCACATTGTCCGAGTTGCCCATGATCTCCACGCCGGTGCCGGCGAGGTAGGCGTGCAGATTGCCGCTGTGCAGGAACAGGGCCTGCCCCGGCTGCAGCGTCACCCTGTTGAGCATCAGCGACGCCAGCACGCCGGCGTCGCCCGGGTACCGCTCGGCCAGCTCCAGGGCGGTGCGGTAGTGCGGCAGGAACGGACTGGTTCCCTCGCGGACCTTGGCCACGCACGCGGCCAGCACCCCGTCCAACACCGCGGCGATGGTGCCCGGCGGGATGGTGATGAGCGTCGAGAACAGCGCCCGGGTGCCCTCCGCATCCGGCTGGCCGGCCAGTAGGCCCAGGTAGTGCTTCAGTGACGGCACGCCGAGCTCTTCGATCAGCGCGACGGTGTGTGCCGGCTCGGCGAACCCGCACAGTGCATGCAGTTCGGTGAGGGCGCAGATCATCTCGGGCTTGGGCCACGGATCGGTGTAGTTGCGGTTCGGGTCGCTGCGGGCGATCCCCGCCTCCTCCTCCGCGTCGAATCCGCGCCGCGCCAGCTCGGCCGACGGATGCGCCTGCAGGGACAGCGGCTCGGCGGCCGCGAGCACCTTGAGCAGGAACGGGAACCGGTCGCCGAATTCGGCCACCACGCCGTCGCCGAGGGTGCCGACCGGATCGGCACGCACCTCGTCGAGCAGGGTCCGCTCCTGGTCCCCGTCGACCAGCACGGAGGGATCGTCGGGATGCGCGCCCATCCACAGCTCGGCCTGCGGGTGCGCGGACGGGCTCGGTTCACCGAGCAGGTCGGCGATCGCCGTGCGCGATCCCCAGGCATAGGGCCGAATCTTGTTGCGCATCAGCTCCATGCGGCCACGTCCTTCTCGCAGCGTCTGGTGATCACGACGCCTCTCCGTCCGCCTCGCTGAGCAGCAACACTGGTATCCCGTCCCGCACGGGATAGCTGCGGCCGCACTGCGTACAAGTCAGTGCCGGCGCGTCGGGATCCGTGGGCGAGCCGAGACGGAGTGGTCCGTGATCGTCGGCCGGGCAGGCCAGTACGTCCAACAAGTGCGGATCGATGTCGATGGCCATAGCGTGCGTGTCGTGCCTTTCCCGTGGGCGACCCCAGTCGCCACCGTCGCCGCCGTTCGCGACCGCGTCCGCATCGCCGACCTGGTTCTCGGCCGGCAGCACCGGGCGGCCACTGCGACGCCCCTTCACCCACGACCGTAGCGGACCGGGCGCCGTCCGCCGAGCGGCGTCGTTCAGGCGCGGATCAGCGCCAGGATTTCGTCACGCAGGGCGGACATGGCGGCCTCGTCGGCGGCCTCCACGTTGAGCCTCAGCAAGGGCTCGGTGTTGCTGGCGCGGACATTGAACCAGTCGCCGTTCGGCAGCGTGATGGTCAGCCCGTCCAGTTCGTCGATGACGCCGCCCCGATCGGCGGCCCAGGCGCGAAGCCGTTCGGTGACCGCGTCGACATCCGCCACCGCCGAGTTGATCTCGCCCGACTGGCTGTACCGGACGTAGCCCGCGACCAGTTCCGACAGTGGCCCGTCCTGGGACCCCAGCGCGGCCAGAACGTGCAGCGCGGCCACCATCCCCGTGTCAGCCCGGAAGAAGTCCGCGAAGTAGTAGTGCGCGGAATGCTCGCCACCGAACACTGCCCCGGTGGACGCCATCTCGGCCTTGATGTACGAGTGCCCGACCCGGGTGCGCACGGGCGTCCCGCCCGCATCCGCGACCAGTTCGGGCACCGCCCGCGACGTGATCAGGTTGTACAACACCGTGGATCCCGGGGCGCGGCGCAGCTCCCGCAGCGCCACCAAGGCCGTGATGGCGCTGGCCGACACCGGCCGGCCGCGTTCGTCCACGACGAAGCAGCGGTCCGCGTCGCCGTCGAAGGCCAGGCCGATGTCGGCTCCGGTGCGCAGCACCTCGGCCTGCAGGTCGACGAGGTTCGCCGGATCCAGCGGGTTCGCCTCGTGGTTCGGGAACGTGCCGTCCAGCTCGAAGTAGAGGGGGACCACGGTCACCGGAAGCGGGCCCAGCACCTCGGGCGCCGTCATGCCCGCCATGCCGTTACCGGCGTCGACCACTACCGTCAGCGGCCGCAACGACGAGGTGTCCACCATGCCGCGCACCCGCTCCGCGTACGCCGTGAGCAGGTCGCGGTGTTGCACTGTGCCGCGGGGTTCGACGGGCGGCGGGGCGCCCTGCGTGAGAATTTCGACGGCCCGGTCGCGCACCCGGTCCAGACCGGCGGCCAGGCTCATCGGCACGGCGCCGGCGCGGCAGAACTTGATGCCGTTGTACCGCGCAGGGTTGTGCGAGGCCGTGAACATGACGCCGGGAAGTTCGAGGCTGCCGGACGCGAAATACATCAGGTCGGTCGAGGCGAGACCTGCGTGGATGACGTCGATTCCGGCGGCTGTGATGCCGTCCGCCATGGCTTGCGCCAAGGTGGGCGACGAGTCGCGCATGTCGTGCGCCATCACGATTGCAGAGGACTCGTCGGCGATGTACTCGGCGAACGCGATACCGACGGCGCGGACCACCTCGGGGGTGAGCTGCGTGTCCACCAGCCCGCGAATGTCGTACGCCTTGACGATCGCCGACAGCGCTGCCGCCTGCGCAACGGCCCGATCGGGCGCGGCCTCCGCATCCATGGACGGCTACTCCTCGGGCAGCCGCAGCACGCGCAGATGACCCCGGCGGCCGGTGACGACCGGCTGGGGCGCGTCTCCGATGCGCTCGGCTCGGCCCGCCTCGCGGACGGCGTCGGCCAGCGCCTCCAGGTCGTCCGGACCCGGATCCGGCTCCGCGAAGTCGCCGTCGGGCCGGACGATGTCCCATCCCCTGGGGGCGGTGAGTCCGGTGGCGTGGTCCGCGCACAGGTCGTAGGAGTGCGGTTCGGCGCTGCGCGCCAGGGGTCCGACCACGGCGGTGCATTCCGAGTAGGCGAACGTGAGCGTTGCTACCGCGGGACGGGCGCACCCCGTTCGGGAGCATCGGCGCACAGTGGTCACGGCCCGGAGCCTAGTCCGGATGCGGGCGGGCGTGCCAGCGGCGCGCCGGGTGCGGTGCCGCCTCGTAGACTGGCGGCATCATGACGTCGTCCGCACCCCCGCCCCGCCCCGGGGCTGCCGCGAGACCCGCCCGCATGCGGCGTGCACGGCAGGACCGGCATGAGCGTGGTCTGCGCATGCCGCTGCTTCCCCCCGAAGTGCCCGGCTACCGGACCCGAGCGGAGCTGTTCGACCAGGTCGTGATGGACGCCGTCGTGGAGCTGGAGGGCCGGTGGCCCGGCAAGCTGGAGCTGATCGAATTCGCGGTCGACGACGTGCCGTCGGTCCCGGCCGGCGCGGTGGTCTCGTCCAGCGATGTCGTGGTGGATGACGGGGTCCCGCTGGCGCGGTTCTTCCCGCCGGGGGTGGACCGCCGCGGACGGCCGACCAAGGCCCGGGTCGTGGTGTATCGGCGCCCGTTGGAGTTGCGTGCCTCCGCTTCGGCGGACCTGATGGATCTGGTCGTCGATGTGTTGGACGAGCAGCTCAGCGCGGTGTTGGGCGACGGCGGGCAGTGACTCGCGGGGCCGTCAGCCGGCGGCGCGCTTGAGTCGGCGGCGCTCCCGCTCGGAGAGCCCGCCCCAGATGCCGAACCGCTCGTCGTGTTCCAACGCGTACGCCAGGCACTGCTCCCGGACCGGGCACACCTCACAGATCTTCTTCGCCTCGCGCGTGGAGCCGCCCTTCTCCGGGAAGAACGCCTCCGGGTCGGTTTGCGCGCACAGTGCCCGTTCCTGCCAGCGGTCGTCGTCGCTGCTGTACGTACCGAGGATCGCGGCCGCGATCTCCCGCATCCGCGGGTCTTCAGGGCCCGTGGTCATATGGCCGCTCCTTTCCGGTCGCCGTCAGCCACTTGTGCCGCGCCGAGTCGGTGGTACTGACTGTGTGCTGCTGCCGATGCGGTCCGGGTGGCGCCCGCCGCCTTCGGCAACGTTCCCCACCAGTTCCCACCGACCGGAACAACGAATCACACGACTGTGATTACACAGGTGTGTCCCGCCCCGCGTCAAGGCCGGAGTCTGTGGTATGGCGGCAAAAACCGTTTGCGCATCGGCATTTTCGTACCCGGCGGACCGGCGACGGGGCGTATCGGGCACACTCGGGGGCGATGAGCACACGGCATTCGGGCGGCTGGATCTTCCCGGCGATCTGCGTGGCGACCGCGGTTGCCGCCGTGCTCGCCCACCGCGGTACCGAGCCGCTCGGCGTGTGGGTCTTCGCGACCGTTCTGGGCGGCTGGATCATCACCCTGTGTTTGCACGAGTTCGCCCATGCCGCAATGGCTCTCGCCGGTGGAGACCGTTCGGTGCGGGACAGCGGCTATCTCACCTTGAACCCCGCTCGCTACGTCGATGCGTCGAACAGCCTGATCATTCCGGTGATCCTGCTGGCCATCGGCGGTATCCCGCTGCCGGGCGGCGCGGTCACGGTTCGACCGGGCCGGTTTCGCTTCCGCTGGTGGGGCTCGTTGGTGGCCGCAGCCGGTCCCGTCACGAATCTGCTCGCGGGCCTCGCAATCGCCCG
>JBIQMQ010000068.1:0-5586 GCA_044463185.1 Nakamurella lactea | reverse complement strand
ATCCCGACGGCACCGCCGCCGCCCTGGCGGCCGCCATCGCCGAGCGCGGCCGGCGCGTGGGTGTCGTCGTCACCGACACCCAAGGCCGGGCGTGGCGCAACGGGGTCACCGACGTGGCGATCGGGGCCGCCGGGCTGCGCGTGCTCGACGACCATCGCGGCGGCGTCGACGAGTTCGGCAACGAGCTCGTCGTCACGGAGGTGGCGGTCGGCGACGAATTGGCCGCCGCGGCGGATCTGGTCAAGGGGAAGCTGTCCGGGGTTCCCGTCGCCATCGTGCGCGGCCTGGACGCCCCCGGACTGGCGGCGGGAGCCACGGGCGGCGTCATGCGCGGTGGAGCGGCCCTGATCCGGGATGCTTCGACAGACCTGTTCCGGCTGGGCACCGATCTGGCCATCGAGCTGGGCCGCCACGATGCGCTGGGCGCCACCAGCGAGGGCCACCGAGCGCTCGGGGCCTCGGCGCGCAGCCTGCTGCTGTCGTGGCAGCCGCCCAACCGGAGCCAGGACGCGCTGAGGCAGGCGTTTTTGACCTTGCTCTCCGCGCGTCCGGATGCGACCGCCCGGAGTTGCGTGCCCGGGCACCTGACCGCCTCGACGATCGTGCTCTCGGCGGATCGGCGTCATACCCTGCTGACCCTGCATCCGAGGGTGGGGCTGTGGGTGCAGCTCGGCGGGCACGTCGAGGATGGTGACGAGTCGATGGCTGCGGCCGCGTTGCGGGAGGCGCGGGAGGAGTCGGGCATCGACGGCCTGCGGCTCGATCCGGTGCCGGTGGCCCTGGACATCCACCCGATCACCTGCTCGTTGGGCGTGGCCACCCGGCATTTCGACGTGCGCTTCGTGGCGATCGCTCCGGAGGGGGCGACGCCGGTGCGGTCGGCCGAATCGAAAGACCTGCGATTCTGGCCGGTGGACGCGCTGCCGGACGGCGCGGAGGCTGACGGCCTGGGCGACGCCGTCCGCCTCGCCCTCGCTCGCGCCCATCCCCGGATCACAACGACATTGCGTGTATTACGGGGCCCAAAGTCGTTGTGATGTACCCAAAGTCGTTGTGATCCGGAGGCTCCAGGGGTGATCCGGAAATCCCGGTGATGCGGGGGGCTTCGGGCTACGCATCCGCGGAGAAGCGGACACCGCCCGCGGGGAGCGTCACCGACGGCCACACCCGGATGCCCGAGGTCAATTCGCAGCGCGCTCCGACCACGGCGCCGTCGCCGATCACCGCGTCGGTCACCACCGCTCCTGCCTCGATGATTGCGCCGGCCCCGATCACCGACCGCACCACCTGCGCGTCGGCCTCGACCCGGGCGCCGGCGAACACCACCGAGGCGTCGACCCGCGCCCGATCCGCCACCGTGGCCCCCTCACCGATGGTCGCGCCGCCCTCGACGACGGCCTCCGGGTGCACGCGCGCCCCCTCGAGGATGAGCGCGGTCCCGGCCGGACCGGGCAGCGCCGCCGTGGGTGCAACTCCCAGCACGAGGTCGGCCGAACCCCGCACGAACGACTCCGGCGTGCCGACGTCCAGCCAGTAGGAGGAGTCCACGTAGCCCCGGACGTTGGCGCCGGCGGCGAGCAGGCCCGGGAACGTCTCGCGCTCCACCGACACCACCCGGCCGGCCGGGATCGCCTCGAGGACGTCCCTACGGAACACGTAGCAGCCGGCGTTGATCTGATCAGTCGGCGGATCGTCGGACTTCTCCACGAACGCCAGCACCCGGCCCGAATCGTCAGTGGGCACCGAGCCGAACCTGCAGGGATCGGCCACCCGGACCAGGTGCAGCGTCACATCGGCGTCCGCGTCACGATGCACGCCGAGCAGCGCGCCAAGATCCGCGCCGGACAGGATGTCGCCGTTGAAGATCATCGCGGTGTCACCGCGGAGTCGGTCGGCGACATTGCGGATCGCCCCACCGGTGCCCAGCGGCTCGCGCTCCACCACGTACTCGATGTCGAGGCCGAAGCCCTCGCCGGTGCCGAAATAGTCGACGAACGTCTCGGCCCGGTACGACGTGCCCAGCACCACATGGGTCATGCCCGCCTGCCGGATCCGCGACAGCAGGTGCGCCAGGAACGGGACGCCGGCGATGGGCAGCATCGGTTTCGCGGCCGACAGGGTCAGCGGCCGAAGCCGGGTGCCCTGGCCGCCGACGAGCACCACCGCGTCGACCTCCGACATCCGGCCGTCGCCCGACTCGTTCGCTGTCACGGTGCGACCCGCCTCCCTGCCACCTCGTCCTGCCTCGAGCACCGACCTTCAGCGCGGGGCGCGCCCTCCTCGCGTGGCACGCGGGCCGGCAGGTTCCGCCATGCGCTGCCGGATCGACCGTACTGTAATCACCGTGGTTCTCGTCCTTCAGCCGTTGCCGCCGAGGCAACCGTCGCGGCGTGCTGCACGTCTTGACACCGACTCGCGGCGGAGCGTGCGCTCCGTTGCGCACCCGGCCGACGCTGCCCGCCCCGCCGCAGCGCAGACACCAAGGACCACGCCGTGAACGACTTCCGTGAACCGCCCCGTGGCGCACGGCCCGGCGACTGGCCCGAGGACCGGTACCCGGGCCGTCCGCCGTGGCCCGGTGACCGCGATGCGCGCTACGGGCGCGACGACGACACGCAGGTGCTACGACCGGAGCCCGGTCGCAGCGGCCGCCGGTCGGATGCGTGGGCACGCGCGGGCGATCCGGGTTGGGCCGACCCGCACGGCGAGCCGCGCCCGGCCGGGTATCCCTATCCCGGCAATCAGCCACCCGGTGCGTACCAGCCGTACCAGCCCGCAGTCCCGTACGGCCATGACGCCGGAGCGCCTTACGGATATCCGCGGCGCGGCGGCGGACCACCCTCTCCTCCGCCGCACGGTCCACGACGCGGCGGTGGGCCCCCGGGACCGGACGAGCCGTCCGGCCGGGGCCGGGCCTCGGGCCGCGTCATCCTCGGTCGCATCATCGCCGGGTTGGTCTCGGTCGCGCTCCTGGTCAGTTCGGGGCTCGCCTGGGCAGCCGTCGGCGGTACCCCGCACAACGCGTCGGACGCGACCGACAAGGCCGGGTCGGTCGGCGTGGTCACCCGCACCACCGATGCCCAGGGGAACGTCATCGAAGTTCCGGCGACCACCGGGATGAATATCCTGATCGTCGGGTCGGACGCCCGCACCGACGCGGAGGGCAACCCTCTTACGCCGGAGGAGCTCCGGGCCGTCAGCACTCAGCTCGACGGCGGCGGCGTGTCCACCGACACGCTGATGATCGTCCATGTGCCGGGCAATGGCGCCAGGGCCACCGCCATCTCGATCCCGCGCGACACCTGGATCGGCGACGATGTGGTGCTTGCCCCCGGCGTCGTGGGTCCCTATTCGGACGGCACCGAAGGACCCTACAAGGCGAACAAGATCAACTCGTTCTACGGCTCGGCCATGACCTACGAGCGGGAATACCTTGTGTCCCAAGGGGTCTCGGATCAGGCGGAGTTGCAGCGGCGGTCCCAGGAGGCCGGCCGCACCATGCTCATCAAGGTGCTGCAGCAGTTCACCGGGATCAAGATCGACCACTACGCCGAGGTCAACCTGATCGGCTTCTACCTGCTGTCCGACGCGATCGGTGGCGTGCCGGTCTGTCTGAAGAAGGCCGTGAAGGACCGCCAGTCGGGGGCGGACTTCCCGGCCGGGCACTTCGAGGTGTCCGGCAGCGACGCGCTCTCGTTCGTCCGCCAGCGGCACGGCCTGCCCGGCGAGGACCTCGCGCGAATCCGCCGTCAGCAGGCGTTTTTGGGCGCCGCCGCCGACAAGATCCTGTCCGTCGGGACGCTCACCAGTCCCAGCAAGCTAACCAAGTTGATCGATGCGGCGAACCGCTCGCTGGTGCTGGACAAGGGCTTCGACCTGCTCAGCTTCGCGCAGCAGATGATAAACCTGACCAGCGGAAACATCACGTTCACGACGATCCCGACGCACGGCAGCGACATGATCAACGGCAAGTCGGCACTGAGGTCGGACACCGGCGAGGTGCAGGCGTTCTTCGCGAATCTGATGACGGACAAGGTGGAGACCACCACGTCCGCGCCGGCGAAGATCTCGGTGAACCGGTCCGCGGTGATCGTGGACGTGCAGAACGGGACCGAGACGCCGGGCATGGCGGCGCAGACCGGGACCGTGGTCGCGGCGGCCGGCTTCCAGCGGGGGCAACTCTCCGACTATCCCGGGGTCACCCCCGACAATCAGCAGGTCAAGACCACGATCCACTACCCGGCCGGGGGCGAGGCGGCTGCCGCGCTGGTCGCCAGCACGCTGAAGATCGGCGAGCCGGTGGCCGACGACACGGTGGAGGCCGGGCACCTGCTGGTGGTCGTCGGCACCGACATGCCGGTCATCCCCGCGGATCAGCTCCCGACGGTCGCCCCCACCACGGCGGCCACCGCCGCGACATCGGCGAGGTCCACCACGCTGCCCAGCGACGCGATCCACGCCAGCGACGTGCCTTGCATCGACTGACAGCGCTTCGACGCGGCGCTGCGGTGGCACGTGTCGTGGTAGGTGTCGTGGTAGGTGTCACAGCCCTGGCTCGATGCGCCGGAATACAGTGAATCGTGACGTCGACACGGGGGCCGAGCGGCACCGGCTGCGGTGACGCAACCGCCGGGGACGACGTGGTGGATGACGCCGCGTCGTCCACCTCCACGTCCGCTCCGTGGGGCCCCGGCCCCGGGCCGGACCAGCCGCGGGCTTCCGAAGCCGACCGGCCCGCAGCCGTCGCTCCCCCCGTGCGCCGCGGCGTCATCTTCACGGCCGTCGCGCTCGCGCTGATGACGATGTCGGTGGACGGCACCATCGTCGCCACCGCGCTACGCACCTTGCAGCAGGGCCTGAACACGTCGATCAACTGGGCGGGCTGGACCATCACCGCGTACGCGCTGGGGTTCGTGCTGATGCTGCCGCTCGCCGGCACGCTGTCCGATCGCTACGGCCGCCGACGCGTGTTCCTGTGGTCGGTGGCGGTGTTCACGATCGCGTCGCTGGCCTGCGGGCTGGCGCCGAACATCGGCACGCTCATCGTGCTGCGGGCCGTGCAGGCGGCCGGCGGCGCCGGATTCACCCCGTCGGCCACGGGGATCATCGTCGACCACTTCGGCTCCGCCCGGGACCGCGCCGTGGGACTCTTCGGTTCGATCTTCCCGATCGGCGCCATGATCGGCCCGATCTTCGGCGGCCTCATCGTCACCTACGCGTCCTGGCGCGACATCTTCCTGGTGAACGTCCCGATCGGTCTCTTGATCGTGCTGCTCGCGCTGCGCTACATCCCGAAGGACCGGACGGCCGTCGGCATTGACCGCGCGCATGACGCCGTCCACGGACCGGGCCGCGGCGGGGCAGCAGCTCCGGGGCGGCGGCGACCGGCGTTCGGCATGCCCGGGTTGGTATTGCTCGGCGTCGGTCTGTTGGCCACGATGCTGGCCGCCAGCTCGCTCGCGGACGGCATCACGTCGCGCAACGCGCCTCTCCTCGTCGCCGTCGGTGCCGCGGCAGTGATCGGATTCGCAGCGTTCTTCTGGCACACCTCCCGGTCGCGGAACCCGTTCATCCCGCCCGGCCTGA
>JBIQMQ010000067.1:0-12296 GCA_044463185.1 Nakamurella lactea | reverse complement strand
CCGGGCCGGTGACGGTGCCGGAGATCAGCCCGTCGCCGCTGCGCAGCACGAGCGTCACGCCGGCGCGCTTCTCCCCGCCGGCGAGGTCCACCCGCTGCACGTCGGACGCGAAGCCCGGCTTGGCGACGACCAGATCGTAGACGGCCGGCGACGGCAGGTCGGTCAGCGCGAACAGGCCGTCGGAGGCGATGGGGATCGTCTGGAGTGCCGCTCCGCTCGGCGTGCCGGCGGCATCCCCGGCACCGGCATCCCCGGCACCGGCATCCCCGGTCGCGGCATCCCCGGCACCGGCATCATCGGAACCGGCATCCCCGGAAGCGTCACCAGGATCGGCGCTCGGCGCTGCGGCGTCATTCGCGTCGCCGCCACCCGGTGCGCCCTCCTCGACCGGCCGCAGGAACTCGGTCGGCACCTGCACGGTCAGCACGGCGCCCGCCACGTCGGTGCCGGTCACCTTTCCGGAGATGGTGGCCGGCAGCCCGCCGAGCGTCACGGCCAGATCCGTCACCTGCTGCGCCTGGTCCAGCTTCACGGCGGTGGCATCCGCGCCGCTCAGCGAATTTGGGTACCACAGCTCGGCGAAACCGGCGCCGCGGAACCGGATCTTGTAGCTGCCGGCGGACAGTGTGGCGACCTTCCAGGCGCCGTCCGCGTCGGTGGCCGTCGAGATCACCGGCGTGGTCAGGTCGCCGGCGGAGAACACCTCGACCGTGACGTCCGGCGCCGGCGCCCCGCCGGTCAAGAACGTGACGCTGCCGCCGAGCGCGGCCGAGCCGACGCCCGCCGACGCGGTCTTGGCCTGCGCCACCTGGATGGCCAGATCGCGATCCGCCGCGGACACGCCGACCAGGCGGGACATCGCGATCGTGATCACCACGGCGAACACCGACACCGCGAGCAGCAGCGACAGCAGCGACAGCACGCCGCGGCCCAGCTTCGGCTTCTGGATGATCGAACCCTGGGCCAGCGGCTCCGGCGGCTCGGGGGGCGCCTCGCCGGTCGGTGGCTCCTCGGCGGCGTTCTTCTTGCCGAGCTTCTTGGCGCGCCGCCGGGCCTCCTTCGCGGCCGCGGCCCGCGCCTCGATCTCGTCGCGTTCGGAGGGCGACACCGCGGACAGCGCGAACGGCCGCACCACGGGGCTGCCGAACCAGCGACGCCGGGCCGTGGTGCGCAGTTCCGTGATCACGTGTTCGCCAGGCGCCAGGTCGAGCACGTCCGGCACGAACGTGAAGCCGATCTTCGCCTCCGGATCGGTGCCGACCGGCGCCACGGAAATCGGTGTGTTGCCGGTGTTCTCGGCGACGATGGAGAACCGGCCCTTCTTGCCGCAGGTGACCGACAGCGGCGACAGCGCCATCCGCACCGACTCGCGGCCCGGCACGGTGAGCTCGATCTCGGAGACCGCCACCGCCTGCGGCGGGGTGATCTCCCGGACCTGCACCGCGATGCGCCGGTCGCCGGCCCCCACGCCGGGGGGAATCTCGATCGTGGCGAGCACCGTCTCGGTGGTCTCCGGGAACAGCGACAGGTTCTCCGCGTCCAGCCGCACCCACGACGGGTCCGCGCCCAGGATGCGCAGGTGATAGCCGCCGATCACGGTGCCGGTGTTGGTGACGGAGATCGCGATGGTGAACGACCGGCTCTGGTCGAGTTCCACCCGGGTCGGCGCGACGTTCAAGCGCATCGTCACTCACCGCCCATCGAGAACGTGAGGATCACGGGCCGGCCGGGCACCACGACGGCGAGAGTGGTGCGGCTGGAAGCGGTTCCGCTCGCGTCGACCGCCGTGGCGGTGACGGTGTAGTGGCCGGCGGGCAGGTCCGCGACGGTGAAGGTGCCCGCGGGCGTGGTGCCCGAGGCGCTGGTAGTGACGACCGGCCACACCTTCTGCCCGTCGGTGACGCTCACCGCCGCGCCGGTGATGCCCACGCCGTCGGCGCCCAGCACCCGTCCGCTGATCACGCCCATATCCGGCGCGAGGTCGACCGTGATGGGCGGCAGCACCGCGTCGGCGGCGAGCTGCACCGGCACCGTCTGGGGCGCGTAGCCGGGCGCCGACACCGTGATGGTGTACGAGCCGGGGACGGGCAGGCCCTCCAGCCGGAACGTGCCGATCTGGCCGTCGGTGAGCGTGGTCGTCTGCGGCGGGTCGGCCAGGCCGCCGGCCGTGACGGTGGCCCCACCCACCGGTGCGCCGTTCACGCCGATGACGGAACCCTCGACCACGCCAGTGCCGGCGGTGAGTGCGATCGTCAGCTCGCCCTGCTGGCCGCTCGGCCCGAGGTCGATCACCTGGCTGACCTGTCCGTAGCCGTCCTTCGAGACGGTCAGGATGTAGGTGGCCGGCGTGGGCAGGTTGCCGATCACGAAGTGGCCGACCTGCCCGACGGTGGGCGTGCCGGTGGACCGCTGTTGGCCGTTCACGGTGATCGACACGGTGGCCCCGCCGAGCGGTGAGCTGCCGTCGGTGACGGTCCCGGAAATCTGCGCGGCACCGGCCGACAGCACGGTCGCCGACACGAACCGGTGCGCCCCGCCGGTGACAGTTGTTTGCAGCGTGGCGGTTTCGTAACCATCGGCGACGACGGTGAGGGCGTAGCTACCGGGCGCGGGCAGGTTCGCGAAGTGGTACGAGCCGTCCGCCTCGGTCGTGACTTCGGGTATGACGCCGCCCTCGCCGGTGCCCGCCCCGATGAGCCGCGCGCTGACCGTGGCCTTCTGCGGTTCGGTGATGTCGCCGAAGTCGACCGAGCCGCTGATTGTGGCCGGCAGGCCGATCACCACGGCGTCCCCGCCGGTGGTGACGCCGCCCGTAGTGGCGGCCAGACGCTTCGCCTCGGCTTCGGTGGTGGCCGTCGGGTAGTAGGTGGTGCGGAACCCGGGCGCGTCGAACCGCAGGATGTACGGGCCGGGGAACAGGCCCGCCACCTGGTAGGTGCCGTCGGCCTGGGTCGCCGCGGAGGCCGCCGTCACGGTGCTGCCGTCCGCTTTGACGCGCAATGCGGTCACCAGAATCCGCGCCACCGGTTCGCCGCTGGACGCGGCCGTGACCGTGCCGGTGATGGCGCCGCCGACCCCAGGCGGCAGGGTGCCGGACTTCGGCAGCGAACCGGCCGGGGCGACGGCGGCGGCGCTCGCCGCGCTTCCTGCGCCGGCCCCGCCAGCTGTGCCTTGGCCGCCCGGCACGGCGGCTGCCGCACCGCCCGCGGCTGCGCCGGAACCGCCTGCGCCACCGGCGTTCTCGCCTGTGCCGGCTTGCTGCGCCGGCTGCTCGGCGGTCTGCTGGGTGGCGGCGAAGAACGACGCCGGCGCGGACTTCGTCAGCGGGTCGCCGGCGAACACCTTGTTCAGACCGAACAGGAACACCGCCGCCCACAGAGCGATGATCGCGACCAGGATCAACGCCGTCAGCAACCCGCGCGTTACGTACGGCCGCTGCCGGAACGTGAGCGGAACGTGGCTCTCGATCGGCGGCTGCTGCGTCTCGACCGACTCGGCCGGGGCATCGCGCACCGGGACCGGAAGCACGGCTGTGCCGCGGGCTGCGTCATCCACGCCGCCGAAGAAGGCGTCGCCGCGTCCGACGCCGACCCGAGCGGCATCCGGGGCGAGGGCGCGCGCCTCGACGTGCGCGACGAGCCCGCGATCCTGCTCCATGCCCATCCAGATGCGGCGGCCGCGAACGGTGACAATCGACTCGGCGCTCTGGCCCGGCGGTAGGGTGACCGCCTGCGGCACCACGGAGATTGCGCAGTTCTTCTGCGGATCGACGACGCTCAGCGTGGCATCCAGCTCGGCGTTGCCGCGGTTGGTCGTGGTAAGGATGAACCGGCCGGTGCGACGGCCCCGCACCATCTCCGGCCGGCTGACCAGCTCCACGGCCGGGGCCCGGGGCACCGAGACCTCGACGTTGACGTATTCCGGCGGCGTGTCCGGCTGGCGGGAGGCGACCTCCACGGTCAGCGGGTGATCCCCCGCGGGGAACGTGGTCGGCAGCTCGATCTGCAGCGTGATCTGACCGGCGGAGTCCGGGAACAGCGGCAGCATCGCCGGGCGCGCCGTGACCGCGCGCTCCGGGAGGCCGATGATGCGGGCGGTGATGCCGTCGATGACGCTGCCGGTGTTGACCACATCGACGGTGAGCTCGCTGCGGTCTCCAGGCGCGATTGCCAGCTGTGCGGTCGGTGAGCTAACCCGCACTGGACACCGGTCTCGCGCCGCTGTGGGGCGCCACCAGGCCCTCGATCCGCTCCACGGCAGGCGGCAGATCCTCGTACGGCAGCGCGTCGATCGCAGTCGTCACGACCAGCTCGAATGACGGCTTGATCGTGCCGCCCACCGTCGACCAGACGTCCTTCGCCTTGTTGTTGTCGTGGGGGGCGATGGCCAGCTGGATCGGGCTCACCAGGGTGGTCGTCACGTGGTCTGCCGGCAGCGTCTGGTGTTCGATAAAACGGCTGAGCAGCTCCCCGGTGAGCTGGTGCTCGTCGCGCACCGTGCCCGCCCACGCCGACACCAGGTAGTGCAGTTCGATCATGGGAATCTGCGGGCGGCGCTGACGCACACCGTCCACCACCCGATCGGCGGCCGGGCGCGGCGGCTGCGGCGAGCGGCCGACTCCGAACAGGAACAGGTTCACCGTGATGCGCGAGAGCTGCGCGGACCACGTTCCCGACGGCGGATCGAACGAGACGTCGCCCACGGTGGCGGGAAGTGGAAGCTCCGCCCGGAGCATCGACTCCAGACCGGCGTCGATCACGGGAATGATCATGACGCACGCTCCCTGCTCGATAGCTCCGGCAACCTGACATTCTGTTACATATGCGTGCAGTAGTCCATAGGCTACAGTCGCGCGTCGTTCAAGGTGATCAGTAGCGGTCTAGGAGGTTCCGTGCCGGATCGGACAGTGCTGGAAGCGCTCGTCGGCGCACTGTCCGCGGCCGCCGAGCGTCGGGGCATCGCTGCGGGCGCGGCGTGGCAGGCGGTGTCGCCGGTCCTGGACGAGTGGTGCCGCGACTCGGTGGCCGCTCGGGCAATCGCCGACGATCTCGACGCGATCAGCGCCGTGTTCGAGCTGACCGACGATGCCACCGGTGTGCTGCTCGTCGCGGCGGCGGCGGACATCGACCCGAATATCGCGTTGGCCTACGGGTTGCTCGTCGGGGCCGACGGGCCACGGCCCGCCACCGTCGCCCTCGCGCTGGAGCTGGCCGGGATATCGATGCTCTCCGCGTCGGGACGGGCCGTTGTGGGCGCAACGGGCCCGCTGCGGCGGTGGGGCCTGGTACGCGTCGGCGACGGAGACTGGCTGCTCGGCCGAACACTGACAGCCGGCGAGGGCGTGATCGGGGCGCTGCTCGGGGCCCCGGTCGACGATCCGCTCGCCACCGCGCTCGCGGTGCCGGCCGGCGCCACCGAGGACGTCCTGTCGGCCGCCGGCGTCGCGGAACTCTCCGCGGCGCTCGCCGCCGGGCATCGCCTGTGCTGGGTGGAGAACCCTCCGGGTGGGGCGGGGTCCACGGTCGCGCGCACGGCCTTCGCCGATTCGGACATCCGTTGCGTCACGGTGGATCTGGCGCGCAGGCCGAGCGGCGTCGGGCTCGCCGAGGCGATGCGGGCTGTGATTCGCGACGCTGGGCTGCGCCGGGCCGGGTTGCTGGTCGAATCGGCGGAGGTGCTGGCGAAGGACGACGACGGCGCCGCGGCGGTCGGCGTCGCCGCAGCCTCCCCCGTCCCGATCGTCCTCGTGGGCTCGTGCCGCTGGAACGCCGCCTGGCGGCACGCGCTGCCCATCACCGTGCGTGCCGCGCCGCTGACCACCGGCGAGCGGCTGGCCGTCTGGCGACGCTACGTCGACCCAGCCGATGTGGGCGACACCGCGCTGATGCCGTACCGCCTGACGCCCAGCCAGATCGAATCCGTGGCCCGGTACGCGAGCGACCAAGCGCGCATCTCGTCACGCCCGGTCGATCCGGTGCTGATCGCCGAGGCGGTGCGGATGCTCGGCGGGACGTCCGGGGTGCGCTCCGGCATGGGGTGGGCGCCCACCACGTTCGACGATGTGCAACTGCCGGACGAGACGCGCGCGGAGCTCGAGCGCCTCGCCTCGTGGGTGCGGCTGCGGGACACCGTCACCTCCGGGGGTGCGGTGCAGGGTCTGGGCGGCAAAGGGACCGGCATCGCGGCGCTGTTCACCGGCAGCCCGGGCACCGGCAAGACGCTTGCCGCACACGTGATCGCCGACACCGCCGGCCTGGACCTGATGCAGGTGGACCTGTCCGGCGTGGTCGACAAGTACATCGGCGAGACGGAGAAGCACCTGGAGCGCATCTTCGCCGACGCGGAGAGCCTCAACGTGGTGCTGTTCTTCGACGAGGCCGATTCGCTGTTCGGCAAGCGCAGTGAGGTCCGTGATGCGCACGACCGCTTCGCGAACCAGGAGGTCGCCTACCTGCTGCAGCGGATGGAGCAGTTCGACGGCATCACCGTCCTGGCCACCAACCTGAAGGGCAACCTCGATGTCGCGTTCTCGCGGCGGCTGCATTTCATCGTGCATTTCCCGGATCCGGACGAGGCGACTCGGGTACGGCTGTGGCGGGGCCTGCTCGCCCAGGCGGGCCCGCTGGATCCCGGTGACCCCGTCGACGTGCCGGCGCTGGCCGCGGCGTTGGAGGTGGCCGGCGGCGACATCCGCAACATCGTGCTGAGTGCCGTGTATGACGCCGCAGCCACGGCGGGCCCCGTCGGGATGCGACACGTGACCGCCGCCGTGGTGCGCGAATACGCCAAGCTGGGCCGCAGGGTGCCGGCAGAGATCCTCGGCCGCTGACGCCGTTCGGCGCACGTCGGTGTCTCGATGTCCGACTTGGAACGATTGCCGGCTCAGTCGGGCACTTTGTACCGCGGCGAGATACTTACCCCGGCGCAAGATAGAAGGAGATCGCGCCCGAACGCCCCACCCGGCCGGCCGACGAATCGTCACGCTCCAGCAGATCCGGTAGGTCGCGTCCCCCGATCGGCTCGGGCCGGGTCGTCAATTGTCTCTGGCGAATCCGCGACCGGCGGCCGGATGCCGGTGAGCACGGGTCAAATTCACTCTTTACGCGTACAGTGTGACGATCGGTCATTTCGTTCATGCACGCCTGGGGGCCCAGAGTGTCAATTCAACGGAGTTACGTCGAGAAGAAGGGCGGCAAGCGCCTCCAGCCCGACGCGACCGCCGCGGTGGAGAACGACGCGGCGCCGGTATCAGACGCGGCATTCGGGGTCCCCGGGCTGCTCGTCGACGGTGCGCCACTGCGTCGTCAGTCGGGCGCGGCGGATCCGCTGGGCGGGACTGCGGTCGACGATCCCGCGCGATCCGTCCTGTCGCGGCGCCGCGGCGGCGGGGCGCGCCTGCCGGAGTCGCTGTCCGGCCCGCTCGGAAACCACTTCGGCCACGACTTGTCCGGAGTGCGGGTGCACGCCGATGCGGAGGCCGGCCATCTGGCGACTTCCCTTCAGGCGACCGCGTTCACCCACGGCTTGGACGTCTATTTCGCCCCCGGCGCCTATCGCCCCGATTCGCCGCAGGGTCAGCGGCTGATCGCGCACGAGTTGGGCCACGTGGTGGCCCAACGGACTGGCGCCGACCGAGGTGCGGGCGGGGGCCTGCGCGTGGGTAAGGCGTCCGACCCGGCCGAGGCCGCCGCCGACCGCGCTGCGGACGGGGCCGTGAGGGCGCTGCGCCGGTCCGCGACAACCGCGACGGAATCACCGGTGTCGCCGCATGACGTCAAGCCTGGGTCCGCGACGCGAGAGATCCCGGAACCCCTCCGGCGATCTACGCAGGCGCCGATCCGGCGTGAGCTCCCCGTGCTCGGCGGGCACCGCCTCCCGCCCGCCCCACCCCAACGCGGCAACACCTTCGACAAGGGCGTCGGCACCTACGCGGGCGTCAAGAGAGAGACGACGGAGGTCGAACAGACCAAGCGGGGCGGGTCGACCGGCACCCGTACCGAGACGACCGCGAAAGGAACCGCCGGCGCCTGGCATTCGGGAAAGACGCAGAGTGAGGTCTTCAACGGCAAGAGCAAGGTCAAGAAAGAGGGCGAGGTCGAATCGCTGGCCGGCGCGGAGGCGTGGGCCAAGACGATCCGTGAATCGTCGGATGCGCAGCTCTTGCAGGCGGTGTCGGTGCTCGCTCGTGCGGGGGCGTTCAGCAAGGGCAGCGGATCCGTGTCGTACGAGCGCGGCCTGCTGTCCGCCGGTGCGAGCGGCTCGTACGACGCCATGGCCGGTGTCGCCGGCGGCGCCGGGGCGTCCGTCAAGGTGGACAAATCCGGCCTGATCCCCGCGGTGGAGGCCGCGTGCAACGCCTGGGTTCGTGCGGGGGTCGGCCTGGACGCGCAGGCGGACGTATTCGCAAAGCTCTGGAAGATGGAATTCCTGGCCACCGGGTCGGTGTCGCTCTTCGCCGGCTTCGAAGCGAGCGCCTCCGGCAAGGCCTGGGCGAACTGGAAGGAAGTCGGCGTCAGCGGCGAAGCCAGCGCCTTCGCCGGCGCCCGCGCCTCCGTTGCGGGCAGCGCGACCCTGAAATTGGGACCGGCCGAGCTCATGGCCATGGCCGAGGCGGCAGCGAAGGCCGGCGCCTGGGCGAAGGCTTCCGGGAAGATCGTCATCTCCTTCACCGGCGTGGAGATCGGCGGCGAGGCGGAAGCTTTCGCCGGTGCCACCGCGAGCGCGTCCGCGAAGGCCGCGTTCAGCTTCCGTGGCAAGGAGATCCTGTCCGCCAAGGGCGAAGTGAGCGTCGACGCCGGGGCCGGCGGCAAGGTGAAGGGCAAGTTCGCGCTCAAGGGTGGCAAGATCGCGCTGGACTTCGGGGCGAAGGCTGTCGTCGGCATCGGCGGCGGCTTCGACGGCGCGCTCAACGTCGACCTGTACGCGCTGGGCGAGGCCATCGGCACCCAGATCTACGAGGGCATCACCAAGTACACCGTGGAGATCACCGGGGATGCCGGGCTGATCGACCGGGAGCCAATCGTCGATGCTCTGAAGGCCGCGGCCGTCAAGAAGCTCGGCTACGACATCTACATCCCGCACTTCCGCGGCTACGCGGCCAGCAAGCTTGGCGGCGGCAAGAATGGCATCAAGCGGCAACGGGTGCAGGCCATTCTGGACGAGTACCGGGGTGCCATCGGGCGGAACCTGCTCTACGCCGAGGCCGACGCGGGCATCATGATGGCCGCCCAAGAGGCCTTCGGCAAGATGCTGAAGCACATCAAGATCGTCGGCGGCAAGATCGAGGAGTTCGACGCCGTCGGCTCCGCCGGGATCGCGGAGGTGCGCGTCGACCACGCCCAGGAGCAGGCGATCGCTGCGCTGCGGACCGCCCTATTGGCCAAGGCGGAGGAGACCCGCAAGGGCACGGCGAAGAAGGCCGGCACGCACGTCCCCGACAACGCCGCGGTCAACGCGGCCCTGGGCAAGAAGTACAGCGATCTGGTCAAGGCGTTCGGCGGCGACAAGGGTCTGGCCGATGCCAAAGCCGCCGCCGTCATCGAGGAGGTCTTCAAGGGCTTCTGGCGGCACGTCGTGGTGCAGGGCGGCAAGGTGTCCTCGGCGGTCGTCAACCTGAAGGCCGCGGCGTCCGCGGACGCCGAGGCCGCCGAAACGGCACGCACCCTGGAGCGCATGAAGGCGCTGTCCTCGTTGCAGTCCGCGTGCGCCGACTACGCCGCGGAGAAGGCGGCCGGTGGGAAGAACGGCGTCAAGAAGGACAACGTCGCGGCGCTGATCAAGAAGCATGCCGGGCCGCTGCTGAAGGCCGGCAGCGACGAGGCCCAGATCGTCGCGGACCGCGTCATCACCGACATGGTCATCATGGGTCTCGGCGACGCGATCTCCACGTTCATCTTCTCCAACGGCGAAATCCGGGCGTTCACAGCAGGCGACTCGGCCGGCATCAAGCAGCGCTTCTCCGCGGACAAGGACGCAGGAAAACGTCAGGCGAAGTACGACGAAGCGCGCAAGAAGTTCGTCGCGTACGCGGCGAAGAAGACCCGGAAGGGCGAGAACGGTATCAAGGAGTCCGAAGTCCAGTCGATCGTCAAGGGCGTCGTCTCCAGCGTCGGTCCGGACCACGTCGCCGAGGCCGATCGCGAACTGACCATCGCCGCCCGCGAGGCGTTCGGCACCCTGATCAATCACGTCCAGATCAAAGACGGCACAGTGATTCTCATCGTCTCGCAGACCCGGATGGCCGCTGCGAAGGAGAAGCACGCGGCCGACGCCGCGCGGGTCGGCAAGAACTTCGGTGACGACCAGGGCAACGAACGCCGGTACGACGTCGCCCGCAAGGTGCGCCCCGTCATGGAGACCTACCTCGCTCGGTTGCGCGGCAACCCGAAGATGCGCCCGCAGCTCGGCGAGATCCAGGACCTCGTCGACACGGCGATGGCAAGCCGTCGGGACGAACTCGCCTTCAGCGACGCCCAGGCAGAGCTGGTGCTCACCATCAACCGCGTCTTCGACGGGGTGATCGAGGTGTCGGCCGACGACAAGGGCCGGCTGTTCAAGATGTCGTTCAACCCGGGTCGCCTGGCCGAGATGCGGCGGCAGTTCCCGCTCCGCGAGGCATTGACCCGACCGTTGACCCGATACGCCGCCGAGACGGCCAACGGTCGCCCCACCCGCGCCGGGCTGCAAGCCGCTATCGACCAGGCACTCGCCGCCGCGCCCGGGCTCGACCCGGCCGAACGCGACAGTGTGCTGATGGAAGAGGTGATGGCGGCCTTCGGTGCGCGCCGCATCAAGTCCGTGACGATCGAGGGTGGCACCATCACCGTGCTTCGGCTCGGCCAATAGCGCGCCGCCACGTGCGGGAAAGGATCACCTGCTGTGCTGGCACCTGAACTGCTGCACTTCTTCAGCTACGCCACCGGCGTGTCGTTGGAGCTGCCGCTGGGCTTCACCGTGCTCTCCGACGACGGCGCGAGCCAGTCGATGGTGTGCGTCGGCGACGAGCCCGACGATGCCGCGCCCGAGATCCTCGCATTCGTCGACGTCCGCACGCTCGCCACCGAGGGAATCGGGTATGACGAAGCCGCCGGGCAGCGGGCCGCGACCGCGGTGGTGGACGGGGTGGCGGCCCATGCCGGCACCGAGCTCGCGCGCGACTGGTACGAGATCGACGCGGAGCAGGTGCTGTGCGCCGAATTCCACTGCCCCGCCGGGCTTCCGGGGGCGCCCGGACCCAGCGGCGGCACATCGACGGCCGGTGCCGTCGCCGACTTCCTGACCGGGGACCTGCTCGTGGTGCTCGCCGTCGTTGCCTTCGACGAGCGGCTCGTGTCGATCACGGCGACGGCGCCCTGGTCGGCGCAGGCCACCTGGCGCGAGGCCTTCGCCCGCGCGCTCCGATCGGCTCGGTTCCTGCCGGAAGGGCGAGCATCATGACAGGGGCGGGGATGTCGGTGACGGGAGAGTCGATGGAAGCCGTGGCGCGCGCCGCTGGCGTGGAGCTGGTGTCGCTCACGAGCATGGACCTGCATGTGTCGATGCTCGCGCCGTCACTGTGGAGCACTGAGTTCGACTCATCGGTCGATCGGCTGCGGCTGATGGGTCCGGAACAGGGCGGGCATCGACCGACGTTCTCCATTCGTCAGGGAGTTCCGGAGCAGCCGGGCGAGGAGTGGTTCGCCGCCTTCCGCGAGGGCGCGGTGGCCCGCATGCCGGAAACGGTGCCCGGTTTCGTCCAGCTGGGCCGCGCCGACTTCGTCCTGTCCAGCTGGGTCGACGTCACCGCGGTGACCTACCGTCGTGACGATCCGAGTGGCTTGTCGGTGAGCCAGCTGCAGGCCTACCTGTGGGCCGACTCCTACCGGATGTATGTGGTGGATGCGGCGACGGCCCGGAGCCGGGAAGACGTGGACCTGCCGCTGTTCGACGTGATGCTCCGGTCGGTGCGGCTGCTGCCCGAGCGCTGATCTTGGGTCAGTCCACGGCCGGCAGGGTGGCCGGCGCCGTGCCGGGCATCGTGGAGACGTCGGTCCCGCGGATGACGACGATCCGGTCGCCCGGCTGGAAGACCTTCACGCCGCCCGAGTCGAAGCGATGCGAGACGCCGCCGCGGATCACCGTCAGCACGATCTCGCCCTGGGCGGAGAGCCGCGCCGGCGACAGGCCGATATCCTCGGGCCGCACCTCGCGTTCCACGATCTGCAGCCCCGCAACGGGTTCCAGGAGATCCTCGATCAGCTCGCCGGCGCGCGGCGCGGTGATGGACAGGCCCAGCAGGCGGCCCGCGGACTCCGCCG
>JBIQMQ010000066.1:11188-12608 GCA_044463185.1 Nakamurella lactea | reverse complement strand
TGCGCCGCAGCAACGTCGACACCGACCAGATCATCCCGGCCGTCTACCTCAAGCGGATCAGCCGGACCGGTTTCGAGGACGGCCTGTTCGCCGCCTGGCGCTCCGATCCCACCTTCGTGCTGAACAACGACGCCTACAAGGCCGGATCCGTGCTAGTCGCCGGGCCGGACTTCGGCACCGGTTCGTCCCGCGAGCACGCCGTCTGGGCGCTGATGGACTACGGCATCCGCGTCGTCATCTCCCCGCGGTTCGCGGACATCTTCCGGGGCAATGCCGGCAAGGGCGGGCTGCTCGCGGCCCAGGTGAGCCACGAGGATTCCGAGCTGCTGCTCAAGTGGCTGGAGAACCACCCGGGCGACAGCGTCACCGTCGACCTGACGGAGCGCCGCATCACCTGCGGTCCGCTGTCGATCGCCTTCGAGATCGACGATTACACCCGCTGGCGGCTGCTGGAGGGATTGGACGATATCGCTTTGACACTGCGGCAAGTCGACGAGATCGCCGAGTACGAGCAGCGCCGTCCGTCGCTGAAACCGGTAGCGCTCCCGGCGACGGCCTAGGCGTCGCCTGGGCGTTGCGAATGCGGCGTGGCGGTCCGAGAGAGGTTGCCTCTCAACGACTGTCGCGCCGCATTTTCGCATTCAGGTGAACTTCGCGGGTCGTGTGACCTGGGGCGGCCCGGCTCGATGTGGCGAGAATCGTTATAAGCACAGGGCTTTGATCCGCGTGGCGAGTTGGAAATGGCCGCGGATGCGTTTAGCGTGTGCCTGCAACCGGCCCATTGGGTCGACCTGACGCCCTAGGAGGCTTAGCACATGAACAAGACCGAGCTCACCGCCAAACTGGCCGATCAGTTGGACGGTGACAAGAGGCTCGCATCGGCTGCGATCGAGGGCTTCATCGACCTGGTGCAGCGGGAGGTCAAGGCCGGCCGCAAGGTGTCGATCTCCGGCTTCGGTGTCTTCGAGAAGCGCGAGCGCGCCGCCCGAATCGCCCGCAACCCGCGCACCGGCGAAGCCGTGAAGGTGAAGAAGACCAACGTGCCGTCGTTCCGTCCCGGGACGTTGTTCAAGGACATCGTGGCCGGCAAGGTGAAACTGCCCAAGGCCGGGACGGTGCTGCCCGCACGCAATCTCGCGTCCGCCGCGAAGGGCGGTGACGCCGCTCCGGCGAAGGCCGCCCCGAAGAAGGCGACGGCCAAGGCCGCGCCCAAGAAGGCAGCGGCGAGCGCGAAGCCGGCCGCCAAGGCGGCACCGGCCAAGGCGGCGAAGGCGGCCAGTGCGAAGCCGGCCGCGAAGGCCGCGCCGGCGAAGGCGGCGAAGGCCGCACCGAAGAAGGCGGCCGCGAAGGCCGCGCCGGCGAAGCCGACGGCGAAGGCGACGCCGGCGAAGGCCGCCGCGAAGGCCGCGCCGAAGAAGGC
>JBIQMQ010000066.1:0-11088 GCA_044463185.1 Nakamurella lactea | reverse complement strand
AGTAGTGCACCACCTTCCGGCTGGACGACGTCTCGTAGCTGATCGTGTCGATGTGGCGGCCCAGTCGCGCCGTGAACCCGGTCTCCTCCTCGACCTCCCGGGCCGCGGTGACCGTCGGGCATTCACCCCGCTCGATCTTCCCCTTCGGCAGCGACCAGTCGTCGTAGCGCGGCCGGTGGATGACCGCGACCTTGATGCCATGCTTCTTCGACGGGCGCCAGAGCACCACGCCGGCCGCCTCGATGACCGCGGGGTTACTCGCCACCCGTCACCTTTCGTAGCAACTCCTCCTGGACGTCGTAACCATCGCCGTCCGTTGGGGACCGGCGCCACCCGTCGGGTGTCAGCACCCACGAGCGCACGTCCGGCGCGGCCATCATGTTCAAGATTCCGTCCAGCCGGGCGATCGCGGCGCGGTCCGTGACGCGCACCATGGCCTCGACCCGGCGGTCCAGATTCCGGTGCATCATATCGGCGCTGCCGATCCAGTACTCTTCGCCGGGCCCGCCGATGTCGCCGCCGCCGAAATGCACGATCCGCGAGTGCTCCAGGAACCGGCCGAGCACCGAGCGCACCGTGATCCGGTCGGACAGGCCCGGGATACCGGCCCGCAGCGCGCAGATGCCGCGCACCGTCACATCGACCGATACCCCGGCCTGCGAGGCCCGGTACAGCGCGTCGATCACCTGCTCGTCCACGATCGAGTTCATCTTCATCCGCACGATCCCGCCGCGGCCCTCGCGCTGGTGAACGATCTCCCGTTCGATGCGCTCGATGATGCCGGTGCGGATCGAATGCGGCGCCACCAGCAGATTGCGGTATTCGGTCTGCCGGGAGTAGCCGGTGAGCACGTTGAACAGATCGGTCAGGTCCGCGCCGATCGACGGGTCGGCGGTCAAAAGCCCCAGGTCCTCGTAGGTGCGGGCCGTCTTCGGGTTGTAGTTGCCCGTGCCGATGTGGCAGTAGCGGCGGATCGTGGAGCCCTCCTGCCGCACCACCAGCGCGATCTTGCAGTGCGTCTTGAGGCCCACCAGGCCGTAGACCACGTGCACGCCGGCGCGCTCCAGCGCCTTCGCCCAGGTGATGTTGGCCTGCTCGTCGAACCGCGCCTTGATCTCCACCAGCACGACGACCTGCTTGCCGGCGGTCGCGGCCGCGATCAGGGCGTCCACGATCGGCGAATCACCGCTGGTGCGGTACAGCGTCTGCTTGATCGCCAGCACCTGAGGGTCGGCGGCGGCCTGCTCGATGAACCGCTGCACCGTCGTCGCGAACGACTCGTACGGGTGATGCAGCAGGATGTCGCCGTCGCGCAGGTACGCGAACGCGCTCTTCGGGGTCTCGCCCTCGGCGAAAGCGACCGGGGTGGCCGGCACGAACGGTGTGTCCTTGAGCGTCGGCCGGTCCAGGTTGTAGATCTGCCATAGGCTGGACAGATCCAGCAGCCCCGGCACCTCCACCGCGTCGCCCGGGTGCACATCCAGCTCGTCGAGCAGCAGCTTCAGGATGCGCTCCGAGGTGGTGTCGGCGATCTCCAGCCGCACCGGCGGCCCGAAGCGACGACGGGCGAGCTCCCGCTCGAGCGCCTGCAGCAGGTCCTCGTCGCGGTCCTCCTCGACCTCGAAGTCCGCGTTGCGGGTCACCCGGAACGTCTGATGCTCCACCACCTGCATGCCGGGGAACAGTTCGGCCAGGTGCGCGGCGATCAGGTCCTCGATGGGCAGGAAGTCGTCCGTCCCGGGGCGCACCCGGATGAACCTGTCCACGTTCTTGGGCACCTTGACCCGGGCGAAGCGTTCCGAGCCGGTCGCGGGGTCGCGCACCACGATCGCCATGTTGAGGCTCAACCCGGAGATGTACGGGAACGGGTGCCCCGGGTCCACGGCGAGCGGGGTGAGCACGGGGAACACCTGCGTGGAGAAGTACTCGGCGAGGTTGGCCCGGTCGGCGGCGTCGATGTCCGCCCACCGCACCAGCCGGATGCCCACCTCCTGCAGCGCAGGCAGCACTTCGTCGGTGAAGCAGCGGCCCAGGCGCTCGACCAGCTCCTGGGTGCGCGCCCCGATCTTGGCCAGCTGTTCGGGCACGGTGAGCCCGTCGGCGCTGACCACGCCCAGCCCCATGTCGCTGCGCCGCTTGAGGCCGGCGACTCGCACCATGTAGAACTCGTCGAGGTTCGACGCGAAGATCGCCAGGAACTTGACCCGCTCCAGCAGCGGCTGGCGACTGTCCTCGGCCAGCTCCAGCACCCGTGCGTTGAAATCCAGCCAGGACAGCTCCCGGTTCGCGAACCGGTCGGCCGGCAGGTCCGACGGCCACGCCCCGGCCTGCCCGTCGGGGCCCGTGGTCGCTGCGGCGTCATCCCCGCGTGTCTGGGGGAGTACGGCGCCCGCGTCGATCTCGGCGTCGGGCACCCCGGCGCGGAACGGCTCGACGACGTGATGCGGCGCGCGCGCGCCGCCCCCGATCCTGGAAGTGGTCACTGTGCCATTGTGGGGCTTACCGGTGCCGGGAGGTCAAGCAGCCGCGGCCGCCGCGTCGCCGCGAGCATGACGCCGCCCTGCTGCGCCGCGCGGAATCCGGCAGCCGGTGCGGCGGGGGCGCACGCGGGCAATAGGGTGGATCGCGACGCCGACGCCGAGGAGGGCACATGGGTGGGAAGCGCCCGAAGGAGAAGGGCAACGCCTGGATCAAGGTGTGCGAGATCGTGCTCTTCCCGCTCACGCACCTGCTCGGCCGGCGGCGCTACGCCGGCGCGCATCGCATCCCGGAGCGCGGCGCGGCCCTGATCGTGGCGAACCACATCTCGCACGTCGACCCGATCTTCGACGTGGTCTACGTGCGCGAGACCGGGCGGCTGCCGCACGTGATGGCCAAGGCGTCGCTGTGGAAGATCCCGCTGATCGGCCGAGTGCTCACCGGCACCCAGCAGATTCCGGTGGAACGGGGCAACGGCGCCGGGCAGAAGGCCCTGGCCGCGGCGACCGAGGTGCTGGCCCAGGGTGGCGTCGTGGTGATCTACCCCGAGGGCACCGTCACCAAGGATCCCGACATGTGGGCGATGCGACCGCGGGCCGGCGTGGCGGCGCTGGCCCTGTCCGGTGATTTCCCGGTGATTCCGGTGGCCCACTGGGGCTCCAACCACGTCTACACGTCGTACGTGAAGGGCCGGCGGTTCAAGCCGCTGCCCCGCAAGGACGTGCACGTCGTGGCCGGCGAGCCCATCGACCTGTCGGCGTGGCGCGGCAAGCCGGTGGACAACCGCGCCATCCGCGACGTGTCGTACCTGATCATGCAGCGCATCCAGGAGATGGTCGCCGAGCTCCGCGGCGAGCAGGCGCCGGAAGGTCTGTTCAACCCGAACGGGGCGGGCCGGCGCGGGCCACAGCCGGGCGAATCCGGCACCGGGGCCGCATGAGCCAGAACATCGGTCGGCTGGCGGTGCTCGGCGCCGGGTCGTGGGGCACCGCCTTCGCGAAGGTCCTCGCCGACGCCGGCCGCGACGTCACCCTCTTCGCCCGGCGCGAACCGCTGGCGCGCGCCATGGCCGCCTGCCGCGTCAACGCGGAATACCTGCCCGGGATCACGCTCCCGGACCGGGTCTCGGTGACCGCGGATTTGGACGAGGCGCTGGACGGCGTCGACGCGGTGGTGCTGGCCATCCCCAGCCAGTCGCTGCGCGAGAACCTGGGCATCATCCGGTCCGCCATGCCTGCGACCGGACCCGTGGTGTCGTTGGCCAAGGGCATCGAGGTGGGCACCGGCCTTCGGATGAGCCAGATCATCGAGCAGGTCGGGCGGGTGAGCGCCGATCGGATCGTGGTGCTCTCCGGACCGAACCTCGCCCGGGAGATCGCCGAGGGGCAGCCGACCGCGACGGTGCTGGCCAGCAGCAGCCGCGCGTCGGCGACGGCCGTGGCGGAAGCGAGCGCCTCCGGCTACTTCCGCCCGTTCACCATCACCGACGTGGTGGGCGCCGAGATCGCCGGCACCGGCAAGAACGTGATCGCGCTCGCCGTCGGCCTGGCGGACGGACTGGGGTTCGGCGGGAACACGGCGGCGTCGATCGTCACCCGCGGCCTGGCCGAGCTGACCGGCCTGGGCGTGGCGCTCGGCGCCGAACGGGCCACGTTCGCCGGTCTCGCGGGCCTGGGCGACCTGGTCGCCACTTGCTCGTCGCCGCTGTCCCGCAACCGCTCGCTGGGGCGCCGGCTGGGCGGCGGCATGGCGTTCGACGACGCCGTGGAGGCCGGTGCCGGCCAGATCGCGGAGGGAGTGGCGAGCTGTCGCTCGCTGCGCGACCTGGCCCGCCGCCACAGCGTGCCGATGCCGATCACCGACGGTGTGTACCGGGTGTGCTACCAGCAGGTGCCGCCCCAAGAAATGATTCGGGCGCTGATGGACGCGCCGTTCGGCACCGAGTGGGCGGAGTAGTGGCGGCCGCGCGGGAGGCGCGTCGGGTCGCCCGTACGCTGAGGGACATGTCAACGGGCCGGCGGCGGGTGGCCGTCCTTTTCGGGGGACGCAGCGGGGAGCACGCCGTGTCGTGCATCTCGGCCGCCGGTGTGATCGCGAACCTGGATCCCGACCGCTACGAGGTCACCGCCATCGGCATCACACCGTCCGGGCAGTGGCTGCAGATCGATCCCGCCGAGCTGCCAGCGGCCTCCGGCCGGAACCTGCCGCGGGTCACCGACGGGCAGGCCGCGCTGCTGCGGCTGGACACCGCGTCGGCCCCGATCACGCTGCCGGCCACCGCCGAGGCGCTGGACGTGGACGTGGTGTTCCCGCTGCTGCACGGACCGTTCGGCGAGGACGGGACCGTGCAGGGCCTCCTGGAACTGGCAGATCTGCCGTACGTCGGCCCCGGCGTGCTGGCGTCGGCCGCGGCCATGGACAAGGAGTTCACCAAGAGGCTGCTCGCCTCGGCCGGCCTGGCGGTCGCGCCGGCGGCGGTGCTGCACCGCGGGGAGACCACCGTGGGCACTCCGGACCGTGACCGGCTGGGCCTGCCGGTGTTCGTCAAGCCCGCCCGCGCCGGATCGTCCCTGGGCGTGTCACGGGTGGATCGGTGGGACGATCTGGACGCCGCGATCGACGAGGCACGCCGACACGACCCGAAGGTGCTGGTGGAGGCGGCCGTGGCCGGCCGCGAGGTGGAATGCGGGGTGCTCGAGTTCCCGGACGGGCGGATCGCGGCGTCGCCGACCGCCGGTATCCGGGTAGCCGGCGGGCGGTTCTACGACTTCGACGCCAAATACCTCGACGACGTGACGACGTTCGACATCCCGGCGGAGCTGCCCGCCCAAGTGGAACAGCGGGTGCGCGACATGGCCGTCGAGGCGTTCCGCGCGCTGGACGCGCAGGGCCTGGCCCGGGTCGACTTCTTCGTCGGCGACGACGGCGCGGTGACGGTGAACGAGGTCAACACCATGCCGGGATTCACGCCGATCTCGCTCTACCCGCGGATGTGGGCGGCGGCAGGCCTAGACTACCGCGACCTGCTGACCACGCTGATCGAAACCGCGATCGCCCGCGGCACCGGCCTGCGCTGAGCGTCAGGAATTGTCCGGCGGCACGACGCCGCCCGCCGAGCACATCCCCCGCGCCGGCAGAGTCGCACCGATCAGGTCCGAGAGTTGCTGCACCGGGCCGATTCCCGCGCTGTCCGGAACGGTGACGGCGATGCGCACCGGACGATCCACCGCGAGATAGGTGACGCTGCCGCCCGACGCGGTGCGCAGCCATTCCACCGACGTGCCGTCGGCCCCGGTGAACCGGGTGAGCGGCGCGGCGCAGGTCAGCTCGGCGGGATCGGACAGCCCGCAGCGCAGGATGATCGCCGGTTCTCCCCAGGCCGCCTGGCCGGGGGTACCGGCGATCAGGGCGCGGCGGGGGAAGCCGCCGAGGTCGTCCGGCAGCAGCGGCATGAGCTGCGAGCAGTAGCGGCCGCTTTCGCCGGGGGCCGGCGCGGCCGGCACGGCCAGCGGACCGGTCTGCGGGGCAGTCGCGTCCGAGCTCAGCCGGGCGGCGATCACGAACCCGGTCACGATGGCGCCGAGCGTCAACGCGATGGCGACGACGACCAGGGTGACGATGAGCCGGGAGGGACCCGGCCGGGCGGCGCCGTCAGTCACCAGCGGACCCCGGCACTCACGCGAGGTTGACGACCGGGCAGGTCAGCGTGCGAGTGATGCCATCGACTGCCTGCACCCGGGCCACCACCAGCTTGCCGAGCTCGTCGACCGAATTCGCTTCGGCGCGCACCACGACGTCGTACGGCCCGGTCACGTCCTCGGCGCTGATCACGCCCGGAATCGCGCGGATCTTCTCGGCCACGTCGGCGGCGCGGCCCACACCGGTCTGGATCAGGATGAAGGACTGGACCATGGCGGTACCTCTCTGGCGTCGATGGACGTAGCGGACCGGCACGGCAGCGGGGATCGGTGCTGCCGGTCGTCCGGCGCCGTGTGACCACGGCGGTGTGACATGGATTGGGCCAGCCTATCGGCCTGTCGCCGCGTCCCGCGACCTGCCGCCGGTAGCGTCGTAGTCGCGATGCCCTCGAAGCGGTACGGCGGGCGGGCACAGGGAGCAACAAGGGGCGGCGATGCCAGCGAATCAACCGGGTTCCGAATCCAGCGGCGGCCCATCCGCCGCCGCGACCGTGGCGTCGGCCGGGGAGTTCGGCGTCATCGACGCCATCACGCAGCACCTGTCTCCCACGCTGGGCGTGGAGGTCGGCCCCGGCGACGACGCGGCGGTGGTCCACGCCCCGGACGGGCGGGTCGTGGTGAGCTGCGACATCTTCGTCGACGGCGTCCACTTCCGGACCGACTGGGCCACCGGCACCGAGATCGGCCAGCGGTGTGCGATCGCGGCGATGGCCGACATCTGCGCAATGGGCGCCATGCCGACGGCCCTGGTCGTCGGTCTGGCCACGCCGCCGGACACGCCGCTCGACCTGGTGACCGGTGTTGCAGCCGGCCTGGAGCTGGCGGCGGGGGAACTCGGTGCCGGGCTGGTCGGCGGCGACGTCTCGCGCTCGGACCGGCTCACCGTGTCTGTCACGGTGCTCGGCGACATGCGCGGGGCGCGGCCGGTGCTGCGGTCCGGAGCGCAGCCCGGGCAGGTGCTGGCCCTGGCGGGTCGGATTGGGCACGCGGCGGCCGGGCTGGACGTACTCTCCCGCGGATTCCGGTCGCCGGTCGCCGTGGTCGCCGCCTACAAGGTGCCCCAGCCGCCGCTGTCGGCCGGGGCGATCGCCGCGGTGATGGGCGCCACGTCGATGATCGACGTCTCCGACGGCCTGCTGGCCGACCTGGGGCATATCGCGGCGGCCTCGAACGTGTCGATCGACGTGTCCACGGCGGCGCTGGCGGTACCGCAGCGTCTGGTCGAGGTGGCCTCCGCGCTGGGCAAGGACCCGATGATGTGGCTGCTCACCGGCGGCGAGGATCATGCGCTGGTCGCCACGTTCCCGGAGGGCGCGGACCTGCCGGCGCCGTGGGAACGGATCGGTACCGTCGGCGAGCCGAAGCCCGAGGGCGAGCCGGCGGTCACCGTCGACGGCGCCGCGTATGACGCAGTCCCGGGGTTCGCCCACTTCCGCTGAGCTGTTCGCGCCGCGTCCCGGGACACCGTCCGGCGGCCGCTCCGGCGGACGTTACCGTGGTGCCATGCCGCAACCCCTGAGCGCGCTCGTCGACCCCGGTTGGGCGCGGGCCCTGGCGCCGGTGGCGGGCCAGGTTGCGGTTATGGGCGATTTCCTGCGCGCCGAGGTGGCGGCCGGGCGCCGCTACCTGCCGGCGGCCGACGCGATACTCCGGGCGTTTCGCACGCCGCTCGACGAGGTGCGGGTGCTGATCGTCGGGCAGGACCCGTATCCGACGCCCGGGCACCCGGTGGGGCTGTCGTTCGCCGTCGAGCAGTCGGTGCGGCCGATTCCCAGGTCGCTCGTCAACATTTACCGGGAGCTGCGCGACGATCTGGGCATCGAGCCGCCGGCGCACGGCGACCTGTCCGCCTGGGCGCGGCAGGGTGTGCTGTTGCTCAACAGGGTGCTCACCGTGTCGCCGGGGCGGCCCGCGTCGCACCGCGGCAAGGGCTGGGAGCAGGTGACCGACCGGGCCATCGCCGCGCTGGTGGCCCGGGGCGGACCGCTGGTCGCGATCCTGTGGGGTCGCGACGCACAGTCGCTCACACCGGCGTTGGGCGATGTGCCGATCATCGCGTCCCCGCATCCGTCTCCGCTGTCGGCGTCCGGCGGCTTCTTCGGGTCACGGCCGTTCTCCCGCGCCAATGCGCTTCTGGAGAAGCAGGGTGCGGCACCGATCGACTGGCGGTTGGACTGACCCAGCCGCCCGGCACACGAATCCGGGGGCCGGGAAACTCGCTACAGCAGCGCGGGGTTCCAGGCGTTGATCGCCTCCGCGGTGCGCGGCAGCGAGCGCCCGTCGACGGCGGCGCGGTCGAGCACCGCGAAGCCGCTGCGGAGCACGGGCACCGCCAGCAGCGCCCCGGCACCGGAGCCGAGGGTGAGCCGGTGATCGGCGAGTGGCGTGAGCCCCAGCAGCTCCTGCAGCCGGGCCTGGGTGCGGTCGGTGGTGGTGTCCGCGACGGTGACGTACTGCTCGGCGCCGGGCGCCAGCCGGTGCGCCAGCACCGCGCACACGAGCGACGGCACGTCGTCGACGAGCACCGGCGTGCGGCGCGCTGCCGCCTGGGCGATGAAACCGGTCAGCGCCGCCAGATCCGGCCCTCCGGCGATCGTCAGTAGCGCCCGAGCGTCGCCCAGGCTGCCCCGGGCACGGAACCGGGCGTCGCGCACCGCCGCGGCCTTACGGATCCAGGCGGCGTCGTCGATGCCGGACCCTCGCGTGGTGGCCAGGGACGGCTCCATGCCGGTCAGCGCGGACACCAGCGCCGCCGCGGGTGTCGACACCGCCACACTGCAGATCGCTCCGATCAGAAGGTCCGCGCCGCCGTCGATCTCGGCGTCGGCCATGGCGATGCCGGCCTGGAGGCAGCGGTCGAGTTCGTCGTCGCGCAGGGCGTCTTGCATGTCGATGCGGCCGCAGGCGGTGCGCACCCGGTGGGCGCGATCCACCGCCGAGCCGTCCAGGTCGCCCCGGACGGCCACGTCCACGGTGCGCACCGTCACCCCCGCGTCGAGGGCGAGCTGCGCGATCGGGCCGGCTCCGGACGCCAGATCGGCGATGCGGCGAGCGGTGGTCCCCGGGGGGTAGGCCGTGACGCGGGCGAACGCGATGCCGTGATCGGCGGCGAAGACCACCAGCGTGGGGCGCTGCGGCGTCATCATGTCGGCGGCGCCGTGCGCGGTGCCGCGCGCCGCGGCGATACGGTCCAGCGCCGGCCCCAGCTCACCCAGGGCGCCGGCCGGCAACAGGGCCCGCCGCCGGGCGGCTTCGGCGCGCGCCGAGGCGTCGGGCGCTGGGATTGTCGTCCACGTGCTCATCTGCGGCGCTCCTGATCGCGGTTCGGTCCGCGATCACGGTACCTGGGCCCCTCTGGCTGCGGCGGCGGACCCGCACCGTCGAGTGGCTCGCCGCGTGGAGCACCGGACGCCTGCGTGGCGCGTTTCGCACGTGACCCGTCTTGTTAACCGCGGTTCACTTCTGTCATGCTTCAGAGCATGATGACTTCCATGGACACCGCCACCCTGGGACTGGGCGACCAGGCCGACATGCATCGCGACATCCGGGATGCGGTGCGCGAGATCACCGCGCGCCGCGGGCTTGCCGAGTACGCCGAGCGCGGGCGCACCAGCACCCCGCAGACGGAGCTCTGGCAGGAACTCGGCGAGGCCGGCTTCATCGGCATCAACGTCCCCGAACAGTTCGGTGGCGGCGGGGCCGGCATGAGCGAGCTGGCCGTCGTGGCCGAGGCCTCCGCCTCCATGGGATGCCCGCTGCTGCTGATCCTGGTGTCCAGCGCCATCAGCGTCGAGGTGCTCACCCGCCACGGCAGCCCCGCGCAGCAGCAGGAATGGCTGGGCAGGCTCGCCGACGGATCCACCAAGATGGCGTTCGCCATCACCGAGCCCGACGCCGGCTCCAACTCGCACCGCATCGCGACGACGGCCCGGCGCTCCGGCGAGGACTACGTCATCCGCGGCAGCAAGTACTTCATCTCCGGCGTCGGCGAGTCCGCCGCGATCCTCACCGTCGCCGCCACCGGGCACGAGGAGACCACCGGGCGTGCGCAGCTCAGCGTGTTCATCGTGCCCACCGACGCGGAGGGGCTGACCGCTCAGGACCTGCCCGTCGCGGCGCAGATCCCGGACCGCCAGTCCACCTTGTTCTTCGACGACGTGCGGGTGCCGGCCTCCGCCCTGGTCGGTGAGGAGGGCGCCGGGCTGTCGCTGCTCTTCGACGGACTCAACCCCGAGCGCATCTCGGCCGCCGCGATCTGCGTGGGCATCGGCCGCTTCGCCGTCGAGAAGGCCGCGGCCTACGTCTCCGAGCGCACCGTGTGGAAGCTCCCGCTGGGCAGCCACCAGGGCGTCGCGCACCCGCTGGCCAAGGCCGCGATCGAGGTCGAGCTGGCCTGGCTGATGACGCAGAAGGCCGCCGCCCTGCACGACGCCGGCGAGCCGGCCGGCGCCGAGTCGAACATGGCCAAGTACGCCGCCGCCGAGGCCGCCATCCACGCCATCGACGCCGCCATCCAGGCGCACGGCGGCAACGGCCTCACCGTGGAATACGGCCTGGTCCAGCTCTACGGCATGGCCCGCCTCCTCAAGATCGCGCCGGTGAACAGCGAGATGATCCTCAACTACGTCGCCACGCACGTCCTGGGCATGCCCAAGTCGTACTGACGGCGCCCGGCCTGTGGGCGGCGTCATACCTGCAGCCCACCTAAACTGGACCGGTGACTTCCGCCGCCGAGAACCCCGAGCCCGCTGATCTGCCCACGCACTACGACCCGGCGGAGGTAGAGCAGTCGCTGTACCAGCGCTGGCTGGACGCGGGCTACTTTCGGGCCGACGAGCAGGCGGTGCTCTCCGGGCGGAAGAAGCCGTTCTCCATCGTGCTGCCGCCGCCGAACGTCACCGGCAACCTGCAC
>JBIQMQ010000065.1:0-12711 GCA_044463185.1 Nakamurella lactea | reverse complement strand
CGTGCCGCAGCCCCGCCGCGCGCCGCAGCTTCGCCGCGCGCCGCAGCGGGGCCCGATGCCGCACCCGAGTTCGGCGTCATTGCCGACCGCGGGCCCGAACGGGGTGCCCTCATCGACGGATGTCGGCGCCAGCAGCCTGACCGCGTCTCCCGCCGCTGATCCTCGGCAGGCGGCCGCGACGCCCCCGCCGCAGGAGTCGACCGCCGCTGTGCCCCAGGGTGCTGGTGCGCAGGGGCCGGCCCCAGTGCCCGCCGGACCGGCCCCGCACGTGGCGCCCGGCGGTCCGGCCGCGCACGTGGCGCCGGGCGGTGTGCTGCGCCGGTTGGTGATCAGCTCGTACCGGGCGCCGGACACCGCGCTCGGTTCGTCCGGGATCGTGACGGCAAGCGGACTGTCCCGGGCCTCGGCTCTGCTGCCCGGCCCGGACACGCCCCGCGACGTCCGGGTGCGCCGGCTCGCCGAAGGATCCCGCCCCCCAACCGGGCTCGTCCTCGCCGGCGCCACGGCGCAACCGGCGTCCTCCGGTGCTGCCCCCGCCCCTACCCGCGCCGGCACTCGTTCTCCCGAAAGTGTGCACGCACCCGCCGTTTCGCCTCGTTCGGGCGGCCCTGTGCACACTCTCGGGGACGGTGGTGCCGGCACAACTCCGACAGACGGTGCGCGCTCCGCGAAGAGTGTGCACGCACCTGCCGTGTCGGGCGGATCAGGCGGCCCGGTGCACACTTTCGGGGAGGGTGCCATGGCCCCGACATCGCCGGCGCCAGCGACGGGCCCGGCCCGGCGCCGGCCGGGCATGATCGTGCGCCGGTTCCTGGGCACCGACACGGCTCCGGCCGTGGGCACCACAAGTGACTCGGCGACTGGCGAGTCCGCCGCGGCGCCGTGGTCCGACGACACGACAGCGCGCGTCGACGACGCGGCGCGCGGACCGGTGCTGCGCCGGAGTGTGGCGGCCCACGAGGCGCCCAGCGCCGTCGCTCCGGCATCGCGCCGCCTGATGGAATCGGCGCCGGTGGGCTTTGCGCCCGCCCCGCTGCCGACCCGGGGCGGCGGCCACGCCACGGACGCCCCGTCCAGCCGACCGTCACATCCAGCCGCAAGCCCGGCCGTAAGCCCCGCCGCAAGCCCAGCCGTGCGCCCGGCCGCGGCGAGCGCCTCGCCCGGGCCACGCCCGACTGGAAGCCCCGCGGTTGCGCATCGCCTCGAGAGCCGTTCCGCCGCCAACCTTCTCGCGGCGAGCTTGCATCGCGCCGCACCGCGATCCGCCGGCCGCGGGCCGGTCGTGCTGCGCTCGATGACCGGCCCCCGACTGGCCGCCCACCGGCCGGCCGCGCCGCTCGCTCGGGCAGGGCAGCAGGCACCGACGGGCGTCGTCTCCCCGGCGGCGCCGCTCCTGATGACCTCCGCTCCGGTCGCTTCCCCGAACGGCATCCCGGTCCTCGGCCGACGGACGGCATCCGCCGACGCGTCGACGGTGACGGCAGCCGGCGTGCCCAGGGCCATCCGCAGGTACTCCGCGGGCGCGACGTCCGCCCCAGCGGGATCGCCGACGCCGGGCTTCACGCCGGGGGCCACCGCCGCGCTCGCGTCGGCCCACGTTGCCGGACTGCCGGTGCAGCCCGGGTCCTCAGACGGCACCGCCGACGCCGCAGGTCCGTTCCGCATCCGCCGGATGCCCCGCAGCGTCGCGGCGCCGAGCACGTCGGGGCAACCGGCAGCGCGCTCGCTGCCGCCGGCGCCCGCCTTCGTCCCGCAGGCCCCGCGGACCGAGTCGCACCCGGCAGCGTCACACGCTGCCGCCCAGTCGCAGCCGGCCGGCCAGCCTTGGTCTCACGGACCGGACGCCCCGCCGATTCGGCGGGCTACCCCCCGGCTGGCCGTCTCACCGCTGCCGTTGCGCACGGCGGCCGCCCGGCAGGCCCCGACCGTGGCGACCGCCCCAGAAGCGACCCCGCCTGCGGCGTGGACGGGCAGACCCGCGCCGCTACTGCGCCGCTCCATGGACGCCGGCACGAGCCCGGACGCCATCACGCCCACGACGGTCGCCCTGCTGCGCCAGTCCCGGATTGCCCCACCGGCGGGCGTTGTCTCCCGGGCGCCGGCCGCGCCCAACAGAGCAGTGCCAGGCACGGCAGCGCCCCGGGCGGCGGCCCCGGCCCCGGCCGGAGCCCCCGCCGCGCCCGAGCCACCGTTGTCGGCGCTGCCCGAGAACAGCGTCATACGAAGGTTTTTCGCCGCCCAGCCGCAGTCGCGCGAGCGCCGGCCCACCGCACCCACCATCGGGCAGCGGCGCCCCGCCGAAGCACCCACGACCAGCTGGCAGCCTGCGCGCCCTCGCCCGGTCATCGGATCGCACCGGGCCGAGCCGACCGTCGTGGACGCGGATCCATCCCCCGCGAACCGGCCGCTCAGCACCCAGCTCAGCTCGCGGGAGTGGGCCGAGCTGGTGGAGATCGTCACCCGGCGGATCGAGGCGCGGGTCACGGCCGAGCTGGAGCGCCGCGGCCGCCGCAATATGCCGAGGCCGATGTGAGTGGGGGACGGGTATGACGCCGCAGCCGATGGAGCCGTACCGGGGCGCCACGCCGACGCGCGCCGGCGATGCGCCGTCCGCGGGAGCGAGCCGCGCCCGCAGCATCGCGGACTCGCTGACCAGCCGCCAATGGGACGAGCTGACGGATATCGTCATGCGGAGGATGGAGCGCACCGTCGCCGACGAGCTGGCGCGCCGGGGCCGGCGGACGAACGTGAGGGCGCTATGACGACGAGGAGCGGGCTATGGCGTTGACCGACAAGGCCTACCTGATGATCGAGGGCAGCTCGGAGCGGCTTCCGTGCATGTTCAATCCGTCCGAGCTGGAGATCAGCCGGTCCAACTCGTGGGACAGCCCGTCGCTGGCCGGCCAGGGCGTGCAGCAGGCGCGCTACACCGGCGCCGGCGCCGGCACCATGACGCTGAACCTCACGTTCGACACCACCGACAGCGGCAAGGCCGTCACCCAGTACACCGGCAAGCTGATGAAGCTGATGGACGTCGATCCGTCGCTGGGCGGCACCGACGAGAAGTCGAACAACGCCCGTCCGCCGTACGTGACGTTCCACTGGGGCGATCTGCATTCGTTCGAGGCGGTCGTCACCAGCCTCAGCCTGCAGTTCACCTACTTCTCGTCGACGGGCGTTCCGTTGCGGGCCAAGGTGTCGATGTCGCTGATGCAGTACAAGCAGTCGAACGCGTTCGGCCCGCAGAACCCGACCTCGGGCACGCCCAACCCGCACCGGGTGCACCGGGTGCAGCCCGGCGAGACGCTGGACCGGATCTCGGCACGCTACTACGGCGATTCCACGCAGTGGCGGAAGATCGCCTCGGCGAACGGCATCGCCGACCCGCTGTCCGTGCGCAGCGGCACGCTGCTGTCGATTCCCAGGGTGTCGTCATGACGGCGCCCCCGGTCGGTGCGATCGCGCCGCTGATCAAGGCCGACGGCGAGGAACTGCCGTCGATCGTTCTGGACGCGCTCATCGACCTGCGGATCAGCCTGGGCCTGCGGCTGCCCGGCCGGGCACGGCTCACCTTCTTGGACGACGGCTTCTCGGTCAGCGCGGGCACCACGTTCAAGCTGGGTACCAAGATCGTGATCAAGGTCCGCGGTGGCAAGACGCTGTTCACCGGCGAGATCACCGGCGTGGAGCTCGATGTGGAGCACGGCGCGCCGAACGTGACGGTGATCGCGGACGACGCCTCGTACAAGATGACGCTCGGCAACAAGGCGCGCACGTTCACCAAGCTCTCGTACGGGGACGTGGTGAAGAAGATCGCCACCGAGCTCGGAATGAGCTGCTCGGTCAGCGGTCCGCAGACGCCGCACGACTACCTGCTGCAGGCGGACACGAACTTCGGATTCCTCTGCGAAATCTGCGACCGGGCGGGCTTCGACTGGTGGGTGGACTCGGAGGGGAAGCTGCAGTTCCACCCGATGGGGGCGAACGCGGCGCCTGGTCCCAATCTGGAGTGGGGGTCGAGCGCCGGGATGCGGCACTTCTCGGTGCGCGCGTCGGCGTTGCACCCGAAGGACGTGACGGTGCACGGCTGGGACGCCGGGTCGGCCAAGGCCGTGACGGCGAAGAACAAGAAGGTGAACGGAACTCCGAACGCCACACTGGTGAAGCCGTTCGTCGAGGCCACGAGCCTGTCCAGCCACAACGAAGTGCAATCCGCCTACCGCATGTTCTCCACGACGTCCGAGGGCGCGGAGCTGGCGACGAGCGCCGCGGCGCTGGCCGCGACGAGCGCGGTGACCGCCGAGGGCGTGCTCCACATCAACCCGGACATCGTCGTCGGCGGCAACGTGACGGTATCCGCCGTCGGACCGGCCTCGGGCACGTATTCCGTCACCGAAGTGGAGCACAGCTACACGGCGCAGGGGTTCTTGACCCGGTTCGTGGCAGGCGACCGGACGCCGACCGGGCTGGTGGATTCGCTGTCGGCGCCGGTCACGTCCAGCTTCCGGCAAGACGCGCTGGTGGTCGGCGTCGTGACGAATACCGGCAACTCGGAGTCGCCGAAGGGCTCCGTGAAGGTCAAGTACCCGACGCTGGGCGACCAGGTGGAGAGCGCCTGGGCGCGGGTGGTGTCGATGGGTGCGGGTGCGTCGCGGGGGATGACGTTCGTGCCCGAGGTCAACGACGAGGTGATCGTCGGCTTCGAGGGCGGCGACGTGACGCGCCCCATCGTGCTCGGCGGTGTGTACAGCACCACCAATTCGGCGCTCGACTTCGGCGTCGCCAACGGCAAGGTGGCCAAGCGCCAGATCGTCTCCCGGCTGGGCCACGTGATCGAGCTGGGCGACGGGACGAGCCCCGCCGACCAGCGGATCGCGCTCACCTTGGCCGGCGGGGACTTCGCCGTCGACCTCAGCAAGGAGGGCCTGACGGCGAAAGTGCCGCAGGGCAAACCGATCTCGATCTCCGCGGGCAATTCCAAGTTCGAGATCGACACGAGCGGCAACATTACGATCTCCGGCCAGAAGATCACGATCAAGGCCACCCAGGATGTCGAGATCTCCGGCTTGAACGTGAAGACGAAGGCGAACCTCAGCGTCGAGGCGTCGGGTGTGCAGGCGAAGGTGACGGGCAGCGCGCAGGCGGAGGTGTCGTCCGGCGGGCAGACGTCCGTCAAGGGGGCCCTGGTGATGATCAATTGACCGGCGCGGGACACAGTGCGACACCGGCCCGGAAGGCGGGTGAGCGATGAGCGACGAGGCGATGCTGCCGGCCGCCGGCGCGAGCCGCGCCGCGGAGTACGACGCCACCTTCATCGGCCGCGGCTTCTACTGGCCGCTGCAGGTCGACCACACCGGCTCGATCCGCATGACGGACGGCGCCGCCGACCTGGACCGGTCCATGGCGGTGGTGCTGGCGACGGCGCCGGGGGAGCGGGTGATGCGGCCCGAGTTCGGCTGCAAGATCTGGGATCTGCTGTTCGAGCCGGTGACGGCGAACCTGTTGGGCCTGATGGCGCAGTGCGTGCGGGAGGCGCTGGCGCAGTGGGAGCCGCGCGTCGAGGTGGAGGACGTGCGCCCGACGCCGGATCCGAACGACCCGACGCTGGTCTCGATCCACGTCACCTACCGGGTCAAGGCCACCAACGACCGCCGCAATCTGGTGTACCCGTTCTATGTGATCCCGCACGAGGAGATCTGACATGCCGCTGCCCGTACCGAATCTCGACGACCGGACATTCCAGGACCTGGTCGACGAGGCGAAGCGGCTCATCCCGCGGTACACCCCGGAATGGACCAACCACAACCTGTCCGACCCGGGCGTGGCGCTGATCGAGCTGTTCGCGTGGATGAGCGAGACCGTGCTGTACCGGCTCAACCAGGTGCCGGACAAGCTGTTCACGCACTTTTTGAACCTGGTGGGCATCGACCCGTTCCCGCCGTCGGTGGCGATGACGCCGGTCACGTTCTGGCTGTCCGCGGTTCAGCCCGAGCTGGTGACGGTGCCGGCCGGCATGCAGGTAGCCACCAGCGCCGAGGCCGGCGAGGCTCCGATCGTGTTCACCACCGTCAAGGACCTGACGATCGCGCAGCCCGAATTCAAGGCGGCCGCCACCACCGATGCCAGCGGCGAGCGGATCACGGAGGTGACGGATGATCTGCGCTTTCCCGGTTCCGCGGTGGTGTGCTTCACCTCCCCGATCCGGGACGGCCGGCTGATCCCGGGCGACGCCGTGCTGTTCGGCCTGGAGTCGTCGGCCGCCGGGATGGCGCTGCGCTTCACCGTGGAGGCGGAGGCGGAGGGCCTGGGCGTGGATCCCTCGAACCCGCCGCTCGCGTGGGAGGTGTGGAACGGCGAGGCCTGGATCGAAGCCGACGTGTACTCCGATTCCACCGGCGGGCTCAACCGGGCGGGCGACGTGGTGCTGATGGTGCCGCTGGAGCACGAGGCGCTGACCCTAGCCGGGGTGTCCGCGTACTGGATCCGTTGCCGGCTCACCGCGCCGCTGCCCGGCCAGCCGACCTACCAGGCGTCGCCGCGGATCGCGTCGCTGTCGGTGGCGGCCCTCGGCGGCACGGTGATGGCGGAGCACTCGTCGGATGCCCCCGCGGAGTATCTGGGCCGGTCGGATGGCAGCCCGGCGCAGGAGTTCCGGGTGGCGGCCAGCCCCGTGTTGCCGCGTCGCCCCGGCGAGACGGTGACGATCACCGACGGCGGCGAGACCGAGGAGTGGACCGAGGTCGAGGACTTCTCCCGCTCCGGCCGCACCGACAAGCATTTCGTGTGGAACTCGTCCAGCGGGGTGATCAGCTTCGGGCCGCGCATCCGCTACCCGGACGGTTCGGTGCGGCAGCACGGGCGCATCCCGCACGACGGCGCCGAGATCCGGGTGACCGGCTACCGCACCGGTGGCGGCGCGGCCGGCAACGTGGGCGCCCGCACGCTCACCGTGCTGCGCTCGGCGGTGCCGTACATCGCGTCGGCCGTCAACCTGCGGCCGGCCGCCGGCGGTGTTGATCCGGAGACCGTGGCGGAGGCGAAGGTGCGCGGGCCGCTGACCCTGCGCACCGGCCAAAGAGCCGTGACCGCAAAGGATTTCGAGCGGCTGACGATGGAGTCGTCGATCGAGGTGGCGCGCGCCCGGTGCCTGCCGTCGCTGGACGGCCGGAAGCCGGTGCGGGTGCTGGTGGTGCCGCAGGTGCGGACCGACCCGTTGCTGCACACGTTGGACGACTTCGCGCTGTCGGCCCCGCTGCTCTCCAGGATTTCGTCATACCTGGACGCACACCGGCTGGTCGGTACCTCGGTGGAGGTGGGAACGCCCTACTACCAAGGGGTTTCGGTGGCGGCGCTGGTGCACGCCCCGGCCGGCCGACCGCTGGCGTTGATCCGGCAGCGCGCGGTGGCGGCGCTCACCCGCTACCTGCATCCGCTGACCGGCGGGGTGGACGGCGACGGGTGGCTGTTCGACGCGGACGTGAACGCGGCGACGATCACGCAGCTGCTGGAGGCCGTGGAGGGCATCGACCGGGTCGACGAGGTGCTGCTCTACGAGTACGACCTGCGCAGCGGCGAGCGGATCGGCGGCGGCCGCGACGTGGTCCGGTTGGATGCGCAGTCGCTGTTCCTGTCCGGGCCGCACCGGGTGGTCGTGCGGTGAGCGACGAGCTGGTGGGTCGTGCGGTGAGCGACGAGCTGGAGCTGCGGCCGGTCGCCTCCCGTGCCCCGGTGCTGCGCCGCCGGGATGCGCGGGTCAGCGCGCCGCGGCGTCATCCGCAGTGGCTGGTGAACCAGCTGCCGGTGGGCATGCTGGGCAGCGACTTCTTCGTGCGGTTCGTGTCCATCTTCCAGGACATGGCCGAGACGCTGATGGACGAGGCCGACCAGGTGCAGCATGTGCCGGACGCCTCGGTGACGCCGACCCCGCTGCTGGCGTATCTCGCGTCGTGGATCGATGTGCGCACGGTGGACCCGTCCCTGCCGGAGCAGGTGCAGCGCACCATCTTGCGCAGCAGCGCGAAGGCGTTGGCGCAGCGCGGCACCCGCCGCGGTCTGGAGGCGTACCTGACGATGCTGTCTGGCGAGCCGGCCGAGGTGACCGACGGCGGCGGGGTGTGGTCCGAGGGTGAGGCCCCTGACGACGTCGCCTGGGTGCGGATGCGGGTGGCCGGCACGGGGCACCTGTCGGAGGACGAGTTCGTGGCGTTGGTGGTGGACGAGATTCCGGCGCATGTGCGGGCCGAGCTGTACGTCGGCCACCGGCGGCTGCTCAGCACGGAGGAGGAGCGATGACGAGCGCGACGGAGTGGGTCACCTGCCCGGAGTGCGGCGAGACGTCGATGATCGAGCCGGCGCAGCGGCGGTCCGAGGACTTCTGCCCGCGCTGCGACTTCCCGCTGTTCTGGGCGCGCGCGGCCGTGGTTGCGATGGAGGGCGGCGCGGCGAGCGGCTCGCTCAAGCGGCTGCCGGGCACGGTGGGCCGGGCGGCGACGGCGTCGGTGGCGTGCCCGCACTGCGGCGAGCCGAACTCGCCGATCGCCGAGATCTGCGTGCGCTGCGGCCTGCCGATGGTGATCGTGGAGCCGGAACCCGAGCCCGAACCGGAGCCGGAACCCGAGCCGGAGCCGGAACCCGAACCCGAGCCCGAACCGGTGGACAACTACCCGGTGGGCCTGGTGATCGCGATCTGCATGGCCGTGGTGATCACCGCGATCGTGCTCACGTTCGTCCTGCAGAACCGGTAGGAACCGGTAGGGACCGGTAAGAGCCGGTAGGAACGGCATAGTACCGGTCGCCGCCCGCTTTCTCTTCCGCCTCGTGTTACTCACGCAGGCATATCCGCCGGGCTGGGAAACACGGGCGAGGGTATGGCAGCGACCGCACAACGTTGTCCCCCCGCGCCGCGTGTGCCACAATTGTGGCTATGACCGTCGAACCGCTCCGCACCGTCCGCGATCACCTGTCGGACATCGTCGGCCGTGTGGAGCGCCACCACGAACGTGTCTTCATCACCCGCAATGGACGGCAGGCGGCGGTCCTGTTGGCGACCGATGACCTTGAGGCGCTGGAGGAGACCATCGCCGTGCTGAGCGACGACGACGCGTTGGCGGATATCCGCGAAGCGGATGCTGCGTACGCGCGTGGGGATGTGGTGCGCGGAGTCGACGCGGTTCGCGGCCTCCGCCGGTGAGCGACCTCGGTGCGACGAGCGGAGAGCCCTACGCATTGGTTGTCACACCGCCTGCGCAGCGGGCATTGGCGGAGGGTTTACCTGAGCCGGTCGCGACGGCGGTGATCGATTTTCTTACGACGGCGCTGGTCAGCGCACCCCACCGGGTAGGTAAACCCTTGCGCGACGAACTGCGGGGAGTCTTTTCGGCGAGGCGCGGCACGTACCGGGTGCTGTATCGCATTTTCGACGATCGGCGGGAGGTGGTCGTGCTGCGGGTCGAGCATCGCCGCGACGTCTACCGTCCGCACTAGTGGGTCTCGGCCCTCCGCCCTTGCCCCCGCCCCCTTTTCCGCCTCGTGTTACTCACGCAGGCATATCCTCCGGGCTGGGTAACACGAGGCGGGTATGACGCTGCCCGCGCGGCTTCGCCGCGGCGACGCTATCTGACACTTCGCCCCGACGGCACACATCAGACCTATCGCCGCCGGTACCCTGACCGAGGAAGCCCTAGATCCGAAGGAGCACCGCCATGCGCCTGTGCCCGAGTCGCCATCCGGCCGCCCCGGCGGCATCCCACACGGCAGGCAGCAGCGGCACGAGCACGAGCCCGCTCCGCACCGTCCTCGCGGCCGCAGTCGCGCTGGCCACGGCCGCGGCCCTGTCGGTCGCGCTCGCCCCGGCCGCGAGCGCCTTCCAGGAGCCGCGCGCCGCCGGGTTCTCCGGCAACTCCGTGGATCTCACCGACATCGTGCGGCTGACGCCGGATGCGCAGGGCAATCAGACCGCCCCGCAGCTCACGCCCGGCGCCAAGGGCCAGCAGGCCCCGGACATGCAGATCAAGCTGCCGGTCAAGTCGGAGGCCACGAAGTCGGCCGCCGGGAAGATCTACGCGACCTGGCAGCCGGGCGACGTCCTGGTGGTGACGCTGCCGAAGGGCGTCACGTTCGCCAAGGCGCCCACGGTCACGGCGTCGAACCTGGTGGAGGTGGCCACCGGCGCCGCCTTCGGGACGCCGGTCTCGGCGACGATCACCACGGACACCGGCGCCGACGTCACGTTGGAGAAGCCGCAGACGGCTGTGACGCTGTCCTCGGATGCCTCCGCCGCGCGCATCCTGATCAAGAGCGCGCTGTGGGGCGGGGTCCCGGAGCCGGCGCAGGGCTCGGAGTGGCTCAACGTGGCCTCGGCCGATTTCGGCTCCGCCGACCAGCCGGGCTTCGTCCTGGATATCACGGGCATCAGCCTCAACGTGGGCGCGGCGGCGGTGGGCACGGTGACGGCGCAGGTGTCCGGCGAGGCCAGCAACGGCTTCTACGGCAGCGCCGACTATGCGACCTATCCGGCGCAGGCCCCGGCGGCCTGCACGGTGGGCACCGCGGGCGGCACCCGGCTCACCTCCTATGTCGGCGGCACCACGACGCTGGGCTTTCTGCCGTCGAAGGCGATCGCGGTGACGCAGCCCTCGGGGCAGGTCGTCAACGCGACGCTGGACCTGCAGCAGCTCCCGCCGATCACGGTGTCCGGCGGCTTCGCCTCGGGCGTGGCCGACCAGCTCACCGCCGACGTGGTGGTCAGCGGTGCCACGGCCGGCTCGGTGCTGTTCGACTTCCCCTCGCACAACCCGCAGATCGGCTACATGGATGCGGTGATCGCGACGTCCGGCTCGGTGCAGGGGGTGTCGCTGGCGCCGTCCGCCGGGCAGTATTCGACGACGCGCACGGCCGCGCTGTCGCTCACGGCGCAGCAGGGCGGCAATGGCGCGGTCACGATCAGTGGGCTGCGGGTCGCCGGGTACGTGCCGACCGGCCAGTCGGGCGCGCGGGCGATCCCGGCGGGCTCGTCGATCACGGTGTCGGCGAAGGGCGGCGCCGCCGCGGTGAACGACGCCGCGACGGTGGGATGTTTGACGAAACCCGGGGCGTCGGCGTTCTCGGCGGTGCTGCAGCCGTCGGATGTGTTCGCCGCGGAGGCGCCGCTGGCGGTGGCGAAGTCGTCCAGCCGGATCGGTGGGCTGAACCGGTACGACACTGCGGCCCGGCTGGCGCTGGACTATGTGGCGACGCCGGGGGTGTCGCGGCCGGAGGCGGTGGTGATGGCGAACGGCGAGAACAAGAAGGGCGGCTTCGATGCCCTCTCCGCGAACTTCCTGGCCGGGCAGGTCGGGGCGCCGATCCTGCTGACCCAGGCGACCACGCTGCCGCGGGAGTCGGCGCAGGCGCTGCGTGCCGTGCTGGACGGTTCGCCGAAGGCGACGCTGTACGTGATGGGCAAGGCGGACTCGGTGTCCGACGCGGTGGTGGCGCAGGCGACGGCGATCGCCAAGGAGGCGGTGTCCGGCGAGGTGACGGTGCAGCGGGTGGCCGGGAACAACCGGTACGCGACGTCGGCACTCGCGGCCGGGATCGGCTCGGTGGGCTCGCTGAGCTTCGCGAAGGGATCTCCGTCATACAAGACGGCCATTCTGGCGTCGGGCGTGGTGTCCGCGGATGCGCTGGCGGCGGGGCCGCTGTCTTTCTCGGCCGGGCTGCCGGTGCTGCTGACCGGACCGGGTGCGCTGCCGGCGGAGGTGACGGCGTTCGTCAAGAAGGCGGGCGTGCAGCAGGTGTTCGTGCTGGGCGGCTTGGACCGGGTGTCGGCGGATGCACTGGCGCAATTGCGGTCGCTGGGGGTGGCGGTGGTCAAGCGGATCGCCGGACCGAACCGGTTCGCGACGTCCGCGGAGCTGTACTCGTTCGCGCTGGCCCCGGCGTCGACGGAGGCGAGCGACGGTGGCGGCCTGGGCTGGGGGTCGAGCTCGAAGGCGTTCGTGGCCAACGGGCTGACGGGCTTCCCGGATGCGCTGGCGGCCGGGCCGGCGGCGGGCGCCGCTAAGTCGGTGCTGGTGACGGCGAGCCCGACCAGGCTCGACCCCGAGGTGGCGGAGCTGACCAAGAAGGCGACGACGGTGGTCGGGCTGGGGCAGCCGGCCACGGTGCCGGAGGCTTTCGTGAAGTAGCGGCGGAGCGCCCCGACCGGAATGCCTGCCCCGACTTGCTCGGTCTCGCCTACGCGAGCAGTGCGGCGGGGGCGAGGCGGCGCACCACGAGCAAGTCTGGTTCGAACGAGCGATTGACGGCCGGCTGCCAGTCCAGGGGCGCAACGAACACTTCGAGGTCCGTCGGGCATGCAACTGCGAGCACCTGGTTCAGCCGCGTGATCGCCCGCTGGTGCGGAAGAGCTGGTGACGGGCTCACCAGGAGCACTCCGTCGATGATTTCGTAGCGCAGGCTGTCGTCGGGGAACGCGGCGAGGTCGTCCACGGTCCAGCCGTCGGTGCCCGCCGAGGGTCGGCGTAGTGGGGAAGCGATTGCTTCTGCCGCCATAACCGCCATGGTGCCTCCTCTTGGCTCCGCACTGCTAGTACCGGTCGTCACGACCAGAGGATCGCGCAACCCGCCACAACGCTCGAAGTTATCCACATTCCGCAGTTACGGCTGTACGCGAGCGCCCATGACGCCGCCCGCGCGGCTTCGCCGCGATCATCTCCATCCGTGACGCCG
>JBIQMQ010000064.1:0-12829 GCA_044463185.1 Nakamurella lactea | reverse complement strand
GCGCAGAATCCGGCGCTCATCGCCGACAGCCACCGGGAGACGGAGGAGTACCTGGCCGCCAGTGGGCTCCCGCACACCGTGCTGCGGTGCGCCCTGTACTCGGACTTCCAGGCCTTCGAGGCCGCCGAGGCCATCGCGGCGCGCGAGTTCCGGCACAACCGGGGCACCGGTGGCTGCTCGTACGTGGCGCGCGCCGACTCCGCAGCAGTGGCCGCGGCGGTGCTGGCCGGGGACGACGATCGCGGCGGCATCCTCGATGTCACGGGGCCGGCGGCCCTGACCCCCGTTGAGCTGGCCGCACTGTACAGCCAGGTCAGCGGGGTGGACATCGCTCCGGTCGAGGTGACCGACGCCGCGATGACGGCGGCGCTGCAGCCGGCCGCCGGCAACGATCCGGACGGCCACGCCCAGTACGGCGCCGCCCTGGTCGTGTCACTGGGCCGGGCCACCCGCGAGGGATTCTTCGACACGGTCACGACCACGGTTCGTGATCTGACCGGCACCGAACCGCGCACCGTTGCCGACCTACTTCAGGAGCATCGGCCGATGCTCCTCGAGAGTGTGGCGCGCGGCGCGTGATTGTCGCCGCCCGACAGCGAGAGAGGGGACCGAAGCCAAGCACTGCCGCAACGCCGCTATTCCAGCCCGCGCGCTGAGCTCTGCGGCGTTGCACCTTCACCATCGACTCAAGGAGAGATCGTGCGAACATCGTTCAGAAGGAAGTGGCATTCAGCCCGCTGGGCCTGGGCGGCCGTCGCAGTCGTTGCGCTTGCAGTCACGGCTTGCTCCACGCCCAGTGACCAAGCAGCGTCCAGCGCATCCCAGTCAGCGCAAACGACGGCAGCTGCGACATCCGAAGCCGAGTCGTCGGCCACCGAGTCGTCGACCGCCGCGGAATCACAGAGCAGTACGGCGACCGAGAGCGAATCGGCCGCACCGGAGAACGAAGGGCCGTTCAACATCGCCTACATGTCGTTCGCCGTGGCCAACAGCTTCGACGCACCCATGCTCGCATCAGCCCAGGCGGTTGCCGCGGATAACAATGCGAAACTGACCGTCTTCGATGCGAATAACGACCCGAAGGCCCAGTACTCGCAGCTGCAGGACGTCATCACCTCCAAGAAGTACGACGGCATCATCGTGCAGGCGATCTTCGGCACCGGTCTGGTCGACCTGGTGAAGGAAGCCATCGCTCAGGGAATCAAGGTCGTGAGCATCAACCAGATTCTCGGGCCGGATATGACCACCAACGACCCGCAGGTCGAAGGGATGTCGGCCAGCGTCGCGATTCCGCCGGTTCAGCTGGGCAAGAACCTCGGCGAGCAGACCGTCGCTGCCTGTGCGGCGGCCGCGCTCGACCCGTGCGTCACCGGCTACCTCTACGACATCAAAGCATCCGCGCTCGATGTCGCCATCCACGACGCTTTCAATGCGGCGATCGAGGGATCCCCGGTCAAGGTTGCGGCGGAGGGCGAATCGTTCTTCACGGCGACCGTTGCGCTCGGCGCGGTGCAGGACATGCTCACTGCGCACCCCGACATCCAGGTGATCGTCGGTTCCGACCAGGGCATCCAGGGCGCCGTACAGGCCATCGAAGCGGCCGGTAAGACCGGCAAGGTGTCGCTGGTCGGATACGGCGGGAGCGCAACGGGCGTGGCCGGTGTGGCCGCGGGCAACTGGTTCGCGACCGTCTTGATGACGCCCGCCTCCGAAGGTCGGCTCGGCACTCAGGCCCTCATCAAGGCGATGCGCACCGGCGAGCACTCCGGCGGCATCAACCCGACGGAAGGGCTGCCCGAGGTGATCACGAAGGACAACTCCGGCGAGTTCACCGCGGAATGGCTGGGATAGGTCCCGTGCCGGTCAGTGCCCCTGCCGATCCCGCGCAGCCGTTCGTCGCGCTGCGCGGGATCGGCAAGAGCTTCGACGGAATCCCGGTGCTGCGCGACATTTCCTTGGACGTGATGCCCGGGTCGGTGCACGGCTTCGTCGGCGAGAACGGAGCCGGGAAGTCGACATTGGCGAAGATCATCGCCGGGATCTACGACCGCGACGCTGGCCAGGTGCTGGTGCGCGGGAAGCCGGAGACGTTCCACTCGCCGCGCGAAGCCCGGGCGCACGGCATCTCGACCATTGCGCAAGAACTCACGATCGTGCCGGAACTGACCGTTGCGGCGAATGTCTTCCTCGGCTCGGAACCGCGGCGCCGCGGTTTCGTGGCGCGTCGCGAACTGAGACAGCGATACGAGAAGCTTGCAGCCGAAAGCGGTTTCACCCTGCCAGGCGACTCGCGAGCAGGACACTTGCGCACCGCCGACCAACAGAAGATCGAAATTCTTCGCGCCATGGCCGCCGGATCATCGTTCATCATCATGGACGAGCCGACCGCGGCATTGTCCGGACCCGACGTCGATCGGTTGCACGGTATCGTCCGGTCGCTCGCCGCGCAGGGCCGGACGGTAGTACTCGTATCGCACTTCTTGCGCGAGGTCCTGGACTTGTGCGATACCATCACCATCCTTCGCGACGGGCGGCACGTCCGCACCGCCCCCGCCTCGGAAGAAACCGAAGAGAGCCTCATCAAAGGCATGCTGGGCCGCTCTCTTGGCTCGGTCTATCCGCCACGGACGCCACCGACCAATGCGCGCCCCGTGCTACGGGTGACATCGATCCGCGCCGGAGGCGTCAACGATGTCACCTTCGACATCGGCGAGGGTGAGATCGTCGGTCTCGCAGGCCTTGTCGGCGCCGGTCGCAGCGAGATCGCCCACGCGATCTTCGGGTCGAACCCGCTCACCGCGGGATCGGTCGCGGTGGCGGACGAACCGCCCGGCCGGCCCACCGTGCGGCAATCGCTCAAGTCCGGGGTCTTCCTGATCCCGGAATCCCGGAAGGACCAGGGCCTCGTCCTGCAACGGCCCATCCGCGAGAACGTCACGCTGCCGAACCTGACCTCGCTGTCCACCGCGAGCTGGGTGCACCGCACCCGCGAGCGCAGCGACGTGTCCCGAATGCTCACCAAGGTGACCGTCGCCGGCGACGACCGGCGCAGTGCCACCACCCTGAGCGGCGGCAACCAGCAGAAGGTGCTGTTCGGCCGGGCGCTGGAGCGGCCACGCCGCGTCCTCATCGCGGACGAACCCACCCGAGGTGTCGACGTGGGGTCCCGGCGCAGCATCTACGACCTGATTGTGGAGCAGGCCGCCGCCGGGATCGGCGTACTGCTCATCTCATCCGACGTGGAAGAGGTGCTCGGCCTCGCCCACCGCGTGCTCGTCATCCGGGGCGGGACGATCGTCGCGGAGCTCGCCGGCCCGGAGATGACGGAAGCCAACGTCCTCGCGGCTGCCTTCGGCCAGCCACAGTTCACCCACGACGGGCACCACACGTCGACATCCGCGGAGGAATCCCCATGACGCAACAGCTAGACCCAGACATCCTGGATCCCGCCACGGCGCCGCCGGCGGCCCACCGCAGGTTCTCGCTGCGATCCTCTGCGATCCTGATCCCGTTTCTCGCGATCTTCGTCGCCTTGTCGGTCAGCAGTGACAACTTCCTGACACCGGTCAACCTGCTGAACTTGCTCGACCAGCAATCGGCGACTTTGATCATCGCGGCGGCGGGAACCCTCGTCCTGATCTCGGGCGGCCTGGACCTATCCGTCGGCGCGACCTACGCGCTGGCAGCCGTGGTGTCCGGCCAATTGGCCGCCACTTCGGGGCCGCTGGTGGGCCTTATCGTGGGGCTCGCGGTCGGCGTCTTAGTGGGCCTGGTCAATGGGATCGTGAGTACGGTCCTGCGCATCAATTCGCTGATCGCGACCTTGGCGATGTCGTTCATCGTGGCTGGGGTGGGCAGTCTGGTGACGGGTGGGAATCTGGTGGTCCTGTTCGACAAGCTGGACTTCGCCGCGATCGCGCGGACCCAGCTGATGGGGGTGCGTACCTCCATCTGGATCATGCTCGTCGTGGTGCTCGTGCTCGGAGTTGTCTTGGCGCGCACCACCTTTGGGCGTTACGTCTACGCCGTAGGCGGCAACGCGCAGGCCTCGCTCCTGTCCGGGATCCGGGTACACGGGGTACGAATCGCAGCCTTCACGCTCAGCGGCGCTGCCGCGGCGACCGGTGGCATCATCGATACGTCAAGGGTTCTGAGCGCGCAGGCCTCCGCAGGTACCACGCTCACGTTCACGGTGCTCGCCGGCATCGTCGTCGGCGGCACGTCGATCCTGGGTGGCGAGGGCGCGATTTGGCGCACCGTGGTCGGCGTGCTGTTCATCGCGCTGGTCGGCAACGGATTCAACCTGCTGGGCGTCGACGCGCTGTTCCAGCAGATCACCCTCGGTGTGATCCTGCTGCTGGCCGTCGGGATCGACGCGTGGACCCGCTACCTGCGTAGTTGACGACGAGGCGCCGGCCGCGGGTGCGATCAGACGGTGACGATAGGGCTTGCGGTTGGTCTGCGTCTCAGACGGTGACGAGCTGCCTGCGGCCGCGGGTGCGATCAGACGCTAACGACGCGGCCGCGGCGGCGGCGCACCAGGCCGACCACGCCGCGACGGATGAACAGCGCGAACACGAGCAGCAGGACGCCCAGGACCACGCGGCTCGCCTCGGGCGGGATGTTGAGCCCGATGACGGACAGGTCGGGGATCGTCGTGCGCAGCCACTGTTCCAGCAGCACCACGATCGTGGCGCCGATGATGGGTCCCTGCCAGGTGCCCATCCCGCCGATGACGCAGACCAACACGATGTCCAGCGAGAACGCCAGGTCGAAGCTCCCGTTGGGCTCGATGTACCCGGTCAGATAGGCGTAGACGCCGCCGGCGAAACCGGCGAGCGCGGCGCCCAGCAGGAAGGCGCGCATCTTGACGTCCGATGTGCGGACGCCGAGGACCGCCGCCCCGACCTCGTCCTCGCGGATGGCGCGCAGGGCGTGGCCGAACGTCGAATGCTCGACCAGATAGGCGATGACGGTGGCGATAACGACCATGGCGAGCAGCGCGTAGTAGAACGTCGCGGCGATGTCCCGCGGTGTGGCGTCGGCGTCCACGGTGGTGTACACGCCCAGCGCGCCGCCCAGGAAACTGCTGTTGAAGACGATGGTCTGCGCCAGGAACGTGAGCACCAGCGTGAAGATCGCGAAGTAGTGCCCGCGCAGTCGGAGCGTCGCGATTCCGATTGGGACGGCCACCAGCACCGCGGCGAGCCCGGCGGGCAGGATCGTGGCCCACATCGACCAGCCCTGTTTCGCGTTGAGGAGGGCAGCGGTGTAGGCGCCGGTGCCGGAGAACACGGCCATACCGAAGTTGAGGTAGCCGCCGTAGCCCCCGAGCAGGTTCCACCCGTGGGCCACCAGCATCGTCAGCAGCACCGTGGTGAGCGTCGTGACGATGCCCAGCTCCAGCGTGTACGCCAGGGGAGTCAGCGCGACGAAGAAGGCGGCGGCGATCGCCGGGCCCAGCCATCGGGGCGCGCGTGCGGCATGCGAGGTGGCCGCGCGTGCGGGCGCCAGCGCGGTGTCCACCGTGGTCGTCGCGGCGGTGCCCGAACCGGCATCGGTGGAGCCGCCGTCCGCGGCAGGTCCCGGCTTTTCCGAGGTGTCGTGTGCGTTCGTCATCGTCCCGCCTAGATTGCTCTCTCCGTGACCCCGCCCAATCCGGTGCGCCGCACCAGCAGCGCGCCGGCGAGGATGGCGTAGAGGATGAGGTACGTGTACTGCGTGGGAAGCGCCACGCTGATGAACGATTCGATCAGGCCCACGGCGAGGCCGGCGAGCAGCGTGGCCAGCACCGAGCCCATGCCGCCGATGATCACGATCAGGAACGCCCACGCCAGCCAGCGCACGTGACCTTGCGGCGTGAACGGCATCGCCAGGCCGAGCACGCACCCGCCGAACGCCGCGAAGGCGACGCCGGCCGCGAAGACGCGTCGGGTGAGCCGGTCGACGCCGATTCCCACCAGCCGCGCGACATCGGCGTTCTCCGCGAGCCCGCGCACGGCCGCGCCGGTGAGCGTCCGGGTGAGCAGCAGGTGCAGCCCGATCAGTAGCGCGATGGTGATGGCGGCGCCGGCGATGCGAGCGACGGGGATGTTGAGCTCCCAGAACCGCCAGATCGAGCCCAGGTAGCCGAGCTGGATGTTGCGGGTGTCCGTGGTCCAGACGAGCACGGCGATGCTCTCGATGATCACCATGACGCCGAAGAATGCGAGCAGGACCGTGGAATCGTGCTCCCGGGTGAGTCGCTGGGCGATGCCGCGGTAGAGGCCGAGACCGACGAAGTAGAAGACGACGACGATGGGCGCCACGGACACCAGCGGATCGACGCCGAGTCCGTTGACGAGCTCCCAGTAACACAACGCGGCGAGGATGAGGATCGCGCTGTGCGCGATGTTGATGATCTTCAGGATGCCCAGGATCAAGCTCAGGCCCAGTGCGAAGCCCGCGTAGATACAGCCGAGGAGCAGTCCGTTGACCAAGACCTGGGGCAGTTGTGCCGGCGACATCTCTTACAGTCCTCTCACAGATTCAGCCACTGCTTGATCAGGCTGTCGAGTTCGCCCGCGAATTCAGACTTGTCGCCCTCAAGGTGGTTTCGGCCGTACGCCAACGTGTAGACGTGGTCCGCGAGATCCACTGCGGCCTGGACGTTCTGGTCGACCAGCAGGATCGTGCGGCCCTCGGCGCGGAGCCGATCGATCTCGTCGTACACCTCGTCGACGAGGACGGGTGCCAGCCCGACGGAGGGTTCGTCGATCAGCAGCACGGACGGCTGGAGGATGAGCGTGCGCCCGAACTCGAGCATGCGGGCCTGGCCGCCGGACAAGCTGCCGGCCGGACGATTCCGCAACGCGACGAGCGTCGGGTAGCGCTGGTACATGGCATCGACGGCCTCTTCGAGACGGGCCTTGTCCTTGCGGAGCGTCCACGCACCGAGGCGGAGGTTCGCATCGACCGTGAGCCCGGGGAACACCGATCGCCCCTGCGGCAACAGCGCCACGCCGCGAGTCAACCGTTCGCCGGGTTCGAGCGTGTCGATGCGCTCGTCGCCCAGCAGGATGTGGCCGGACCGCGCGCGGAGGAATCCGGACAGCACCCGCAGCGACGTGGACTTCCCGGACCCGTTGGGGCCCAGCACCACCGTCACCTGTCCCGGCCGGACCGTGAGGCTGACGTGATCGAGCACGATGTCGTTCGCGAAATAGCCCGCGGTGACGTCGTCCATGCGCAGCACTGGTGCGTCGGTGCGCGTCTGTGCCGCCGTCATCCGCGTTCACCCCGTCCGGCCGGGCCGCGGCCCAGGTAGGCCTCGACGACGGCGGGGTTCGCAGTGACCTCGTCCGGTGCCCCGTGGGCGACCACGGAACCTTCGGCCATGCAGATCACCTCCGAGCACAGTCGCATCAGATCCGGAATCTCGTGGCTGACGATGACGAACGCGGTCCCTTCCGCGTTCCGCTGCCGGATGCGTTGCCGCATCAGGTCTTTCACGCTGGGATGCACGCCGGCGAACGGCTCGTCCATCAGCACGACGTGCGGGTCGGTCATCAGCGCCCGGACGAACTCGAGCAGCTTCTGCTGACCACCGGACAGCTCGCTGGCGGGAGTGTCCGCGTGCGCGGCCAGCCCCACGAACTCCAGCAGTTCGTCCGCCCGCTGCAGGTGCACCCGGCGGGAACCCTTGTTGTGCAGCACGGGCACCAGCATGTTCTCCCGCGCCGTGATGGTGGAGAACACGCGCGGCTGCTGGAACGTCCGGGTGACGCCGGCGCGGACGAACGCGCTGGGGGAGCCGCCGGTCAGGCGTTTCCCGGACACGGTGATCGTGCCGTGGTCGGTTCGGTACACGCCGTTGAGGAGATTCAGCGTGGTGGTCTTCCCCGACCCGTTGGGGCCGATGAGCCCCACGATCTGATGTGACTGGACGGCGAACGTCACACCGTCGACCGCGACAGCGCCGCCGAAATTCTTGCGGATGTCGCTCACTTCGATCGCAGGGCTCATCGGCCTACTACCCCCAGACTCTTCTTCGGTACTACTTGCCGAGCGGGCCCGCTTCGCCGGTCGCTTCGCTCTCCGGCCAGATCACCTGGTTGCCGCCCGACTGGTACTGCAGCAGCAGCGCGCCGAACTTCACGGTGCCGTCCTCGTTGTAGGCGAGCGTGCCCACGGCGGTGTCGAAGCTGTTCGCGCCGATGTAGTCGCGCAGCGCCTGCTGATCCAGTGTCTGCGCACCCTCGATGGCCTGCTGCATCACCTGCATCATCGCGTAGCCGACGGCGGCGTAGGCCGGCAGCACCTCGGCGCCGGTCGCGGACTTCATGTGCTCGTACAGGTCGGCCAGGCCCTCGTTCTTCTGGGTCGGCCACGCCGTGGTGGTGCTGAAGACGCCGAGCGCCGCATCGCCGAGATCCGGCCAGTTCGGCAGCGTCGTCACCTGCGAGCCGCACTGGCAGTAGTACTTGGGCGTGAAGCCCTCCTGGTTCACGGTCTTGGCCATCAGCGCGCTGCCGTTCGGCAGGCCGAGCGACACGAACACGTCCGCGCCGGCGGCCTTCGCATGCTGCACCACGCCGGTCAGGTCGGTGGCGGTGCCGTCGTACTCCTCGTTGGACACGACCTCCATGCCCAACTCTTTCGCGTAGTTCAGGACGCCGTCCTGGCCGTTGAAGCCGTCGCGGTCAGCGATCGTGAACGGGTTCTGCTCCGTGGCCACGGCGAGCTTGGTGGGCCGCTCGCTCTCCGGCAACGTCTTCAAGTACTCGAAGAACGGCTTCGAGGCTTCCGGCTCCTGGTACGTCCAGCCGCTGACCAGCAGCTTCGAGGTGGAGTGCAGTTGCTTCGAGAAGAAGCCGGCGTTGAACAGGACCTTCCCAGCCCGCTCGGTGATGGGCACGACCGCACCACCCACGGCCGTCGTGTACGGCGCGAGCAGCAGATCGACCTTGTCGTCGTTGATCAACTTCTGGTACAGCTGCTGCGCGGTGGTGGCGTTGCTCTCGTCGTCGTAGAGCTTGAGCTCGACCGGGCGTCCCAGCAGGCCGCCCTCCTTGTTGATCTGGTCGACGGCGTACTCGTAGGCGACCTTGTACCCGGCCGACGGCCCGGAGTACATGCCGGTCAGGCCGAGGGAGCCACCGATCACGATGGGGTCACCCGACGGGGCAGCCGCGTCACCGGAAGGCTCCTCGGATGCCTCGCCGGACTCGGACGGAGCCGCGGACGAGGCTTCGGACGTCGCTGACGCGCCCTCCGAGGACGGGTCGGCCGACCCGGTGGAGTCGTTGGCACAGCCCGACATGACCAGCCCCGCCACGGCGATCGCCGCGACCACAGCAGTTCTGATCCGATAACGCATGGTCATAGAGCTCCTCCTTTTTCAAGGCGCAGAGGGGTACCGCCAACGACAGACTTGTGAAGGCTGCAGCCGGTTGCACCGACACTCCTCGGCTCATCCGGGCACGGGAAGCGGGACGCTGGCGATAGCCACATGTGGTTGAGCAATGGCATCCATTGGATCCACCGCTCAGGATGAGAAGAGCATGAGCGGAGATAAGTGTGCTCGTCAAGCCCTATTCCAGCATTCGGGACGTCACGATTAAGTAAAGAAGCAAGTTTGGAATGGATCCAATACGACGAAAACCGCCCGGCGACGGAAGTACGAGCGCCCGTGCCACGCGGGGCGGCACGGGCGCGAGACTCGGTCGGGCGCGGAAAAGAGTGAAAGATCTAACGCTCTGTCACGGCCACGATCGGCGGCAGGGGGCCGCCAGTGGCGGCCCACCGGCCGACGGGCAGGTGCGCGGCCGGCGCGGCTTCTCCGAACGAAGGCCGCGCCGCGGCAGGACGGCGGGCCCACCGATCGGGCGGGCGAACCGATAGGGCGGGCCCACCGATAGGGCGGGCCCGCTCAGGTGGTCGTGACGGTCCCACCGAAGTACATCTGCGCGATGTTCGGGTCGGACAAGATGGCCTCGGCGGGACGCTGGGTCACGACCTTGCCGCTTTCCATCACCACGCCGTGCGTCGCCATGCGCATGCCGAACCGGACGTTCTGCTCCACCAGCAGGATGGTCTTGCCGGAGGCCCGCATCGCCTGCACCGAGTCGAACACCATGCGCATCGCCTTGGGATCCAGGCCGAGGGACGGCTCGTCGAGCAGCAACAGGATCGGGTCGAGCATGAGCGAGCGGGCGAACTCGACGAGCCTGCGCTGCCCGCCGGACAGGTTGCCCGCCTTTTGGTGGGCGCGTTCCTTGACGATGGGGAACAGCTCGGCCACTTCGTCATACCTGCGGTGCACCAGCGCGCGATCGCGCCGAATGATATAGGCGCCCAGCAGCACGTTCTCGCGGATGGTCTGGTTCGGGAACAGCGCGTTCGACTGGGGTACCTGCGAGACGCCCAGCGCGAGGATCTGCGCGGCGGAGAGCCGGTGGATCGGTCGCCCGTCCAGCGTGATCTGGCCCTTCCGGGGCGTGAGCAGGCCGCTGACGGTCTTCAGGACCGTCGATTTGCCCGCCCCGTTCGGGCCGACGATGCACACCACATCCCCGCGGTCCACCGAGATGGAGACCCCTTGCAAAACGTCCCCGCCCCCGTAGCCGGAGACCACGTCCGTGAGCTGCAGCACTAGACAGCACCTTCCGACTCGACCTCGACATCGGCGCCCAGGTAGGCCTCGATCACGGCGGGATCGGCCCGGATCTCCTCCGGGGTGCCCGTCGCGATCGTCTTGCCGTGATTCAGCACGTGCACCCGATCGCAGAGATCCAGCACGAACGGCATGTTGTGTTCCACGATGAGGAAGGTGGTGCCGCCGGCGTTGAGCTCGCGGACCATTTCCGCCATTCGGTCGATCAGCACCGGGTTGATGCCGCCGGCCGGCTCGTCGAGCAGGATGAGCTTCGGATCCAGCATGAGGATCTGGGCGAACTCGACGAGCTTCTGCTGGCCATAGGACAGCGCCCGTGCCGGCTGGTCCCGGAAATCGCGCATGCCTACGAAGTCGAGCAGCTCCTCGGCCGCGCGCGCCTCGCGCCCGCTGACGGCGATGTGCGTCAAGTTCGACCAGGTGAAGCTGCGTTGCGCGGCGACGACGTTCTCCAACACCGTCATGTCTCGGAACAGCCGGGTGATCTGGAACGTGCGGCCCAGACCCAGGTGGGCGCGGGACCACGACGGCAGACCGTCGATGCGCTTGCCGTCGAAGGTGATAGTTCCCGAATCCAGCGGGATGGTGTTGTCGATCAGGTTGAACACCGTCGTCTTGCCGGACCCGTTCGGGCCGATCAGGCCGGTAATGGACCCGCGGGCCACGTCGAAGGAGCATCCGTCGACGGCGCGCAGACCGCCGAAGCGCTTGGCCAGGTCGGTGACCTCGAGCAGCGTGCCCGGCTCGGCGGCGCGGTCGTCGCGGCGCTCCGTCCGGCCGGACAGGGCGGCGAGGCTCACGCCCTCGGTGCGAATCCGGGCGCCCACCAGCCCGGCCCGGCCCGCGGTGCGGCGGCGGGTGAGCAGGTCCTGCAAGGCGGGCAGGATGCCGCGAGGCAGCAGGATGACGACCAGCGCCAGCAAGCCGCCGAAGAGCAGCAGGCGGACGTTGCCGCCGCCGAAGCTGTTGTTCGCGATCTCGTTCAGCGGCTCGACCAGGAACGCACCGAGGACGGGGCCCCACAGCGTTCCGCTGCCGCCGACGAGCAGCGACAGGATGATCTGAACGCTGAGCAGGATGCCGAACATGCCGCGTGGGTCGATGAACGTGAGGTAGTAGCCGTAGATGGCGCCGCCTGCCCCGACCAGCACGCTGCTGGCCACGAACCCGATGATCTTCTGCACCGGGAGGTTGATGCCGATCGTGGCGGCCTTCGACTCGTCGCCGCGGATCGCGACCAGGCCCATGCCGAGCTTGGTGCGGCGCACCCACCAGGACAGCAGTATCTGCAGCGCCAGTATGCCCAGCAGGCTGTAGTAGAACGGCCAGTTCAGGTAGTCCATGCTCCAGTTCGGCAGCGGCAACGTGAGTCCGTTGGTGCCGTTGGTGAGCGGGCTCGCGTTGATCGCGACGATCTGGATCAGGAAGAGGAAGGCGACGGTGATGATGACGAACGACGCCCCGCTCGCGCGCAGGGCGACGAAGCCGAGGCCGGCCGCGACGAGCCCGGCGACCACGCCCGCCGCCGGCACCCAGATCCACGGCGACAGCGAATCGAAACGCGTGGCCAGGATGCCGATGGTGTACCCGCCCAGGCCGATGATCGCCCCATGTCCCAGCGACACATACCCGGCGTAACCCATGATGATGTTGAGCCCGCTCGCGCCGATGGCGAACACCATCGACAGGATGATCATGTTCTGGTAGTACGCGTTGTCCGACACGATCGGGTAGAGGATCACCAGGATCGTGGCGACCGCCACGATGCCGCGGCCGACGGCCTTGTGCGTGCGCCGGTCGCCCAACGACTGTGCTGCTGTGTTCACGTTGCGACCGCATCCTCACGAAGCCGGGTGCCCATCAAGCCTTGCGGCCGGACGAGCAGAACGACGAAGACAATCAGGTAGGGAACCGCGGTTGCCCACGCCGGCGAGATGTAGGCGGCGGTGAAGGTCTCGGCCAGACCGAAGATCACGGCGCCGACGACCGCTCCGTTGAGGCTGCCCAGACCCCCGAGCACGACGATGGCCAGCAGGCGGGCGATCCAGATGTAGTGCGTGCCGGGAACAAAGGAATACAGCACCCCCACGATCGCGCCGCCGACACCGGCGGCCGCCGTTCCGATTCCGAAGACCAGCGCACTGACGATCACCGGCTTGATGCCGATGAGCGCCG
>JBIQMQ010000063.1:0-12977 GCA_044463185.1 Nakamurella lactea | reverse complement strand
GTGCAGCACTTGGCGCCGCCGCCGGCCTTGCGGAACTCCGACACATCGACCGGCACCGGGGTGAACCCGCGCTCCGTCAGTTGGCGGGCGAAGGTCGGCGCCTGCTCCGGCACCACCACGTTGCGCCCGTCGGACACTGCGTTGAGCGCGAACCACTCGGCGTCCGCGCGCGAGGCGATGATGGCGTCCGGGTAGAGGCGCGCCAGCGCCCGCTGCGATCCCACGGAGAACGCCCCCGGGTAGTAGGCGATCGTCTCCGGGGTGTCGGGGTCACCCGCAAGCACGGCCAAGGCCGTGTCGAGGTGGTAGAAGTGCGGGTCGACCAGTTTCAGCGGCACCAGCGGCACGCCCAGCGCCTCCGCGACCTCGTTGTGCGCCAGCGGATCGGTGCGAAAGCCGCTGCCCGCCAACAGCAGTCGGCCGGTCCACAGCATGTCGCCCTCGCCCTCGTTGACCAGGGTCGGCTCGACCACGCTGCCGACGTGCGCGCTGAACCACTCGGTGTACGGAGCCTGCTCCCCCGCCCGCTTGTCGGTGGCGAATTTGGCGGGTACGGCCACCCCGTCGATCACGGTGCCCGCGTTGGCGGCGAACACCATGTCCGGCAGCCCGGGCACGCCCTCGCAGATCTCGACCGTGTGGCCCAGCCTGCGGAACGTGGCGACCAGGTTCTCCCACTGCTGCATGGCCTTGGACGAGTCGGTCGGCACCTCGGTATCCATCCACGCGTTGATGGAGTACACCACGTCGAAGTACGTGGGCCGGGTCATCAGCAATCGCTGGGGGCGGGGGGTGCGCAGGGGCGCCACGGAGCGGCGGCTGGCCGCCCGGAATGGTGCCTTCTCGGCTGTCATCGTCATGCTTTCACGCTATTCTCGGCTCACACGCACGACAATGCCGTTCCGTTGCGGGTAGAGGAGCTATCTGTTGCGTATGGACTCGGTGGATCAGCGGATCATTGCGCACCTGGTGCGCGACTCCCGGTCCTCGTTCCGGGAGATCGGCGAACGCGTCGGACTCTCGGCCCCGGCGGTGAAGCGGCGCGTCGACCGACTGGTCGCGGGCGGCGTCATACAAGGTTTCACCACGCGGATCGATCCCGACGCCCTCGGCTGGCACGCGCAGGCGCTGGTCGCCGTCACCTACGTGGGCAACACCAGTCCGCGCCGCATACGCGAGATTCTCGAGCCGATTCCGCAGGTCGTCGCCGCCTACACGGTGTCCGGCGCGGCCGATGTGCTGGTGCATCTGCGCGCCGCCGACATGGCCGATTTCGAGCAGGCGCTGGAGACGTTGCGATCCGACCCGGCGGTGGCCCGCACCGAGTCGACGATCGTGCTGTCCACCCTGCTCGACCGCACGCACCAACCGCGGCTGGACGGCCCGGCGTGACGCTCGTATGACGCAGCCCGCCGAGATCACCCACACCGGCAGGCTGTGCCGACGGGTATGACGCAGCCCGGCGCCTGACCGGCGCGATGTCCGACATGGCGCCGACGCGGCCGAACCACCTGCCCGACGCCGCCGGACTCGAGGGTTTCTGCGGCTGACAGAATGATCCGCAACAACGGAGGTGCGGATGCGCAAGGGCGTGCTGCTTGCCATCGGCGCCTACCTGATCTGGGGCATGTTCCCGCTGTACTGGCCGCTGCTGGAGCCGGCCGGCGCCGTCGAAATCCTCGCGCACCGCATGTTCTGGTCGGCCGTCGTGATGGGCATCGGCATCACCCTGGTGCGCCGCTGGCGCGAGGTGCGGGAGTTGCCCCGCAGGACCTGGCTGCTCATCGCCCTGGCCGCGGCGCTGATCTCCCTGAACTGGGGCGTGTACATCTACGCGGTGAACAACGGGCACGTGGTCGAGGCGTCGCTCGGCTATTTCATCAATCCGCTGGTGTCCATCGCGCTGGGTGTGATCGCCCTGCGCGAACGCCTCTCGCTGCTGCAGTGGATCGCGCTGGCCGTGGCGATCGCCGGGGTGGTGCTCACCTCGCTCGGCACGCACGGGTTCCCGTACATCGCGGTCGTGCTCGCCCTGAGCTTCGGCCTGTACGGGCTGATCAAGCGGGTGATCAACATCCCGGCGTCGATCTCGCTGCTGGGCGAGTCGTCGGTGCTGATGCTGCCTGCGCTGGGGTTCCTCGTCTGGCTGCAGGCGGACGGCTCCGCGCATTTCGTCGGGTACGGGGCCGGGCACATCGCGGTCATGGTCTGCTCCGGCATCGTCACCGCCGTACCGCTGCTGCTGTTCGGCGCCGCGGCGCGGATGGTGCCGCTGTCGGTGCTCGGCTTCCTGCAGTACCTCAATCCGCTGACCGTGTTCCTGCTCGGCGTGCTGTGGGCCGGTGAGCAGATGTCGGCGTCCCGGTGGGCCGGGTTCGCGGTGATTTGGCTGGCGCTCGGGCTGCTGTCGGTCGGGCTGTGGGTCGGCAAGCGGCCTACCATGCGCCGCGGTGCTCGGGCACCCGGTGGATCACCGGAATAGCCACCACGAGCAGTATCGCGAACGCCAGGTACATGGCGGCGTGCGCCGAGGGCATGTCGGCGGACAGCCCGATCACCACGGTGGTCACCGAGATCATGCTGATTTGGCCGAACTGGCGGCCGATCGTTCGCAGGCTGGCCAGCGCGCCGGCCTGGTCGGGGATCATCTGCAGTCCCGCGTTGCGGGTCGCCGGGCTCGACCAGCCGGCGCCCGCGCCGATCACCGCGGCGCACATCGCGAGCCAGACGTACGGGGTGCCTACCGGCGGCGGCACCGCCAGCCCGAAGACGCCGATCACCATCAACACGGCACCCGTGTAGATGGGCGCGCGATACCCCGTTCTGCGCAGCGCGGCCGAGGCCGCCACGGACCCCACGATGGCCGCGATGCTCTGCGCCACCAGCAGCGTCCCGGAGCCGAGCACGCTGATGCCGTAGCGGGTGGTGGCGTACAGCGGCACCAGCGCCATCATCGCGGACAGTCCGCCACCGTAGACGACGTTGACGATGTTGACGGCTCCGAACCCGCGGCCGTAGATCAGCCCCGGCGAGACGATCGGGTCCGGCACCTTCTGGATGTGCCTGAGCAGCAGGCCGAGCGACAGCACGCCGAGCGGGGCCAGCACGGCCAGCCACACGACGCCGGTATCCGGCGCGCCGTCGAACATCGTGAGTCCGAGCATCACCGACAGCAGCCCGAGCACCATCAGACCGGTCCCGGTCAGATCCCAATGGGCTTTCGTCCCCATGCGTTCGGGCTCGCGATCCCGCGGAATGAACCGGAGTGCCAGCGGAATCATCAGGGCCGCCACCGGGACGTTCACGAAGAACACATCCCGCCACGACAGGTACCCGACGATCAGGCCGCCCAGCACGGGCCCCGTCATCGCGCCGATCGGGAAGATGCTGCCGAACAGACCCACCGCCCTGTCGCGCGCGTGCCCGAAATGTTCCACGACGATGCCGGTCGCGGACGGGGTGAAGCCCGCCCCGCCGATGGCCTGCAGTACGCGAAACGCCACCAGCATGTAGATGTTGCTCGCCAGCCCGCACAGCAGCGACGCGATACCGAACAGGGCCACCGACGCGATGAACGTCCGGCGGCGGCCGATGCGGTCCGCGAGCCGGCCCGACAGCGGCAGCGCTACCACCATGCCCAGGCTGTATCCGGTGATGACCCAGCCCACCCACGCGATCGACGCGTTCAGCTCCACCTGGAACGTGTGCAGGGCCGTCGCCACGATCGTGCTGTCGAGCGAGCTCATGAACAGGGCGGACACGACGATGGCGAAGACGATCGGACGCCGCACCGGCTGCGATTCGGAAATCGGTCCCTCCATCACCCGCTCGAAGAAGCTGAATTGCGCCGCGCTGCGGCGTACTAGTAGCGCACCTCGAAGGTGACGCAGCCCTCGTCCGAGGTCCACGGCCCGTGCGCCATGCCCGGCGGCCGGCACGCGAACATGCCGGCGGTGAACGTGCGGTTCAGCGTCACGTCGTGGAGGGAGCCTTGAAGGACGTAGACCTCCTCCCAGAAGTCGTGCCGCTGCACGCCGTTGGGCGACGTATCGGTCCCCGGCGCGAACCGGAGGATCCGGGTGGCCGTGCCGGCCTCCGGGTTTCGGGCGAGCACGCGCTCGTCCAGGCCCTCAGCGGCGCCCTCGCAGCGCGTCCAGGGGATGTCTGTCACCGGGAAGAATTCGAACTCTGGTTTCGCCATGGATCACTGACCGCCTTGCTTGACGTGGTATTCGTGTTCGATCCGGATGCCGCTGGGCAGCGTCATCCGCAGTTGGTAGTGGGTTCCGTAGACGAACTCACCGGACACCAGCGGCATGGTGCCGAGGAACATGGCGTCTCCGAGCCGCAGTTCGTTTCCGCGCGCGGTGAACTCACGGAGCAGGTCGCGGGGATGGGTGAGCTCGGCCAGGAATCCGTGCTGGTACAGCGCGCCGTCCAGCTCGCAGGAGAGTTCGATGTCGTCCCACTGGGTCTCCAGGTCTTCGAACGGCACGAGCCTGCGCGAAACCGGTTTCGGCGCACTGGCTTTCGATTCGCCGATATCGCGCCGTTCCACGTCGCGGTCGGTGTGGTCGCTGCCCATGCCCAAAAAGAGGCCGGACTCCAGGCGAATAAGTACAGGCTCGATCTCGCCCGAGGTAGCCGACCCTGCCACCTCGACTGCGGCGTCATTCGTGAGGAGCTCACGCGGGATCGGGTAGAACATGGGCACCTGCGGCGGCGCGGAGATGCCAATGGCGGCCAGTTCGTCGATGTGCGCTTGCACCGCGACGCGGTTACGCCCGGTGTATCCGGCGATGATGGCCCTTTCGATGCCAGCGGAGACCGGCCCGGTGCCGTCGATATCGAATTCGATCGTGAAGGCGTTCATGAAACTCCTGTTCGGTGGTGGGGATCCGGGCGCGCCTGGCATCACGTGAGCACGCGGTCGGCCAGGGCCGGGAACTCCGCCCGGATCGCGCCGACACGATCGAGATCGATGTCCGCGACAAGTACTTCCTCGCCGAATCCCGCCTCGGCGACGACCTCGCCCCACGGATCGACGATGACGCTGTGGCCGGACAGTTCCACGCCCCGCTGGGTCCCGCCGGCGCCGCAGGCGATCACGTAGAGCTGGTTCTCCAGGGCGCGAGCCTGGGTGAGTAGCCGCCAATGCGCGAGCCGCGCCGACGGCCAGGCGGCCGGGACGACGATCAGTTCGGCGCCCTTGTCCACGATGCGGCGGTAGAGCTCCGGGAAGCGCAGGTCGTAGCAGGTCGTCATGCCCACTGCGCCGAGTCCGTCGATCGCACCGGAGGCGATCTTGGTGCCCGGCGTGAGCAGTTCGGTCTCCAGCGACTTGTAGCCGAACACGTGCATCTTGCGGTACGTCTGCACGATCTCGCCGGCCGGGGAGATCAGCATCGCGGTGTTGTACAGATGGGTCGCGGTGCGCTCGAGGAAACTGCCGATCTGCAGGTGCGCGCCGGTGGAGCGGGCCCACTGCTTCATCTCGGCGATCAGCGGACCGTCCACCGTCTGCGCCAGTTCGTCGTAGCGGTCGAAGGCGAAATAGCCGGCCGACCATAGTTCCGGCAGCACGACGAGCTGCGGGCTGTCCAACCCGGCGATGACGCGGCCGACGCGCTCGACGCGCGCCTGCATGCTCTCCTCGTCGGGGCTGGCGACCTGGACCAGGGCGACCCTCACTGCCCTGCCCCCCAGACGTTCCGGCCGGCCGGGGACACGAGGTCGTCGAAGCCGGGCGTCTGGGTCGTCATCCCGGCCGCGCGGGCGAACGACACCATCTTCTCGATCTCGCGCGGCGTGATGACCGGGTCGTAGTAGGGGCCGTCGCGGGCGATGAGCCGCGTGATGAGTGCCGCCTCCATTTCCGGGAACAGTTTCCGGCCGATCGTCTTGGCCTCATCGGGGTTGCGCACAAGCCGGTCCTGCGCCTCGGTCAACGCGGTCACCATGGCCCTGGCCTGATCCGGCTGCGCCGAGATCTGCTTTTCGGTGGCCATCAGGGCCGCGAACGTGTAGCCGCGCGCCGGCGCCGGCCCGTCGCCGCGCCGCGCATCCACCAGCAGGGTGCCGGCACCGCTGCGCAGCGCCACCTCCGCTCCCATGCCGTTCGCCCAGAACGCGTCGATGGTGCCCGCGGCCAGCGCCTCGGCGGCGGTCACCCCGAACGAGATGCTGTTGCCGGTGGCCCCGGGCACCGGCGCGATGTGGGCGTCGGTCACCCCGGCCTCGCGCAGCATCTCGCGCAGCCCGTCGTCCGGGCCGGGTGCGGCGCCAATGCGCAGTCCGGAGAGCCTGTTGAGCGGGTCGCCGCGCCGCAGCCCCAGGTCGCTGCGCACCACCAGGAACCAGTACATGTATCGGGACAGCGCACCCAGCAGCTTCACGCCGCCGCCGTCGGGGGCGTTGTGAAAGAGCGCATGCGCCGAGCCGGCGACGAAGCCGAACTCCCCCTGCCGCAGCCGGTCGACGGCGTCTGTGACGGGGAAGTGCAGCACCACCTCCACGTCCAAGCCGTGGTCGGCAGCGCAGCCGAGCTCCACGGCGGCGATCGCCGGGAAGTACGACGGGGAGACGAGATCGGGAACGGCGAGAAGAATCTTCTGACTCATGGTCCTTACCTACTTCGTGTCAAGGGAACTGCGCGCCGTCAGGCGATGGCCTTGGCGTCGTCGACGCTGTCCAGCAGCGACGTTCGCCGGAGGAAGGCGCGCTGCCGCTCCGGGCTGGCGGCGATCTCGCGCAGCTCGTTGAGCCGTTCGGCGCGCTTGGCCGGATCCTTCTCCTCGAGTCGCTGCTTGTTGTTGATGGTCTGCTGCTGGACGAAGCGGACGGTCAGTTCGTGGCGCCGCCGGTGGTAGCGGTCGAACAGGTCCTCGTCCGGGCCGTGGTCCCGCGCCGTCTTGAGCACATCCAGCAGCTCGAAGGCGTCGTGGATGCCGCCGTTGAGGCCGAGCCCGCCGATCGGGTTGTTCAGATGGGCGGCGTCGCCGGCCAAGAAGCAGCGGCCGACGCGGAACTGCTCGGCCACCCGCTGGTGCACGCGGTAGAGCTTGCGGTCGACGACCTGGTCGGCGCTGGGCTCGATCCACAACGTGGACAGCCTCCGTACGACGGCCTCGTCGTTGAGCGCCTGATCCTCGGTCTCGTCCTCGGTGGTCGGGAAGACGCTGCGCCACCGGCCCAGCATGTCGTCGCCGGCCACCTTGAACAGGTTGGTCCAGCCGGCCGGGTCGGCGAAGTAGGCCCGTTCGGAGCATCCGATCACCGTGCCCAGGTCGTACAGCGACGTGATCACGACGAACGCCTCCGGGAAGGTGTAGCCCTTGAACTCGATATCCAACGACTTGCGCACGATGCTGTGGGCGCCGTCGCAACCCACCAGGTAGTCGCCTGTGTACTTCTCGACCGCTCCGTCGCGGGTGACCTCGACCGTGACCTTGTCGGCGTCATGGTCGATCGCCGTGATACGGCTGGCCATGTGCACCTCGGCGTTGTCCATGGCGCGCAGCCTGCCGAGCGCCATGTTCGCCAGCTTGTGCTGCTCGGTCTGCACGACGAACGGGAATCTCGTGTCGTCGCCGAGGATCGCGTGGTCCATGCGGGCCACGAGCTCGCGTTTCGGCTTGTCCCAGTAGTCGAAGTAGCGGGCGACCAATCCCTGGGCGATGTAGTCGTCCATGATGCCCAGCGTGTCGAGCATTTCCAGCGTCGACGGGTGCGTCGTCGAGGCCTTCGGGGTGTCGTTCACGACGGGATCCGCCTCGAAGATCGAGACCTTGAATCCGGCCTGGGCGGCGGCGAGCGCGAACACCGAGCCCACCGGCCCGGCACCACTGACGATGATGTGCTGCATTCTGTTTCTCATTCCTATTCACTACGTGGCCGGTGCAGGCAACTGCGACCGGCCGAAATTCCTGTGTCCGACCGGTCGGCTGGTTTTCGGTTCGTCTCGCCGGAGATGTCAGCCATTCGCGTCTTTTCGGTCGGCGACGAAATCCAGGGCACCGGAACTGGCCAGTTCTGGGTCGATGCGAACGTCGCAGATGCGAAGCCCTGGTCGTGGGGAGACGAACTCGGCGAGCGCGTCGTAATCTGAGATGACGGCTCCGTCTCCGCCGAAGGCGGCTGCCAGCGTCTTGATGTCCGGTAGCGGCTGGCGCGCGATGTCCGCGGGTAGTCCGTGCCGGCGGATGTACGGCACCTCGGCGCCGTACGCGCTGTCGTCCAGGATCACGATCAGCAGGTCGAGGCCGTTCAGTCGGACGGCGTCGAGGTCCGCCGACGACATCATGAAGCCGCCGTCGCCGCAGAAGAGGACCACCTGCCGACCCTGAGCGCCGACGCAGGCGCCGATCGCGTTGCCCAGTCCGAGCCCCACGGAGCCGTAGCCGCGGGTGGTGAGCCAACTCCGGCCGTCACGGGCACCGACGATGCTGGGCAGCGTGGTGCACCACCGACCCGAATCGGACACGACGACCCGGTCCGGGTCCAGTACCCGGTCGCAGATGTCGAACACCTTGCGGATGTCCAGGCCGGCGGTGGGATCGTGCGGAATCGGCGCATCGACGACGGACGCCCGCACGATGGTCCGGGGCAGGCTCGGCGAGGCAGGAAGGCGAACCGGTGCGCCGCGCGCCTCGAGCTCGTCGTTGATGACCCTGGCGGCGACCCTGGCGTCGGCGAGCAGCGCCAATTCCGGCGCGCTGGCGTGAATCGTCGCCGACTCTCTGCTATCGATCTGGACCACCGTCTTGCCGGACAGCAATTCGCCCTTGATCGTCGTGTAGTTGTTCAGCGACGCCCCGAAACTGAGCAGCAGATCGCATTTCCGCACCATCTCCATGGTGGGTGCCGCCGCCGAATGGCCACAGAATCCGATGCTCCGCGGGTTCCCGGAGAAGAAGCTGTTCACGTTCAGCGTGCTGGTCACCCAGGCGTCGCTGAGATCGGCGAGGCGATCGAGCTCCCCACGCGCGTCCGCGTTGAGGGCCCCCTGGCCCGCGAGGATCAGCGGTTGCCGGGCACCTTGGATCGCATCGACGATCGGTCCGACATCTTCGGCGGTGATCTCGACATCGTCCTCAGTGGTTTCCCGGGGCCCGGCGATCGAAGCCTTCTCCAGCCAGACCCCGTCGGCCACGCTGAGCACCTGCGGGGTCCCGTCCGCCCTGGTCGCAACGGCGGCGGACCAGAAGTTCCGGTGCAGATCCGGCCAGCTCCGGGCGGCCCAGAAGCCGACCTCCAAGCTGCGGCAGATTCCCTCTTGGTCGATGCTCTGATAATCGGGGCTCACCCGGGGCTCGCTCGACGGTGATTCGGCGACGACCAGGAGCAGCGGCACGTGGTCGACCGCGGCCGCACGGAGCGCGTTCACTGCATTCGCGAACCCGGGGCCGCGCGTCACGCTCGCGATCCCCACCCGCCCCGTCACCCGCGCGTACGCGACGGCCGCACTGATCGCGGCGGACTCATGTCGGGTGCGCACGTAGCGGATGAGTCCGGCCTGAACACCCGACGCGATCCAGGGAGCGTTGGTCTCCCCCAGCATCGCGAAAACGACGTCGCTGCCGAGCATCTCGATCAGCTTCGGGAACGCGTCGTAGCCGGGCACGCCGTCCTGCCGGTCGCCGTGCGACATTACCGCGTCACCCCCCCGCCCTGGCTCGCCGGTGTGTCCGCGCCGGCGAATACCGTGTCCAGCACCCATCCGACGGAGGCACCGTTCGAGGAGATGACGGGCCGGACAGCCAGCTCGCTGCACAGCCGCAGCATGCGCAGGGATGCGAGTCCGGTCCCGCTGACCACCACCGCATCCGTGTGCGCGGTGGGCGACAGGGCGCCGAAGGCGCGCACGAGTTGCGCCGACGATGCGGAGTAGATGGAGACGACGTCGGGGACGGCCACGACCTCGGCCACGGCGAATCCGGCGTCCTCGTAGTAGCGCCGGGCCAGCTCGCTCAGCCACTCGGGATACGGCGTGATGAGCGAGAGTGACGCAGCCCCGAGCCTCTCCAGTTCCGACCGCACCGCCAGGGAGGACGAGGTGACCGGGCACCGGAGCGATTCCGCGAGGCTGGCGACAAGTTCGTCCTCGGCAGCGTGTCCGGCCAGGTAGTTGGCGCCCGTGCAGGCGTACACGGCGCCGGACAATTCCATGCCGCCGAACAGCCCCGGCCGCCCGGCCAGATACTCGTTGTAGCCGACGAAGCGTTCCTTCAGGCCGATGCCCGTCTCGCGCGATACCGTTCCCGGCAGTCGGGATGCCACCACGCCGAGTCCCGCCGCCCTCAGGGCGGTTCCGAATTCCCATTCCACCGTGGGATTGGCCGGTGGCACCACCACGCCGATGTTCCCATACGCGGGGAAAGCCGCTTCCGTCACCGATTCGAAAAGTTCATTGAAGTGCATCGTCCTCGTCCTTACTCACTGTCGCTACGCCAATGGGTTTCCGGGCCGGCGATCACCACTCCGGCGTCACACGCGGGGCACTGTCGAACATCGATGATCGAAGTAGGAATCGGATCTGGCTGCGACGATCGCTCATCGCGTTCCGCAGTCCTTGGATGTATCGCGGGTTGTCCTCTTCGTCGCCTTCGACGGCGGCGAGATTCTTTTCCGCCCTCGCCTGGACGTAGGCTTCGGCCACCGACCGTCGGCGTTCCGCGTATCCGTCCAGCGCCGTATCGGAAATCTCGCCGTGCACGACGCTGGTGAGGATGATGCCTGCGAGATACGCGTCGTGAATCCCGCTGTTCATCCCCATGCCGCCCGTCGGGCTGTTCAAGTGCGCCGCGTCGCCGGCCAGGATGATGCGTCCTTCCCGGAACCGGGTTGCGGTCCGGCGGTGGATCGCGTAGTTCAGGACATCCTGCAAGGGGCAATCATCCGGAAGCGCGGGGATGAAATTCCGCAACTTGGCGACGGCCACGTCGTGAAGCGAATCGGGGTCCGGGTTGAAGCTCGCGTCCACGTGGAAGGCGACCCTGGTGTGGTCGGGGAGATCGATGACGCTGACGCCCTCGGCACGATCGAAGATGTAGGTGACCTCGGAGAGCTCGGGCATGGCCCCGAGGACGTCGCACGTGGTGAACGCGGTGAAATACCACGTCGGGTAGGTGGCGCCCGGGAATGGGATGTCCGCGTTCTTGCGCACCACACTGTGCGAGCCGTCGCAGCCCAGGACGAAGGAGCCGGTGAACGTGCGGCCGTCGGTGGCCCGGACCGTGGCCGAGGTGTCGGTCGTGGTCACCTGTTCGGCCGGCGTATTGAACAGGATCTGGGCGTTCGGATACGTGGACAGTGCGTCCAGCAGGGACTGTGTGATGTTCTCCTGATCAACCTGGAGTCGGAACGGGAACGGGGTGATTCCTCGGAGGATGTCGAACTCGAAGGTCGCGATGTGGCCTTGTTTCCTGCTCCGGTACTGAATCGTGCGAACGATGTTGCCGCGCCGGATCACGTTCCATGCGATCCCCAGCGCATCCAGAATTTCCAGGGTGGTGGCATGGATCGTGGAGGCGCGTGATGCCGGGTTCGGCCGGTCGCCCGCTTCCAGGACGGTGACCGGCACATTCCCCCGGGCGAGGGTGAGCGCGGCGACCAGCCCGACCGGGCCGGCCCCCACAATGACGACCGCCGCGTCGTTGTTCGATTTCTCTGCCATCACTGTCGATCTCCTTTGCGGTTCATCGCCGCGGTTAGCCGATTCCGTTGCCGTGTGCTGTCCGACCGCTGCCTGAAGGCGGCCGGAGAATTCGCGGGAATGCCCTGCGCCGAATCGCATCTCCAAGGGGCTGGCGAAGTCGTGGGTGTCATGCCACCGCCGCCATTCCTGCGATACGTCCAGAAAATAGGCTCGGGCCGAACATGGTGCCCTCGAGTGCGCGGCTCCCATTGATGTGGCCGCCGGCCATTCCGGCGACCTCTCCAGCTGCGAAGAGCCCGGGAATCGCTCTGCCCTGTGTGTCGACGACTTCGCAGTCCATCGTCGTGGTCACGCCGCCGAGGTTCTTGCGGGCCAACGGGAAGTACTGAATGGCGAGAAGCTCTTGGGGACCGCAGCGCGACTGTGCCGCGGATGCGCCGGTGCGGCCGGCGCCGTGGGAGTCGTGCGCCGCGGCGGAGCCTAGGGCGTCGCGCACGCTTGCCGGGTCGAGGGCGAGCCTGTGAGCGAGTTCATCGACGGACCGGGCTCGGGTGATGTACGGAGACCGGTCGAACAATTCGCGAACCTTGTGCCGGTGCACCTGGGATCCGGTCCGGTAGCCGGGGTCCGCGACGACGACATCGTCGACGTGAGCGCCGTCGACCACGGCCCAGCAGGTCGCGCCGGGCTGCTGGAGCAGCGCCGTGGTTCCGGCGAATCCGCCCCGCTGCGTCTCGTCGTGGAACCTGTGCCCGTGCGCGTTGATCCACACCTCCCGGGGCCATCCGCGCAGGGCGAGGCCGCGGCCCGGGCACGCGGGGTCGGGCGTCCCGTACGGGTACATCCAGACGGCGGACTCGTTGCTCATCGATGCGCCGAGTTCTCGCAGTAGGCGATGTGCGTCCCCCTGGGCGCCCTTGCCGCCGCCGGCCAGGATGCCGGTCGGACCGTCGTCCCCCGCGGCCGCGCGTTCTGCGATGGCCGCCTGATTGCCGCAGAATCCACCGGTGGCGACGATCACCGCGGCGGCCCGGATCTGCCGAGTCCCCCGCGCCGATCGGACGACGATACCGGTGACGCGCCCCTGTTCGACGATGAAGTCGGTGAGCCGGGATTCGAGGAGCGTCCGGATCCGCCCGGTGTCTGCCACGGTCTGCCCCAGCGTGGCCATCACTGCTCGCCCGCCGCCGAGGGGCCGATGCCACCGGGCGCGGCGGTTGCCCTCGTGCTGGCGCAGCTCCGACGACCACGTCACACCCAGGTCGGACAGGAAGCGATACACCTCCCGTTCGCACCGGGTGACGTACGCCTCCATCCACCT
>JBIQMQ010000062.1:7220-13032 GCA_044463185.1 Nakamurella lactea | reverse complement strand
TCAAGTTCGGGCTGATCCCGGAGTTCATCGGCCGGCTGCCCGTGGTGTCCAGCGTCACCCACCTGGACAAGGACTCACTGGTCGCCATCCTGACCGAACCGCGGGACGCCCTGTGCAAGCAGTACCAGCGACTGTTCGAGATGGACGGCGTGTCGCTGGAGTTCGAGCACGAGTCGCTCGTGTCCATCGCGGACGAGGCCATCCTGCGCGGCACCGGGGCGCGCGGCCTGCGGGCCATCATGGAGGAAGTGCTGCTCCCCGCTATGTACGACATCCCGAGCAGGGACGATATCGAGCGCATCGTGGTGACCGAGAAGACGGTCCGCGAGAACGTGTATCCGACCATCGTGCCGCGACGTCAGAAGCCCGAGCCGCGCGAGAAGAGCGCCTGACCCTCACACCCCGTCGGCAGCGCCTGCCTTGTGTGCTGCCGGCTGTGGGTGTTCCGCGCTTCGGCGGTCAGTCCGAGGGCGGGGGCTCGCAGGATGCGATGTAATCCCCGAACGCCGTCATCGCCTTGGTCACCTCCGGGCCCTCCAACACCGCCGGGATGTCGGTTACCGCGGCGCCCACGATCGAGGTGGCGGCCTGGTGCAGCGCGGCCAGCGACGGGGACAGCGGCGCCGGGATGGTCGGGCTCAACTCACCGAACACCTCCGCGACCCTGGCCGCGGTGATCCCCGCGGTGGCCGTCGACGTCGCCGAGCTCGCAGTGGGTGTGGCCGAGGTGCCGGCGGATTGGCCCTGCAGGGCCTCGGTGAAAAGGTCGTTGACGGCCAGCTGCGCGCGGATCGCGGCGGAGCAGCTCTCGGTCAGGCCCGGCAGGGTCGACGAGTCCGGCGTTCCGGTGGATGCCGCGCCGTCGGCGCCGGGTGCGGAGGTGGAGACGGTGTCCGGCGCGGACCACACCGACGGCGCGGTCTGGGTCACGGAGACGCTCACCGATGCGGTGGTCGCCGCGGGGATGCCGCTGCTGGAACACGCGGCCAGCGCCATGAGCAGTCCGCAGGCCGCCGCACCGGCCGCGCGGCGCGGCGTTACTGTCCTCCGCAATGGTCGTCCATGTACTGCGAGATGGTGTCCATCGCGCCTTCGACGGCGGGATCCGACATCAGCGCGCTGGCGTCGGCCGGGGAGGCTCCGACGGCGCCCTCGGCGGCAGCGCGCAGCGTGGCCACGGCGTCCTGCAGCTCCGGCGGCACGTCCTTCAGACTGGAGAACGCTTGATCGATGTCCGACTGGGTGAGCGCCTGGCCCATCAGCGGCGCCAACATCAGCATGCTGAGCGCCATGGACTGCCCGGCGATGGACAGGCATTCCGGCGACAGGATGCCGCTCAGATCGCCCAGGCCGGTGGTGCCGCCGCCGGCCCCCAGGCCCTCCAGCAGCTCTCCCAAATCGCTGGCGCCGTCCTCCCCGGCGAGGCTTCCCAGCAGCTCGCCCAGGTCGGACGGGTCGACCGGCATCGTGCCAGTGTCGAGCCCTTCCAGCAAATCTCCCGGGTCGATCGGGTTCTCCGCAGCGTCCGTCGGCAGCGACAGGTCGCCGGCATCGTCACTCTCGGTGGCGACGGCGGTCGGGGTCTCCGCGGCCAGCGGGCTGCCGGCCACTGTGGACGAGCATCCGGCCAGGGTGAGCGCCAGGACGCTGCCGCTCGCGATGAGCACGGATCGAAACGACATGGACTCTCCTGTACTCAAGCGGCGCGGGGGCGGCCGTGGGTAACAACAGCGGTGGTCAGCGGCCGGACGCCGCAGCGTTCTTGCGCGCCATGCGCAAGGCCAGGATACCGGCGGCGTCCTTCTTTTCGGAACCGTCCGGAATGAAGCCCTGGTTCACGTAGAACGCGGACGCGCGCGGGTTGTCCCGATAGGTCCACAGGGAGGCCGGCTCGTCGCCCAGCACGGCCTGCAGGAGCTGCTTCGATACGCCGGTGCCGTAATGCGCCGCGCGCACGAAGATGGCGTACAGCTCCAGCTCCGTGGGCGGGTCGTCGTCCCGGGACGGACCGGCGATGGCGACGCCGATCACCTCGCCGTCACGCTCCGCCAGCACGTGTCGCGCCGTCCCCTCGGCGATCTCCGCCCGACGCGTCTCGGCCAGCGCGGCCTCGTCCATCTCGTCGAGCCGCTCCGCTCCCCACAGCGTCGCGTAGGCCTCGCGCCAGCAGGCGATGTGACACGCGTTGAAGGCCTCGGCGTCGGAGACGAGTGCTTCGCGAACCGTGGCTGGGACCGTCATCGACACACCTACTTCGATCTTGGGAAATGGGACGTCGAGCCGCTTCGCGCGCGAAGCCATCGGCGCCGGTCGTGCACCCAGCGTAGTGCACGGGGTGCGGGCCGGGAGGTGACCTATCACTCTATGGCCCGCGCCGGCTCGCCGCACCGTCGGGGCAGCCGCGCTGGACCGTGACCGGGTGGCACGATGGAGCAGTGGCGGTGTATCGGGACTCGGCCGTGGTGTTGCGGGTCGGCAAGCTCGGCGAGGCCGACCGCATCGTCACGCTGCTCTCCCGCCGGTCCGGTCGTATCCGCGCGGTCGCCAAAGGCGTGCGCCGCACCAAGAGTCGCTTCGGCGGCCGACTGGAGCCGTTCAGTCACGTCGATGTGCAACTGCATGCCGGGCGCAGCCTGGACACCGTCACGCAGGCGGTGACCCTGGATCCGTTCGGCGCGCAGATCGCGGCCGACTACGCCCGGTACACGGCTGCGACGGTGATCGCAGAGACCGCCGATCGGCTCGCCGCCGAAGAGCGTCAGCCGTGGCTTCGGCTGTACCTGCTGGTGGTGTCGGCGCTGCGGGCACTCGCCGAGCCTGTGCCGGACGAGTCGGACGCGGTCCTTATTCCGGGGAATTCCGAAGTGCCCGCCCCGACGTACCGGCATCCCGGCCTGGTGATGGACGCGTTCCTGCTGCGCGCGATGGCGCTGGCCGGATGGGCGCCTGCCCTGGCGGAGTGCGCGCGCTGCGCCGCCCCGGGGCCGCACGCCGCCTTCCACGTGCCGTCCGGCGGTGCGCTGTGCGCCGGCTGCCGGGGGGCCGGCTTCGTCCGTCCGGCGCCGGCGACGATCACGCTGATGGAGGCGCTGTCCATCGGGCGTTGGGATGTCGCGGAGGCCGCCGGCGGGGAGCACCGCCGGGAGGCGTCGGGGCTGGTCGCCGCGCTACTGCAGTTCCACCTGGAACGGGGGCTCCGGTCGCTCCCGTTGGTCGACCGGGAAGCGGGTATGACGCCGCCCTCGCCGGCGTCGCCGGCGCTGGCCGTCTCCGGCGACGCGGTCCGGTAACGCATGGGGACGTTCCAACCGCCCGCCCCGCACCCCAGCGGGGCCCGGCCGCCGACGCTGCCGCGCGAGATGGTGCCGCGCCATGTCGCCCTAGTGATGGACGGCAACGGCCGCTGGGCCAAGGCCCGCGGATTGGCTCGGACCGAGGGGCACAAGCGCGGCGAGGCCGCCCTGTTCGACGTGGTGTCCGGGGCGATCGAGATCGGGGTGAAGCACCTGTCGGCGTACGCGTTCTCGACCGAGAATTGGCGCCGCTCGCCGGACGAGGTGCGCTTCCTGATGGGGTTCAACCGCGACGTGATCCGGCGGCGCCGGGACGAGATGCACGCGATGGGGGTGCGGGTCCGCTGGGCCGGCCGCCGGCCGCGGCTGTGGCGCAGCGTGATCCGGGAGTTGGAGATCGCGGAGGAGCTGACGGCGGGCAACGACGTGTTGACGCTCACCATGTGCGTCAACTACGGCGGACGGGCCGAGATCGCCGATGCTGCGGCTGCTCTCGCAAGGGATGTCGCGGCAGGCCGGGTGAATCCGGACCGCATCACCGAGCAGGTCTTCGCGCGCTACCTGGACGAGCCGGGGATGCCGGACGTGGACCTGTTCCTGCGCTCGTCGGGGGAGCAGCGCACCAGTAACTTCTTGATCTGGCAGTCCGCCTACGCCGAGATGGTGTTCCTGGACACTCTGTTCCCGGATTTCGACCGGCGCGACCTCTGGCGGGCCTGCGAAATCTACGCCTCGCGCCACCGCCGGTTCGGCGGGGTCAACGGCTGACCGCGGCCCCGTGTGCGGGTGATCCACGATCGCCGGTATCCGCCGTCGGCGCGGTTACCGGACGTTCGCGCGCAGCGCCGTGGCGAGGTCCCGGTGCAGGAACCGGTAGCCGGCGCCCGTCAGGACGGCCGGCAGCGCCCGCTGACCGCTCAGTATCTCCCCGGCGAACTCGCCGAGGGCGACGCGAGCGGCGAATCCCGGGATCACCCACGGCGCCGGCCGGTGCAGGACGGACGCCAGCTGCGCCGTGAACTCCGCATTCGTCACCGGATTCGGCGCCGTCATGTTCACCGGCCCGGCGACATCGCCGTCCAGCAGGAATGCGATCGCCGCGGTGTAGTCGGCCACCGACATCCACGGCCACCACTGCCGGCCGGAGCCCAGCCGACCGCCGAGCATCGCCATGGTGAGCAGCCGCAGCCGGGGAAGCATGCCGCCGTCCGGCCCCACCATCAAACCGGTGCGCAGGGCGACCACGCGGGTCCCGGACCCGGCCGTCGAGAACGCGGCCGATTCCCATTCGACGCACAGCCGCGCCAGGAAGGAATCGCCGGGCCCGTCTGATTCGGTGACGGTGTCGTCGCCGCGGTCGCCGTAGTAGCCGACCGCGGACGCGGTGAGCAGGACGGGCACCCCCTGCCGGGCGCAGGCCGCCCCCAGCAGCCGGGTCGGCTGGATCCGGGAGGTGCGGAGCAGCGCCTTGCGGGCCTTCGTCCAGCGCCGGTCTCCGACGCCGGCGCCGCACAGGTTGATCACGGCATCAGCGCCCTCGAGGGCGGCCGCGGGCAGCACGCCCGCGTCGGGGCTCCACGCGTGTTCGGTCGCCGAGCGTGGTGCTCGCCGCACCAGGGTCGTCACGTCGTCACCGCGGCCGGTCAGGGCACGAACGATGTGCCCGCCCAGAAAGCCGCTGGCGCCGGCGACGACGAGCCTCACGGCGTCCCGCCGTCAGACGCCGAGGTCGGCTTCGAAGTCGCCGTCCTCCACCCGCCTCTTGACGGCGGCCAGGTAGTGGGCGGCGTCGGAGCCGTCCACGAATCGCTGGTCGTAGGACAGCGCCATGGTGGCGATGGACCGCACGGCGATCACGTCGCTGCCGTCCACGTCCGTGACGACGACGGGCCGCTTCGCGACCGCACCGAGGGCCAGGGTGGCGGCCTGCGGCGGCACCACGATCGGCGTGTCGATCAGGGCGCCGGGCGATCCCGCGTCGGAGACGGTGAACGTCGCGCCGGACAGTTCGTCCGGGCCGAGGGCGCCGCGCTGGGCACGGTCGGTGATATCCGCGATCCGCCGCGCCAGCGCCGTCACGTTCAGATCGTCCGCGTGGTGGACGACCGGGGCGATCTGCCCGCGTGGCGTGTCCACCGCGACGCCCAGGTGCACTGCCGGGTGGTAGGTGATGGCGGAGAGGTCGTCGGACAGCGACGAGTTCACCAGCGGGTTCGCCTTGGCCGCTTCGATGGCCGCCTTGACGAAGAACGGCATCAGCGTGAGCGCGATGCCTTCGCGGCTGCGGAAGGCCGCCTGGGTGCGGCCCAGCAGGGCGGCGATCCGGGTTGCGTCCACCTCGATGATCGTGGTGGTCTGCGCGGAAGTCGTGACGGCGTGCATCATGCTGCGCGCGATCGCCTGCCGGATCCGCGGGGCCGGCTGGGTCGTGCCGATCAGCGAGTCGGTGCGCGCCGGCGCGACCGGTGCCGGGGTCGTGGGAGCCGGGACTGCGGGTGCCGGGGTCGTGGGAGCCGGGA
>JBIQMQ010000062.1:0-7120 GCA_044463185.1 Nakamurella lactea | reverse complement strand
GCCGGCGCTGGTGCGGGTGTGGGGGCGGCCGGTGCGGGGGCACCGACGCCGATCACGGCCAGCGGCGAGCCGACCTCGACGGTCGCGTCCTCCTGCGCCAGGATCTGCAGCAGGGTGCCGGCCACGGGGGAGGGCACCTCGGCGTCGACCTTGTCCGTGGCGATCTCCACGATCGGCTCGTCCTCGGCGACCGCGTCGCCGATGTTCTTCAGCCATCGGGTGACGGTGCCCTCGGTGACGGACTCGCCCATGGCAGGCATCGTCACTTGTGTTCCGGTTGCGGCTGGGGACGGCGCGGCCGCCGGAGAGGGCGCGGCCGGCTCCGATGACGGAACCGGGGCGGCCGCCACAGCGGGGGCAACGGGCTCCGGAGCGGGCGGGGCCGTGGGCGGCGTCATCGCAGGCGCCTCTGGGGTCGAAGCGGCCGGCGCTGCCGACGGGGCTGCGGCAGCCCCCGACCCGTCGCCGATGATCGCCAGTTCCGCGCCCACGTCGACCGTTTCGTCCTCCTGAACGAGGATCTTCTCCAGCACCCCCGAATAGGGGGCCGGAACCTCGGTGTCCACCTTGTCGGTGGACACCTCCAGCAGGGGCTCGTCCTCCGTGACGGTGTCGCCCTCCTTCTTCAGCCACCGGGTGACGGTGCCCTCGGTCACGGACTCGCCGAGTGCCGGCATCTGCACGGAGTGGGACATGGGGTGGGCTCCTAGAATCTCGTCAGCGGATCGTCACTGGTCGCACGTCGCGGCCGCCCGGCCGGCTAGCTGTGCACGTGCAGCGGCTTCCCGGCCAGGGCGAGCATCGTCTCGCCGATCGCCTCGTACTGCGTCGGATGGCCGTGGATGTACGGTGCGACATCCTCCGGGTACGCCTCCCAGTTGACGATGAGCTGCGCCTCGCCCAGCAGTTCGCCGATGCGACCGCCGACCATGTGGAAGCCGAGCACCGGGCCGTCCTTGGCGCGCACCACCTTGATGCCGCCCGCGGTGCGCAGGATGTCGGTCTTCGCGTTGCCGGCCGTGTTGTACACGAGCGTCTCGATCTCGCCGTACTGCTCCTTCGCCTGCTCCTCGGTGAGGCCGATCGAGGCGATCTGCGGGTCGCAGTAGGTGATGCGCGGGACCCGGGCGTCCGGGACCACGATCGGGTTCAGGCCGGCAAGCTCCTCGGCGATGAAGATGCCCTGCTGGAAGCTGCGGTGCGCGAGCTGCAGGCCCGGCACGATGTCGCCGATGGCGTAGACGTTCGGCAGGTTGGTGGCCAGGCGCTCGTCGACCAGCACGAAGCCGCGGTCCATCTTCACGCCGGCCTCGGCGAACCCGGTGCCCTCGGTCGCCGGTCCGCGGCCCACCGCGACCAGCAGCAGGTCGGCGGACAGCGTCTCGCCGGACTCCAGCGTCACGGTGACGCCGTTGTCGTCCTGCTTCACGCCGGAGAACCGGACGCCGGTCTTGAAGTCGATCTTCCGCTTCTTGAACGCCCGCTCGAGCTGCTTGGCGACCCACGGATCCTCGTTGGGCACCAGCGACGGCAGCGCCTCGATGATGGTCACCTCGGCGCCCAGCGACGCCCACACCGAGGCGAACTCGACGCCGATCACGCCGCCACCGAGCACCAGCGCCTTGCGGGGCACCCACTCCAGCTCCAGCGCCTGCTCGGACGTGATGACGCGGCCCTCGATCGCCAGGCCCGGCAGGCTCCGCGAGTAGGAGCCGGTTGCCAGCACCACGTTCTTGCCGGTGTACGTCACGGCATCGGCGCCGGATCCCACGCGCACGCTGCGCGGCCCGACGAACGTGCCGTCGCCGGCCACGACCGTGACGCCGCGGGATGCCACCAGGCCGGTCAGGCCCTTGAAATGCTTGTTGACGATGCCGTTCTTGTACGCGTGCATCGCCTCGATGTCGACACCCTCGAACGTCGACTTGATCCCGACGGCCGCGGACTCCTTGACCTCGTCGGCGACCTCGGCGGCGTGCAGCAGCGCCTTGGTGGGCACGCATCCGCGGTGCAGACAGGTGCCGCCCAGTTTGTCGCGTTCGATCAGGACGACGGTTGAGCCCAGCTCAGCGGCCCGCATCGCGCAGGCATAGCCGGCGGACCCTCCGCCGAGAACTACTAGGTCGACGGCGGTGTCGCTCATCGTGCTCCCTCAATGTCGAGACGTGGCGGGCGCGCCCGATCGCTGGCGGGCCGCGGCCGAGACACGACGCAGGTATGCCCGTGTCCCTACTATCTTGTCATTGACCGACGAACCACGCGCGCCGCACACCTGTCGGACACGTCACGCTAGGGTGGCGGGCGCCGGCGCCGCTGCGCCTGGGTCGGACGGGAAGGGGCCGCATGGTGCGATGGAGACCGGGGCGTCGCGGCAAGGCCTCCCGCGGGGACGCCCGGCCCGGGCCGGAGCGGGCCGAGGCCGAACGATCCCTGCAGGAATGGGTCGACGCTCGCCACGGCATCGAGGTATTCGTCGAACCGCAGACGGCCGTCACCGGCACCACGATGCTGCTGGTGGCCCACGACGGCGAGTTCACCCGGCGTCCGGTGCCCACCGCGGCGGCCGCAGCCGCGTTCGCGCGCAAGCACACGCTGCCGTTCTACGACGCGCAGGTCGTCGGCTACCCGCAGCGGATGCGGGACTACTCGCGGCGGCAGACCCTGCTGCGGCGGCAGGCCGAACGCGACCGCTTGGAGTAGCGCGGCGTCACCGCCCGGCGATCTCGCTCACCGCGGCGAGCAGGGTACGCACCGGCACGCCGGTACCGCCGCGGGGCGTGTAGCCGTAGGCGCTTCCCGTGTTGAACGCGGGTCCCGCCACGTCGAGGTGTGCCCACTGCACGCCGTCGGCGACGAAATGAGCCAGGTAGTGGCCCGCGACGAGCATGCCGCCAGCCCGGTCCGAGGCGACGTTCGCGATGTCGGCGAGCGGTGAGTCCAGCCCGGCGCGCAGTTCCTCGGGCAGCGGCATGGCCCAGCCGCCGTCGCCCACCTCACGGGCCAGTTCCGCCACCCGGTCGCGCAGCGCGTCGGAGCCCATCACGCCCATGGTGCGCATGCCGAGCGCCACTACCTGCGCCCCGGTCAGAGTGGCCGTGGTCAGCAGGTAGTCGGGCTTGTCCTCGCACGCCCGCACGATCGCATCGGCCAGGATCAGCCTGCCTTCCGCGTCCGTGTTGAGCACGTGCACGGTCTGGCCGCCCCGGTGCCGCAGCACATCGCCCGGACGGTACGAGGAGCCGGACGGCAGGTTCTCCGCCATCGGCACCGTCGCCGTGAGCGACACCGGCAGCTCGAGGGCCGCCGCGGCGATCATGGTGGCGACCACGGCGGCCGCGCCGGCCATGTCGCTGGTCATGTGGTCCATGTTCGCGGCCGGTTTGATCGACAGGCCGCCGGAATCGAACGTGATTCCCTTGCCCACCAACGCCACCTGCGCCGCGGCCTTGGCCGGGCGGTAGCTGATGCGCACCAGCCGCGGCGGGCGGGCCGAGCCGGAGCCCACGGCGAGAATGCCGCCGTAACCCCCGCGCTCCAGCGCCTTCTCGGTCAGCACTTGCACGGTGAGCCCGGCGACGCGGGCGGCGTCGGCGGCCCGATCGGCGAACACCGCCGGCGGCAGGTCGTTCGGTGCGGTGTTGACCAGGTCTCGGGCCAGGCACACCGCCTCGGCGGCGACCGTGGCGCGGCGCACCGCGGCGCGGGTGGTGCGGTCCGCCTTGGGCGCGGCAATCGCGATCGACCCGACCGGCGCCTTCGACGGCGTCTTGTACCCCGCGAACTGGTACGCCCCCAGCAGGTGGCCCTCCGCCGCGGCGGCGGTGTCGACGAGCCCCAGCGTGGAGACGGCCCGCGCATGGCCCGCGGCCGCGCGGGACGCGGCCCCAGCGGCCCGGCGCACCCGCTCGGCGGACAGCTCGGCCCGGTCGCCGAGGCCGACCGCGATCACGGTCGGCGCGGCGAACGACTCCGGTGCCGCGAACACCGTCGTCTCCTCGGCCTTGCCGGTGGCGCCGGCCAGGCGTGCGGCGTCGGCGATGCCGTCGAACCGGTCGCCGTCGTCACCCCCGGCGGCGACCGCGACGGACGACCCGTCCGGATGCAGGCCGATCACGATGGCGTCGGCACGGGCACGGCGAGGGTCGGAGCTGGAGAGGCTGATCGTCGTCATGACATCACTGTCTCAGATCGGCGGCGGGTCACCGACCACACATCGCGATCGTGCCGGTGCGGGCGTGGCGGCCCCTGGGCGTCGGCCCGGCGCGCACTACGGTAGGGACATGACCGATGCCAGCCATCCCACCGCGGACGCGGCCCGCGACGCTGCGGCGTCATCCCCGCTGTTGCGTTCCCCGCTGCACGACGCGCACGTGGCGCTGGGCGCCACCATGGGGCCGTTCGGCGGCTGGGACATGCCGATCTCCTACCGGGCGGGCGGGGTCGTCGCCGAGCACACCGCGGTCCGCGAGACGGTCGGCGTGTTCGACGTGTCGCACCTGGGCAAGGCGCAGGTCACCGGCCCCGGAGCCGCGGCGTTCGTCAACTCGTGCTTCACGGCGGACCTGGGCAAGATCGCGCCCGGCCAGGCGCAGTACACCCTGTGCTGCAACGACTCCGGCGGCGTGATCGACGACCTGATCGTGTACCTCGTCTCCGCCGACGACGTGCTGCTAGTGCCGAACGCCGCCAACACCGCCGCCGTCGTCGCCGCATTGCAGGCCGTCGCTCCGGCGGGGATCACGATCACCAACCGGCATCGCGAGTACGGCGTTCTCGCCGTCCAAGGTCCGCGCTCCGCCGACGTGCTCGCCGAGCTCGGGCTGCCCACGGAGCTGGACTACATGGCCTGGCAGGACGCCCACTTCCGCGGGGCTCCGGTACGAGTGTGCCGCACCGGCTACACCGGCGAGCACGGCTACGAACTGCTGCCCGCCTGGGACGACTCGCCCGCCCTGTGGGAGGCGCTGCTGGACTCGGCCGGGCGGCTCGGCGGCCTGCCCGCCGGTCTCGGCGCCCGCGACACCCTGCGCACCGAGATGGGCTACCCGCTGCACGGGCAGGACCTTTCCCCGGAGATCTCGCCGGTTGAGGCCCGGGTCACGTGGGCCATCGGCTGGAAGAAGGATGCGTACTTCGGGCGAGACGCGCTCCTCGCCGAGAAGGCCGCCGGGCCGGCGCGGATGCTGCGGGGCCTCGACGCGATCGACCGCGGCGTGCTCCGCCCGCACCTCGACGTCAAGGCGGCCGACGGCACCGTGATCGGCCACACCACCTCCGGCACGTTCTCGCCCACGCTCGGCCACTCCATCGCCCTGGCGCTGATCGACACCGCCGCCGCGGTCGCCGACGACGACCACGTGACGGTCGACGTCCGCGGTCGTGCGCTCACGGCGAGGGTGACGAAGCCACCGTTCGTGCCCTCCCACGTGCGGTAGGCGGGGACCGACAACGGCCCCGTAGGAGCCCGTCAGCGACGTCCGACGGCCGCGGCTCGACCGGAGCCCGCGGCCACGGCAGATACATGGGCCCCCGATGGTCGGGCGTCCTAGTATTGGCAGTACCGTTTCAACTACCGCTCACGCCCCCTTGCCGGCGGTCTCCGCCGCGAACTGCGTCATACCTGATGCAGCGCGGTCCACGCCGCCTCCCGACACCTGCATGCTCGATCGAGGAGCCCTGACCGATGTTCTCCCGGACGCTCACCACCTCGCCCACCCCACCCGGCCGTCTCGCCGAGATTCTTCAGGCGCCCGGATTCGGCAAGTACTTCACCGACCACATGGTGCTGATCGACTGGGACAGCGAGCAGGGCTGGCACGACGAGCGGGTCGTACCGTACGGGCCGTTCACCATGGACCCGGCGACCATGCTGCTGCACTACGGCCAGGAGATCTTCGAGGGCCTCAAGGCCTACCAGCAGCCGGACGGCTCCGTCGCTGCCTTCCGACCCCAGGCCAACGCGGCCCGATTCGCGAAGTCCGCGCGCCGCATGGCCCTGCCCGAGCTGCCCGAGTCGTTGTTCCTCGAGTCGCTGAAGGAACTGGTCGACGTGGACCGCGCATGGGTGCCCACCGCACCGGAGACGTCGCTGTACCTGCGCCCGTTCATGTTCGCCTCGGAGGTGGCGCTCGGCGTGCATCCGTCGACCAAGGTCACCTACTGCCTGATCGCGTCGCCGGCCGGCATCTACTTCTCGCATGGCGCCACCGGGGTGACGGTGTGGCTGTCCACCGAATATGTGCGGGCCGCGCCGGGTGGCACCGGAGAGGCCAAGACCGGCGGCAACTACGCGGCGTCGCTGCTCGCCCAGGCCGAAGCCGCCCAGCGCGGCTGCGACCAGGTGGTCTGGCTCGACGCGGTGGAGCGGCGCTGGATCGAGGAGATGGGCACGAACAACCTGTGCTTCGTCTTCGGCAGCGAGGACGACGGCCGAGTGGAGATGGTGACGCCGGAGCTCAACGGCTCGCTGCTGCCCGGCATCACCCGGGATTCGCTGATCACGCTGGCCCGCGACCTGGGGTACACCGCCACCGAGCGGCGCATCTCCACGGACGAGTGGGGCAAGGCCGTGGACGCGGGGGAGATGACGGAGACGTTCGGCTGTGGCACGGCCGCAGTGGTGACCCCGGTCGCGGCGGTGCGGTCCGCGGACGGCGGGTTCACCATCGGCGACGGTCAGCCCGGCCCGGTGACGCTGAAACTGCGCGAGGCGCTGACCGCGATCCAGCACGGCACCGCGCCCGACCGGCACGGCTGGCGGTATACGCTGGTCGGACCGCGCTGACGGGCCGGACTCAGCGGCGCGGACTCGACGGCTCTGTGCGGCCCGAGCAGGCCCGACAAGTCCTGACGACGACGAACGGGGCAGTCCCGAAGGGGACTGCGCCGTTCGTGAAGTACTCGCCGCTTGTTGAATCGACGGCTGGTGAACCGGCGGACTAGCCGCGTGCGACCTTGCCGGCCTTGATGCACGACGTGCAGGCGTTGATCTTGCGCACCGTGCCCGGGGCGACCAGCGCCCGCACGGCCTGAATGTTCGGATTCCAGCGGCGGTGCGTCCGGCGGTGCGAATGCGACACGCTCATGCCGAAGCCCGGACCCTTGCCACACACATCACACA
>JBIQMQ010000061.1:0-13036 GCA_044463185.1 Nakamurella lactea | reverse complement strand
GGCGCGTCGACCACCCACACGAACGACCAAGCGCTCTCGTCGATGAGCCCGCCGCGCCGGCCGATCTCCAGCCGGGCCGCGCCCAGCAACTCCTGGGACGCCTTGCGCTTGCCGGCCGCGAAGAAGATCGCGTCCCCGGGCTTCGCCCCGGTGGCCGACGCCAGCCCGGCGCGCTCGGCGTCGGAGATGTTCTTGGCCACGGGGCCGGCCAGCTCGCCGTCCTCCCCGACGGTGACGTAGGCCAGGCCCTTGGCGCCGCGCTGCTTGGCCCACTCCTGCCAGGCGTCGAAGCCGCGCCGCGGCGTCGCCGCGCCGCCGGGCTGCACCACGGCGCCGACATACGGGGCCTGGAACACCCGGAACGGCGTATCCGCGAAGAACTGCGTCATCTCCGTGAGCTGCAGGTCGAAGCGCAGGTCGGGCTTGTCCGACCCGTACTTGTCCATCGCATCGCGGTAGCTGATGCGGGCGATCGGCTTCGGAATGTCGTAGTCGACCAGCTTCCAGAGCGCGGTGATGATGTCCTCCGCCACCGCGATCACGTCGTCCTGCGTGACGAACGACATCTCGACGTCGAGCTGGGTGAACTCGGGCTGCCGGTCGGCGCGGAAATCCTCGTCCCGGTAGCACCGGGCGATCTGGTAGTAGCGCTCCATGCCGGCCACCATCAGCAGCTGCTTGAAGAGCTGCGGCGACTGCGGCAGCGCGTACCAGCTGCCGGGCTTGAGCCGGGCCGGCACCAGGAAATCGCGAGCGCCCTCCGGGGTGGAGCGGGTGAGCGTCGGCGTCTCGATCTCCACGAAATCGTGCGCGTCCAGCACCTCCCGCGCCGCCTTGTTGACCTTCGAGCGCAGCCGCAGCGCCGAGGCCGGGCCCTTACGCCGCAGGTCCAAGTACCGGTACTTCAGTCGCGCCTCCTCGCCGGGCTGCTCCTCCGACTCGATCTGGAAGGGCAGCGGCGCGGACTCGGAGAAGACGGTGAACCCGGTAACCGTCACTTCGATGGCGCCGGTCGGCAGGTCCGGGTTCTCGTTGCCCTCTGGGCGGATCTCCACCGTGCCGACCACCTGCAGGCAGAACTCGCTGCGCAGTTTGTGCGCGCGCTCGGCCATCTCACCCTCGCGGAACACGACCTGCACCACGCCCGAGGCATCCCGCAGATCGATGAAGATCACCCCGCCGTGGTCGCGTCGGCGGGCGACCCAACCGGTGAGCGTGACGGTGTCGCCGGCGTGACCGGCGCGCAGGGATCCGGCGGTGTGATCGCGAAGCACGATGCTCCTTTTGAAGGTTCAGCAGACGGGGATGGCGCGGCAGAGCCGACGCTGCAGCGGTTCGATACTACGTTGCTGACGAAAGACGGTAGGCTCACGGCCCGCGGAATGTGCGCATCGCCGCCGTTTCCGGTAGGCTGAGTCGGTTCTTGCGGGCCAGCGTCGCTTGCGGAGTCCCACCGACACCGCCATCTTCTTCGTCACGTCAGCCCACCGACAACTGCTGACCGCCGGCGGCACCTTCTTGCCCGGCGACGAAACGATGGGTTACCCGTGTCACCTCTGTCCTCCACCCTGTCCACCGGCGTGCGCTCGTACGCCTCAGACACCACCGCCGTCCCGCAACCGACCAGCGAGTATGACGCCGCCCGCGCCGTCGCCGGCGACCACGAATCCCGCCGCGCCGCGCCAACCGGTTTCTCCGGGTTCGGGCTGCCCGCCTCGATCCTGCGCGCGATCCGCGCTCTCGGCTACGAGCAGCCCACCGCCATCCAGAGCGAGGCCATCCCGGCCCTGCTGGCCGGCCGCGACGTGACCGGTGTCGCGCAGACCGGCACCGGCAAGACGGCGGCGTACGGCCTGCCGCTCCTCGCATCGATCGACCCGGCCCAGCCCGGCGTACAGGCCCTGGTGCTGGTGCCGACCCGGGAGCTCGCCATCCAGGTCGCCGACGCCCTCACCGCCTTCGCGGACGGATCCCGGCTCGGCATCGCCGCGATCTACGGCGGCGCACCCATGGGCCGGCAGATCACCGCCCTGAAGCGCGGCGCGCAGGTCGTCGTCGGTACTCCGGGCCGGGTGATCGACTTGATCGAGCGGAAGTCGCTGCACTTGGACGGCGTCATCTTCGCCGTGCTCGACGAGGCCGACGAGATGCTGCGCATGGGCTTCGCCGAGGATGTCGATCGCATCCTGACCGAGGTGCCCGGCGACCGGCAGACGGCGCTGTTCTCCGCGACCATGCCGAAGGAGATCCGGCGCGTCGCCGCGCAGCACCTTCGCAAACCGGTCGACGTGAGCGTGGCGGCGTCGGCGACACCGGTGACGAACATCGAGCAGCAGTACATCGTGCTGCCGTTCCGGGACAAGGCGGTGGCACTGCAGCGCATCATCGCGGTGTCCGGCGCGGACGCGGCGGTCGTCTTCGTGCGCACCCGCAGCGCCTGCGACGAACTCGGCTCGGCACTGATCGCCTCCGGCGTGAAGGCGGCGTTCATCAGCGGCGACGTGTCGCAGAACGAGCGCGAGCGCACTATCGACCGGCTGCGCGGTGGGCAGGTGAATGTGCTGGTCGCCACCGACGTGGCCGCCCGCGGAATGGACGTGGAGCGCCTGGGGCTCGTGGTGAACTTCGATGCGCCATCCGACCCCGAGACCTACATCCACCGCGTCGGCCGCACCGGACGCGCCGGCCGTACGGGCCGGGCGGTGACGTTCTTCACCCCGAAGGAGACGTCCCGGCTGCGCTTCATCGAGAAGACGATCGGCCGGAAGCTCGAGGAGATCGACGTGCCCAGCGCCGCCCAGGTGCTGGATCGCCAGGCGGAGTCGGCTCTGGCCGCGGCCGTGGCACGGCATTCCGCCGGCCGGCTGACGAACTACCTGCATGCGCTGAGCGCAGCGGCGGACATCGCCGGGCTGAGCCGCGATGAGCTCGCGGCTGCGCTGCTCGCCACGGTCGTCGGCGACGACGGCACCGTGCCGGCGGACATCGCGTCGACCCGAAATGGCGCTCGTGACCGCAGCGCCCGCCCCGATCGTTCGTCCCACCGTTCCGACCGTTCTGATCGTTACGACCGTTCCGACCGCTCCGACCGCCCGGGTCGTTCCGACCGTCCGAATCGCCACACGGCCGTGCGGGGCGAGCGGGGCGACAGGCCGGCCGGCGGCCGCAGCGACAATCGTCGCCGCTGGGACGGCCCGCAGCGTGACCGGTCCACCGATGGCGGACGGGCCGATCGGCCGCGGACGACCGACCGGCCACGGAAGGCGAAGCCGCGCTGGGATGCGAAGCGCCGCGCCCAGCGGTCCGTCGCGTAGCCGCGACCGCGACCCAGCGGTCAGTTCGCATCACGCGGCCGGGTCATGGCTGCGCGTCCCAGCGGCAATAATGGCTTCGGGAGTGGTCGGCAACGCCCGCCTGTCCACTCGAATCTCGCGACTATCGGACGCCCAGTGACTTCTACCCGTCAGCCTTCCGGCGGTGCTGCCGCGCCCGGACGCGACAGCATCTTCGCGTCGCTGTCGAATCGCAACTTCCGCTGGTTCGTGTTCGGGCAGGCGGCGTCGACATCAGGCTTGTGGACGCAGCGGGTGGCGCAGGATTGGCTGGTCCTACAGCTCACGCACAACGCGTTCTTCGTCGGTCTCGCCACCGCGATGCAGTTCCTGCCCACGCTGGTCTTCGGAATGCCCGCGGGACTGGTCGCCGACCGGTTCGACAAGCGGCGGGTGCTGCTGGCCACGGTGTCCACCCTGGGTCTGTGCGCGCTGGCGCTGGGCCTGCTGGTGGTCACCGACCTCGTGCAGCTCTGGCATGTGCTGCTGGTCGCGTTCCTCACCGGCACGGCCGCCTGCTTCGACAATCCGACGCGTGCGTCGTTCCTGCACGAGATCGTCGGACCGGAGCGGTTGCGGAACGCGGTCAGCCTCAACTCCGCGCTGTTCCAGCTCGGCGCGCTGGCCGGGCCGGCCGTCTCCGCCGGGCTGATCACGGCGCTCGGCACCGGCTGGGCGTTCATCGCCACCGGCGGCTGGTATCTGATCGTGCTGGGCGCGTTCTTCTTCATCCGGTCGTCCGAGCTGATCCGCGGCCCCAGGCTCGAGCGTGCCAAAGGCCAGCTTCGACGCGCACTCGCCGAGATCGCGGGGCGGCCGGTCTTGCTCTGGCCGATCGTGCTCGCCGGGATCTGCGCGTTCTTCACGACCAACTTCGCCGTCGTGCTGACCGCCTTCGCGAAAGACCTGCACCTGACGGCGGGCGGCTACGGCACGCTCACCATCGCCATGGCGGTCGGGTCGCTGATCGGCGCGCTGCTCTCCGCCCGCTGGCCGGGGTCACGATTGCGGCACATCGTCGCGCTGGCGGCCGGGCTGGCCGCTTGTCAGCTCCTCGCCGCGTTCATGCCGTCGATGTGGACCGTGGCCGCGGCCTTCGTCCTGGTCGGCGCGGTCGGCATGCCGTTCCTGATCACCACCAACACGTCGATCCAGTTGGCCTCGAGCGATGCCATGCGCGGCCGGGTGATGGGCGTCTACATGCTGGTGGCGCTGGGCACCGCGGCCGTCGGCGGACCCGTGGTGGGTCTGCTCGCCCAATGGGGCGGCGCTCCGGCCGCGCTCATCGCCGGGACGATCGTGATCGGACTGGCGGCCGTGATGGTCAGCCGCGTACTGGTGCAGGTGGGCCGGATCGAGGTGCGCAGCGAGCTACGCGTGGAGTTGGCCCGGCTTGGTGCGTGGCTGTCCACGACGACGAACCTGACCGGCAAGCGCTGAGTTCCCTCCCCGGACCCCGCCCCTCCCCGGATCACAACAACTTTCCGTACATCACAACGACTTCAACCCTCGTGTGATGTGGAAAGTCGTTGTGATCCGGAGGGGTTCGCGATCCGGAAGGGCCTTCGTGATCCGGAAGGGTTCTCGTGATCCGGAAGGGCCTTCGTGATCCGGAGGGGTTCCCGATCCGGAAGGGTCTTCGTGATCCGGAAGGGATTAGTGCGCGTCGGCCGGATCGACTCGGATCACGGTCGGGTGCAGGTCTTCGGCCGGCGGTATCCACGTCGCCGCGTCGGCGGGAACCTGCTCACCGGTGCGAATGTCCTTCACCTCATCGCCGGCCGCGGCGGGGCTGCCCGGGCCGGAACCGTCGAGGGCGGCGTCATGCTCGGTGGCAGCCGCAGCGGCGGGGAACCACACGAACGGGATGCCGCGACGGTCGGCGTAGCGGATCTGCTTGCCGAACTTCGCGGCCTTCGGCGCGACCTCGCAGGCGATGCCGCGAGCGCGCAGCGCGGTGGCGATAGCGGTCGACCGGGCGCGCTCGGCGTGGCTGTCGTCCACCAGCGCGACCAGCACACAGGCGGGCGTGGAGCGGGAGGCGCGCACCAGGCCGGCCCCGAGCAGCAGGCCCAGCAGCCGGGAGACGCCGATCGAGATGCCCACACCGGGGTAGGTGACCTTGCCGTCCGAGGCCAGCGAGTCGTAGCGACCGCCGGAGCAGAACGAGCCCCACTTCTCGTAGCCGACGAGGGTCGTCTCGTAGACGGTGCCGGTGTAGTAGTCCAAGCCGCGGGCGATCTTGAGGTCGGCGACGATTCTGCCCGGGGCGCTGGCCGCCACGGTCGCGACGACCTCGGCGAGCGCTTCCAGGCCTTCGTCCAGCAGCGGGTGCGACACGCCTAGCCCGTGCACCCGGTCCACGAAAGACGTATCGGGCGTACGGATCTCGGCCAGGGCCAGGCATGCCGCGGCCTGCTCCTGGCTCGCACCCGCCGCACGCAGCAGTTCGGTGACGGCGTCCGGGCCTATCTTGTCGAGCTTGTCGACGATGCGCAGCGTGCCGGTGATATCCGTGAGGCCGAGCCCACGGTAGAAGCCCTCGGGGATCTTGCGGTTGTTCACTCCGATGACGAAATCCGGCATGGGCAGCCGGGCGAACACGTCCGCGATCACCAGCGGCATCTCCGCCTCGAAGTGCGGCGCCAGTTCGCCGACGTCGATCACATCGATGTCGGCCTGGGTGAATTCGCGGTACCGGCCTTCCTGCGGCCGCTCGCCGCGCCAGACCTTCTGCATCTGGTAGCGGCGGAACGGGAAGTGCAGCTTCCCGGCGTGCTCCAGCACGTAGCGCGCGAACGGGACGGTCTGGTCGAAGTGCAGGCCAAGTTTCGGCTCCCGGTCGCTGTCCCCGCCGAGCCGCGAGATCGTGTAAATCTCCTTGTCGGTGTCCTCCCCCTGCGCGGCCAGCCGCTCGATCGGCTCCACCGATCGGGTCTCGATCGACGCGAACCCGTGCAGCTCGAAGACCTCCCGAATCGTGTCGAGGAAATGCAGCTCGACGATGCGATCCGCCGGCAGGTATTCGGGAAAACCGCTCAAGGGGGCCACTGTGCTCACCGAGGCATTATCTCAGGCGGGCCAACGGCGTTCCCGATGGCATAGTGGGGCATGGCCGACGAGCCAGAGATCTGGATCAGTGACGATCCCGGATCGAACGGTGCGCAACGGGGCCCGGGCCGCGGGCGTTGGATCGCGCTCGCCGCGGGGTTCGCCGCGCTGCTCGCCTTGATCGCCGTCCAGCACTTCGCTGGCAACAGCGCCGACAGGGACGCCGCACTGACTCCGAGCGTCACCGCCACTTCGCCGCCCAGTTCCTCCCGCCCCACCAGTGCCCCCTCCACCGCGGGTTCGACCGAGACTCCGCTGTCGACTCCCCGTTTCACGACGCCGTGGCCGACCGCCCCGGTCACCGTGACGACCTCCCGCACCCCGGCGCTGGGAGGATGGGAGCTCGTCGGCTTCCAATGGTTCGACGCCGTCGGCAGCGGCAGTGCCGCCGTAGTGCGATACCGACCAGGAACGGGCGAACTGGTGACGACGCCGGTATCGCCACTGATGAGCAACGGCCCGCTCTCCTTCGTCGCCACGTCGGACGCGGTCGTCATCCGCCCGATGGATCACGTGCCCGCACTCGTGGTGCCGGACGGGAGTCCGGCCGAGATCGCCGGGGGCATGCTCACTCCGGCGTATCTCGCGCTCCCTGGCCCGCGGCCGGACCGCGTGTGGGTGGCAGCACCGGACGGCGACGCCGTCGATTTGATCCTGGTGGATTCGACCGGGCGCCTGACCGGGCCCGTCGTCAAACCGCCTGCATCGTTGGGCATCCATGGCGGGTACGGGATGTCCCGCGACGGCGACGGCGCCGTACTCGCCACCGCGATCGGCGGGGTGTACAACCTACGGCCCGGCGAAACCAAACTGGTGACGCACGGCACCGTGCTCGCGGCCGGGCCCAGCGGCTACCTGGTCTACGAGTGCGACGAGTCCGCCCACTGCTCGACCGCCCTCGTGGACCGCGCCTCGACAACCCGCACCGTCCTGGGCGGCTACGCGCCCTCGGAGGTCGTCGCCAGCGGCCAGTCTCAGGGCGTGATCTCCCCCGACGGGCGGCACGCGGCGCTGTTCGACTACTCGGCCGGGCCGCAGGTGGTGCTCGTCGACTTGCGCACCGGCAACTCGACCGTGGTCGACACCAGCCCGAACAGCCAGGCTCCGCTCTGGGGGGATGCCGCTTCGCTGTTCGCGTTCACCCCGGACAGCAGCCTGCTGCTCGTCGCCGCGGCCGGCGGTGTCGATGTCGTCGACCCGTCCACCGGTGAGGGGCTCGGGCGTCTTCCGCTGCCGACGCTCGCCGCGATCGCCATCCGCCCCGTCGGGTAGGTCGAAAAAGCGGCGCCAGATTCCCTCAGCGCCCGCATTTCCGCTGGTCGCGTCCCTGCCTTCGAACCTGGCGTCACATTGCCGACCTGGAGACCGCTCAGGACAGTTCAACGCAGCTCGGCCAGGAACGGGTTCCCCGTGCGTTCGGCGCCGATCGTGGTCTGCCCGCCGTGCCCGGGTAGCACCACGGCGTCGTCCGGAAGCGACAACAGTTGCCTCCCAATCGATTCCAGGATCCTCGGCATCGAGCCGCCGGGCAGGTCCGTGCGCCCGATGGTGCCGGCGAACAGCGTGTCCCCGGTCAGCAGCACGTCCGGCTGTCCGCCGGCACCGCCGCCGTCTCCCTCGCCGGACGCGGCGCTGGCCCGCACCCGGTAGGTCATCGACCCGGGGGTGTGCCCCGGCACGGCCAGCGCGTCGATCTCCACACCGGCCGCGCTCAGGTGTTCCCCGCCAGCCAGCGGCGTGAGGCGCGCCGGGCGCAGATTGTCCAGACTCTCCCCCGGCCCCAGGAATTGCGGCAGCATCGCCCGGAATTCTTTCGAGAGCGCCGACAGGGGATCGGTCAGCATCGCCACGTCTCCCCCGCCGATGTACACGTCGGCGCCGTACTCGTCGCACACTGCCGCCGCCGACGCCACATGATCGAAATGACCGTGGGTGAGGAGCACGGCGGTGGCCCGCAGCCCGTGTTCGGCGAGCAGCGCCCGCAGCGGATCGGCCGCCTGCTGGCCCGGATCGACGACGACGCAGTCCCCGGTGTCCCCACCGGCGAGCACGTAGCAGTTCGCTGCCAACGGCCCGGCTGGAAATCCCGTGATGAGCATCCGGTTACCCTATCGGGACGGCGCACATGTTGTTCCCATCGAACGCGCATCCGGCGCGGTAGCACCCGCCGTACGCTACTGCGGCGGGACCGCCCGAAGAGCCCCCGCGGGCCGGTCGGGGGACACGAGCGCGCCGGCCGGGGCATGCCAGCAGGACGCCCACACGAGCAGGACGAAGGAGCACACACTGTGGTCAGCAACCAGCAGCGACGCGACGCGGCCAAGCGCAAATTGCAGCGCCAGAACGAGCGGCGATCGCAGCGGGCCAAGAACCTGCGTCAGAGGTTGATGATCGTGGGCGCCGTCGCGGCCGTGCTGGTGATTGTCGGGGCGGTGTATCTGTTCTCGGGCGGCGATTCGCCGTCCGGCGACGCGGCGAACGTGGATGCGGCCGCGGGCGGCACCAGCGCCGACGCCTCCGACGCGACCAGCGCCTCGACCGCCCCGCCGACGGACACCGACACCCCCGCCGAAGCCTGCAGCTACCCCGAGTCGGGCACCGCTGCGAAGATCGTGACGCCGCCCACCGCCGTGAATCCCCCGACGACCGGCACCGTCGACGCGACCGTAGCCCTGAACAGCGGCGATGTGACGCTGCAGCTCGACCGGGCGGCCGCGCCGTGCACGGTGAACTCGTTCGTGTCGCTGGCCGAGCAGCACTACTTCGACGACACCACCTGCCACCGACTGACCTCGTCGGCCTCGCTGAAAGTGCTGCAATGCGGCGACCCGACAGGCACCGGCAGCGGCGGCCCCGGTTACTCGTTCGCGGACGAACTGTCCGGGTCCGAAACCTACGGCACTGGCACCCTCGCCATGGCCAACGCCGGGCCCAACACCAACGGCAGCCAGTTCTTCATCGTCTACGCCGACTCGCAGCTCCCGCCCGACTACACCGTGTTCGGGAAGGTCACCGCGGGCCTGGACGTGGTCACCGCGATCGCGGACAAGGGCACGGACAGCGGCGGTCAGGACGGCGCGCCGAAGGATCCCGTCACCATCGAGAAGGTCACCGTCGCCTCCTGACCGTCGCCCAGCGGCGCAGCCGAACGTGGCGTCATACTCGGGCGAAACAGCCGGATATGACGCCCTTCTCGGGCGATTCCGACCCGGGAGAGCTGCGGAACCCTAACCGTTGGTGACGCGGTAGACGTCGTAGACGCCTTCGACGCCGCGCACGGCCCGCAGCACGTGCCCCAGGAACTTGGGATCGGCCATCTCGAACGAGAACCGGGTGATGGCCATGCCGTCCTTGGACATCGACATGTTGGCGGACAGCAGGTTGACCTTCTCGTCGGCTAGCGTCTTGGTGACGTCGGACAGCAGCCGGTGCCGGTCCAGTGCCTCGACCTGGATGGACACCAGGTAGACGGAGGAGGCGTTCGGGTCCCAGGAGACGTCGACCAGCCGCGACGGCTCGGCGCGCAGCGATTCGGCGTTGGTGCAGTCGGTGCGGTGGATGGAGATCGCGCCGCCCTTGGTGACGAACCCCAGGATCGCGTCGCCGGGCACCGGAGTGCAGCAGCGCGCCAGCTTGATCGTGACGTCGGTGACGCCCTCCACCAGCACCCCGGCGTCGCTGGACGGCCGCTGCCGATGCCGTCCCACCACGGCCGGCTCGACGACCTCGTCGGCCACCGAGTCGCCCCCGCCGATGACGCCGGCCACCTTGGTGACGACCGTCTTGGCGTTGACGTGGCTCTCCCCGACCGCCGTGTACAGCGCCGAGATGTCCTTGTAGCCGAGGTCGTGAGCCACCGTCGTCAGCGCGTCGTGGGTGATCAGCCGCTGCACCGTGAGGCCCTGCCGACGCACCGCCTTGGCGATGGCGTCCTTGCCGGTTTCCAGGGCCTCCTCGCGGCGCTCCTTGGCGAAGTAGTGCCGGATCTTGTTCTTGGCGCGGGAGGATGCGACGAAGTTCAGCCAGTCCTGGCTGGGGCCGGCGTCGGGCGCCTTCGAGGTGAAGATCTCCACGATCTGGCCGTTGCTGAGCTTGCGCTCCAGCGCGACAAGACGGCCGTCGACCTTGGCGCCGATGCAGCGGTGCCCGACCTCGGTGTGGATCGAGTAGGCGAAGTCGACCGGCGTGGATCCGGCCGGCAGCGTGTGGATCTCGCCCTTCGGGGTGAACACGAAGATGTCGTTGGAACGGATCTCGTAGCGCAGGTTGTCCAGGAACTCGCCGGGGTCGCCGGCCTCCCGCTGCCAGTCGAGAAGCTGACGCATCCAGGCCATCTCGTCCACGGAGGTCAGCGAGCCGGTGTGCGTGCCGCGGGTCTCCTTGTACCGCCAGTGCGCGGCGATGCCGTACTCCGCGGTGTGGTGCATCTCGTGCGTGCGGATCTGCACCTCGAGCGGTTTGCCCTCGGGCCCGATGACGGTGGTGTGCAGCGACTGGTAGACGCCGTAGCGGGGCTGCGCGATGTAGTCCTTGAAGCGGCCGGGCATGGGGGCCCACATGGCGTGCACCACGCCCATCGCCGCGTAGCACTCACGCACCGTGGACACCAGGATGCGCACCGCCACCAGGTCGTGGATCTCGTCGAACTCGCGTCCGCGGATCTTCATCTTCTGGTAGATCGAGTAGTAGTGCTTGCCGCGCCCGACGACCTCCGCCGGGATCTTCGCCCCGGTGAGCTCGGCCCGGATCTGTTCGGTGACCGCCGCCAGATACGTCTCGCGGGACGGTGCTCGGTCCGCGACCAGGCGTGCGATCTCGTTGTACCGCTTGGCGTGCAGGATCGCGAAGGCGAGGTCCTCCAGCTCCCACTTGATGGTCGCCATGCCGAGCCGGTGGGCCAGCGGCGCCAGCACCTCCAACGTCTCCCGTGCCTTGCGCTGCTGCTTCTCCGGCGGCAGGAAGCGCATGGTGCGCATATTGTGCAGCCGGTCGGCGAGCTTGATCACCAGCACCCGCGGGTCGGACGCCATCGCGATGATCATCTTGCGGATGGTCTCCGCCTCGGCGGCCTGCCCGTACTTGACCTTGTCCAGTTTCGTGACGCCGTCCACGAGCCGAGCCACCTCGGCACCGAATTCCGTGGTGACGTCGTCCAGGCTGTAGTCGGTGTCCTCGACGGTGTCGTGCAGTAGGCCGGCGACCAAGGTGGTGGTGTCCATGCCAAGGTCGGCCAGGATGGTGGCGACCGCCAGCGGGTGGGTGATGTATGGGTCGCCCGACCGGCGATACTGCCCGCGATGGGCCTGCTCGGCGATCTCGTAGGCACGCATCAGCAGCTTGGTGTCCGCCTTGGGATGCAGTTCGCGGTGCGCCGCGATCAGCGGTTCCAGCACGGTGCGCGCGGACGGCCCGGTATGGCGCTGCCCGGTGATGCGGCGCGCCCAGCGGGCCCGCACTCGTCTCGTGGTCGAGGCCACCGACTGTGCCGCGCTGGCTTGCGGAGTTGCGGGGTCGGCCTCAGCGGCCGGTGCGTCGCGGCCGGCGCCGTTGGTCGGCGCCGCCGGCTTCACGGCGGTGGCGGCTCTCGGGGGCACCACGTGTCCCGGCGCGAGGCGACCGGCGGGGACGTCGGTATGCGCGGGCGCGTCGGCATGCGCGGGCGCGTCGGACTCCGCGGTGGGATGGATATCCGTCATCGACGCACCTCCTGACGCGCGCAAGCCCCCGAACAGTCGAGCATATCGCCGGCGGGCCGCAGCCCGTCGGCGGCGCCGACCCGCCGGGGACTACCGGTGCCGCTTGCCGGTCGGCTGCGCCGATCCCTGCCGCTGCGCGGACTTACCGCTGGGGCGAACCGGCTTGACGCCCGGCAGCGGCCCGGAGCCGGGCTTGAGCTTCGGTGAGGCCGGCTCGGCCTGCACGCCGGGGTAGCTGGCGTGGTGGACGGTCGACGCCACCACGGCGCCGGACTCGTCGGTGACCGGCACGCGACCGACAGGGTCGCCGTCGGCGTCGACCAGCAGGCCCTCCGAGCGGCGCTTCGCCTCCACGCGCCGGGTGTGGTTGCGGATGGCGGGCTCACGCATTTTCAGATCCACGGCCAGCGGCACGGCGAGGAACACCGACGAGTAGGCGCCGATCAGCATGCCGCAGAGCATGACGAGGGACAGGTCCTTCAGCGTGCCGGAGCCGAGGATCGCCACACCGGCGGTGAGCAGCCCGGCCACCGGCAGTAGCGCGATCAGCGACGTGTTGATCGAGCGCATCAAGGTCTGGTTGATGGCCAGGTTCGCCGCCTCCGGATAGGTCCGGCGCAGCAGCGAGGTGAGGCCCTTGACGTTCTCTTCGACCTTGTCGTACACGACGACCGTGTCGTACAACGAGAAGCCCAAGATGGTCAGTAGTCCGATGATCGTGGCCGGGGCCACCTCGAAGCCGATCAGGGCGTAAATGCCCGCCGCGATGACGAGGTCGTGCAACACGGAGAGCACGGCACCGATCGCCACGCGATGCTCGTAGCGGATCGTGATGAACAGGGCCACCGCGATCAGGAACACGAACACGGAGATCAGCGCCTGCGTGGAGATCTCGCT
>JBIQMQ010000060.1:1200-13121 GCA_044463185.1 Nakamurella lactea | reverse complement strand
GGCGATGGCGGCATCCGCCTCGGCGGCGCTGGCCAGCGGCACGTCACCGAGGGGCCTGCCGGTGGCCGGGTTGACGACGGTGTGGCTGCCGCCCGCCCCGGCGGTCACCGCCGGGTCCGCGTGCACGGTCACCCCGTCGATCGCGAGGGTCATCGGCGTCTCCTTCCGCGGGCGAGCCTGCCCACCCCGCGATCCCAGTATGATTTCACGCCGCGGCCCGGCGATCACAGCCGTTCGAAGCCACGGCGGCGCTCCCAGTCGGTGACGGCGGCGTTGAACGCGGCGAGTTCCACGTCCGCGGCGTGGACGTAGTGCTCCACCACGTCGTCGCCGAACGCAGCCCGGGCGACCGGCGAGGCGGCGAACGCGTCGCGGGCGTCGCGCAGCGTGCCCGGCACGCGCGGATGGCACGACGAGTAGGCGCTGCCGGTGAGTTCCGGCTCGAGCTCCAGCTCGTTCTCGATGCCGTAGAGGCCACCGGCGATCATCCCGGCCAGCGCCATGTACGGGTTCGCATCGCCGCCCGGAACCCGGTTCTCCAGGCGCGCCGAGGCACCGTGGCCCACCAGTCGGACGGCGCAGGTGCGGTTGTCGTTGCCCCAGCCGATGGTGGTGGGGGCGAACGAGCCGTCCGCGAAGCGCTTGTAGGAGTTGATGTTCGGCGCGTACAGCAGCGTGAAGTCGTTCATGGTCGCGAGCACCCCGGCGATGAACCGGTCGTAGAGCGGCGTCCGGCGCCCGGTGTCCTCGTCCCAGAACAGCACGGCGCCTTCCCTGTCGCGCAGCGACATGTGCACGTGACACGAGTTGCCGTCGCGCTGGTCGTATTTCGCCATGAACGTGAGGGATTGGCCGTGCTGCGCGGCGATCTCCTTGGCCACGGTCTTGTAGACGCTGTGGTTGTCGGCGGTGGCGAGGGCGTCGGCGTAGCGGAATGCGATCTCGTGCTGGCCCAGATTGCATTCGCCCTTGGCGGATTCGACGACCGTGCCGGCCTCGTGCATCACGCTCCGAATTTCGCGGAGCAGCGGCTCGACCCGACTGGTGCCGAGGATGGAGTAGTCCACGTTGTACTGGTTGGCCGGCGTCATCGACGTATAGCCCGACGACCAGGCGTCCTCGTAGCTGGTGCGGAACACCAGGAACTCCAGCTCGGTGCCGGCCAGCACCCGCCAGCCGCGATCGGCGGCGCGATCGACCTGCGCGGAAAGGACCGCGCGGGGCGAGACGCGGACAGGGCTGCCGTCCGCCCACACCAGGTCGCACTGGATCATCGCCGTGCCGGGCAGGTGGGTCAGCAGCCGAATCGTGTCCATGTCGAGGCGGAACGACATGTCGCCGTATCCGGCCTCCCACGAGGTGAGCGCGTATCCGTCGACGGTGTTCATCTCGACATCGGTGGCGAGCGTGTAGGTGCAGCCCTCGGTGCCGTGTTCCATCACCTCGTCGGCGAAGAACCCGGCGTGCAGCCGCTTGCCCTGCAGGCGGCCCTGCATGTCGGTGTAGGCGACGATCACGGTGTCCACGTCGCCCGACTCGATCAAGACGAGCAGTCGCTCGGTGGTCAGCAGCCTGGGGTTGCGCCCCGGAACCTCGGTGGTGGTCATGTTTCTCCCTGGGTCACATGTCGTCGGGCGGGGCGGCGTCCCGCCGGTGTGCAGCTATGACGCAGCCACCGCGAGGGCCGGCACCGGATCGAGGACCACGCCGACCTCGTCACCCGGGTTCAACGCGGCCACGTTGCCGCTGGAGATCTGCGCGACTATTACGGTGCCGTCGCTGAGCCGGGCCTGCGCCCTGCCCATCGAGCCCAGGAAGCTGGTGCCGACGATCACCGCCCGCGCGCCGGGCTGATCGCTGCCGGCGCCGGTGCCCCGCATGATGCTGATCGACTCGGGCCGGATGAGCACGGACACGGCGCCCTGCGCAGGCGATCCCGGCAGCAGCGGCACCGGCTGGCCCAGCACGTTGGCGGTGCCGCCGTCGGCCGTGCCGGGCAGCGGATTGGACAGGCCGACGAATTCGGCGACGAAGCGATTGGCCGGCGCGGAATACAGCTCCTGGGGGCTGGCGATCTGCTGGATGCGGCCCTGCCACATCACGCCGACCCGGTCGGCGACGGCGAGCGCCTCCTCCTGGTCGTGCGTCACGAACAGCGTGGAGATGCCGAGTTCCAGCTGGATGCGCCGGATCTCGTCCCGGAGCTGCACCCGGACCTTCGCGTCCAGCGCGGACAGTGGCTCGTCCAGCAGCAGCACCTTGGGTTCGATGGCCAGCGCCCGCGCCAGCGCGACCCGCTGCTGCTGTCCGCCGGAGAGCTGCCGCGCGAACCGGCCGGCCTGGTCGGACAGGCCCACCAGGTCGAGGTATTCGCCGGCGATCCGCCGGCGCTCGGACGGTGTCTTGCCGCGAAGTCGCAACCCGAACTCGACATTCTGCTGCGCCGTCATATGCGGGAAGAGCGAATAGGCCTGGAACACCATGCCCATGTCGCGCCGGGAGGTGGGGACCGAGGAGACGTCGCGGCCGCCGACGGTGATCTGCCCGGCGTCGGCGTCCTCCAGTCCGGCCAGGATGCGCAGCGCGGTCGTCTTGCCGCAGCCAGACGGGCCGAGCAGCACGATCAGCTCGCCCGGGTTGATCGTCAGGTCGAAACCGTCCAGGGCGCGCACCGACCCGAAACTGCGGCTCACCCCGGTCAGTTCCACCAGGACACCGCGGCTGGCCGTGGACACCGACGTCATGAAGCCTCCCGGGATCGACGGTCGCCGGACAGCAGCGACAGCACCATGAGCAGGATGAACGCGAACAGCAGCGCGGCGAGCGACAGGGTGACGGCGAGCTGCGCATCGGACTGCGACACCAGGAAGATGCCGGTCTGCAGGTTGGTGCGCGCCAACAGTTGCGCGATGGTGAACTCGCCCAGCACCAGCGCGACCGAGATGAAGCACGCGGACACGACGGCGCTGCGGATGTTCGGCAGCACCACCTGCCACAGGATGCGTATCCAGCCGGCGCCCAGGCTGCGGGCCGCCTCGGACAGCACCTGCAGGTCGATCGCCCCGAGCCCGGCGTCCAGCGCGCGATACGCGAACGGGAGCACCAGGACGACGTATACGAAGCACAGCCAGATCGAATTCGTCGACAGCAGGCCGGACACGATCCGGTACACCGGGCCGAGACCCACCACCAGCACGATCGCCGGGATCGTGAGCGGCAGCAGGCAGACGAACTCCAGGGTGCGGGAGAGCCACCGCACCTTCAGCCGCACCCACGTCATGGTAGGGACCAGCAGCACCACCATGATGACGACGGTCAGCACGACGAGCACCGCCGAGTTCTTCAGGCCGTCCCACAGCTGCCCGTAGCTGGACGGATTGTCGGCCGCGAGTTCCTGGATGTGGATCAGGTTGGACCAGGAATGACCGGTCCACTTGCCGGACAGCGGGAACCGCACCGAGAAGTACAGCATGGACAGCAGCGGGATCAGGAAGAACGCCATGACGACGGCGATCACCACGCGACGCGTCGCGGATTGCTTGCGCCGCATGGACTTTCGCAACTGCTGCGGCCGGGCCGGCGCCTCGCTGGAACGGCCGGCCGGAACGCGCTCGTCGGTGGACTGCGTCATACCCGTGGCACCCCCTACCCGAGCCACCGGGCGGTGCGGCGCTGCAGCAACGCGTACAGCCACATCACGACCGCGACGATCACGACCATGCCCAGGGCGAGCGATTTGGCGATGTCGGCGTGGCCGACGTTCACCTCGTTGGTGATGGCGCCGGCGATCTGCAGCGGCACGATGGGCGCGGACTGGGTGATGAGCGCCCGGGCCGTGGCGTAGGCGGAGAACGCGTTGGCGAACAGCAGCAGCGTCGAGCCGAGGAACGCGGGCGCCAGCAGCGGGCCGGCCACCCGGCGCCAGTACACCCAGGTGGAGCCGCCCAGGGTTTCCGTCGCCTCGCGCCACTGTGAGCGGATGCCATCCACCGCGGGAAGGAAGACGATCACCATGAGGGGGATCTGGAAGTAGCTGTACACCAGGATCAGGCCGGGCAGGGTGTACAGGTACGAGCCGGTGGTGACCAGCCCGAACCAGTTCTTCAGGGCGTCGTTCACCAGGCCGTTGGTGAGCAGCGTCGCGGTGAACGCGAACGCCAGCATGACGCCGCCGAACTGGGCGAGCACCGAGCAGGCCGCGGTGACGATGCGTCGGGCGATCGACCCGGGCCGGCCGGTGACCAGGACGTAGGAGAGCAGGCCGCCGACGACCGCGCCGATCGCCGCCGTGACGGCCGACAGGATCACCGAGGCGACGAACGCGTCGATGACGACCGGGTCGCCCAGCGCGGTGATGTTGCCCCAGGTGAAGCCGCCGCCCGGGGCGCGGAACGCGCCGACCACCACGATCCCGGTGGGGATCAGCAGGAACACGGTGACGTAGCCGAAGAACGGCAGCGTGCCCAGGGCCGGCGACACGCGCCGCCACCCGCCCTTGCCCCGCGTCGAGGCGGGGCGAGGCGCGGATGGCGGCGCGATTGTCGGGACTGTCATCGCGGTGCGGTGATCAGCTCGCGATCTTCGACCAGTTCGCGTTCAGGAAGTCCGAGGCGGCCTTCTGCTGGTCGTCGGTGAGCTGGATGATCGGGCTGGAGGTTTCCGGCAGGTTCTTCTCCGCCTCGGCGTCCAGGGTGCCGGCCTTCTTCATGGCGTCGAACAGGATCGGCTGGGCGCCGCCGGCCATGTACAGGTTCTGCGCCTCGGCCGAGTAGAGGAACTCCTCCCACAGCCGCGCGGCCGCCGGATGCGGGGCGTCCTTGTTGATGGCCTGCACGTAGTACGCGCCGACTGCGGCGTCCTCCGGGACGAACATCTTCCACTCGGCGTCCTGCTTCTCCAGTTCGGCGGCCGCGGCGAGCTGGTTGTACGACCAGTCGATCACGACGCCGGTCTGACCCGAGGCGATCGTCGCGGGCGTGGGATCCAGCGGGATGAATGTGCCGGCTTCCTTCATCTTCTGGAAGAAGTCGATGCCCGGCTGCAGGTCGTCAGGGCTGCCGCCGTTGGCCAGCGCGACCATGACGAAGCCGCTGAACGCCGCCCCCGCCTGGGTCGGGTTGCCGTTGAGCGCCACCGCGCCCGCGAACTTCGGGTCGAGAAGGTCGTCCAGGCTGGTGATCTCGCCGTACTTGGTGGCGTTGTAGCCGATCGACATGACACCGGTGTAGTCGTTGTACCAGAGGCCGGAGGCTTCCTTGTTGGCGTCCGGGATGTCGTCCCAGGCCTGCACCTTGTACGGGGCGAACACGTCGGTGGAGGCGAGCGCCACCGCCGAACCCAGGTCGAAGACGTCCGGCGCCTTGTCGGTGCCCTTGTTGGTCTTCGCCGCCTCGATCTCCTCGGCGGAGGAGCCGTTCGGGTTCTGCGAGTTGACGGTGATGGAGTACTTGGCGGAGAACGCCTTGATGATCTCGCCGTAGTTCGCCCAGTCCGGGGGAAGCGCGATCACGTTGAGCTCGCCTTCGGCCTGGGCGGCTGCGACGAGGCCGTCCATGCCACCGAGGTCGTCGGCGGACGTGGCGGACGCGGCGTCGGCACCGGCCGAACCGCTGGTGCTCCCGGTGCCGGCGGACGAGCTCATCTCGCTGGGAGTGGTCGTGGTGCTGCCGGACTCCGATCCGGACGAACTGCAGGCAGCCACCACCATGGACAGCGCCGCGATGCCCGCGAGGGCCGCGACACGGATGCGATGTACGCGCATGGGTGCTCCTTCTTGAGTCGGATCGCCCCGCCCGTCCGCACGCGGGGGGTGCGTGCGGCAGTCATCCGGGTCGGCGCGGACTGATCTTGACCCTAACGCGTGACCCGCCCGCAGATGTGTCGAAAATCATTACGATCTGGGGTCGATCCGGGCGCATTGTGCCGATTCGGATGCCGCCGTGGACGGTGTCAGAGCCGCTCGATGATCGTCACGTTGGCCTGGCCGCCGCCCTCGCACATGGTCTGCAGCCCGTACCGGGCGCCGGTGCGCTCCAGCTCCGCGAGCAGCGTCGTCATGAGCCGCGCGCCGGTCGCGCCCAGCGGGTGGCCCAGGGCGATGGCGCCGCCGTTCACGTTCACCCTGTCCGGGTCGGCGTGCGTGTCGGCGAGCCACGCCAGCACCACCGGTGCGAACGCCTCGTTGATCTCGACGAGGTCGATCTGGGACAGCGTCATGCCCGATTTCTCGAGCGCATAGTCGGTGGCCGGGATCGGCGCGGTGAGCATGATGATCGGGTCGGCGCCGCGCGCGGAGACGTGGTGGATGCGGGCGCGGGGGGTCAGGCCGTGTTCCTTGACCGCCCGCTCGGAGGCGATGAGCAGGGCGGCCGCACCGTCCGAGATCTGGCTCGCCACCGCCGCCGTGATGCGGCCGCCTTCCGTCAAGGGCTTGAGCGAGGCGATCTTCTCGCGGTCCGGCTCGCGCGGGCCCTCGTCCCGGGTGACCCCGGCGATCGGCGCGATCTCCCGGTCGAACCGGCCCTCGGCCTGCGCCTTCAGCGCCTTGACGTGCGAGTCGATCGCGAACTCTTCCATCTGCTCCCGGTCGAAACCCCACTGCTCGGCGATCATCTCCGCGCCGCGGAACTGCGAGACCTCCTGCGCGCCGTAGCGCCGCGCCCAGCCCTCCGAACCGGTGAACGGGTCCGGGAAGCCGTATTCGGCGCCGGCGCGGTTGGACGCCTGGATGGGGATGGCGGACATGTTCTGCACACCGCCGGCGACCACCAGATCCTCGGTCCCCGACATCACGGCCTGTGCGGCGAACGAGATCGCCTGCTGGCTGGAGCCGCACTGCCGGTCGATGGTGGTGGCGGGCACGGAGTCGGGCAGGCCGGCCGCGAGCCAGGCGGTGCGCGCCACGTCGAAGGCCTGCGGGCCGATCTGGTCCAGGCAGCCGAGGATCACCTCGTCGACGGCGGCCGGATCGATTCCGGTGCGGGCGACCAATTCGGCCAGCACGTGCGCGCCGAGATCCGCGGAGTGGACGTTCGCCAGGCCGCCGCCGCGCCGGCCGACGGGCGTGCGAACCGCGTCGACGATGTATGCCTGAGGCTGCATGGTGACCTCCCAATGGATCTGCTGCTGTCAGGCTAGCCGGGCCAGTGGGCGAAGCTCCGTCCCGAAATCGTTTCGTAGGCCTCGATGTAGCGCGCGCGGGTGGCGGAGATGACGTCGTCCGGGAGCACCGGCGGTCGGGTGTTGGAGGCGCGGTCCCAGCCGGATGCCGGGGAGGTCAGCCAGTCGCGGACGAACTGCTTGTCGAAGGACGGCTGCGACCCGCCGGGGCGGTAGTCGGCCGCAGGCCAGTAGCGCGACGAGTCGGGGGTCAGCACCTCGTCGGCGAGGACCAGCGTGTCGGTTCGCGGATCGATGCCGAATTCGAACTTGGTGTCCGCCAACAGGATTCCCCGGCTGAGCGCGTGCTCCGCGGCCCTGGCATAGACGGCCAGCGTCGCATACTTCAGCTGCCGGGCCCGCTCGCCGCCGACGGTTCGCGCCACCTTCTCGAACGACACGTTCTCGTCGTGCTCGCCGAACTCGGCCTTGGTGGCGGGGGTGAAGATCGGCTCCGGGAGCTTGTCCGATTCGACCAGACCGGCCGGCAGCGGCACGCCGCACACCGCACCGGACGCCTGGTACTCGGCCCAGCCGGAACCGGACAGGTACCCGCGCGCCACGCATTCCACCGGCAGCATGGTGAGCGACCGGACCAGCATGGCGCGGCCCTGCACGCTCTGCGGGATGCGCGGGTCGTCGGTGATCGCCACGACGTGGTTCGGGATCACGTCGGCCAGCAGCTCGAACCAGAACGCGCTCATCGCGGTGAGAATCCGCCCCTTGTCGGGGATCTCGCTGGGCAGGATGTGGTCGTAGGCGCTGATCCGGTCCGAGGCCACCATCAGCAGGTGCTCGTCGTCGACGCGGTAGAGCTCGCGCACCTTGCCGGACGAGAGGTGTTGGTAGTCGGAGAGTTCAGTGGCCACGGAAATCCAGCGTAGACGGTGCGCCGCCGGGCCGTGATACCGGTCGGGCCGGATCGCCGATGCAACAATTCCGGCATGGACGAGCCCACAACGATCGACGTCGAGGCCTGGCCGCGACGAGAGCATTTCGAACACTTCTGGCGGTCGGTCCCCTGCACGTATTCAGTGACCGTCGAACTGGACGCCACCGAGTTCGCCCGCGCCCTGGCACGGTCCGCGCGCAAGACGTACATCGCCCAGGTGTGGGCGCTGGCGACGGTCGTCAACCGGCACGAGGAATTCCGGATGTGCCTGAGTTCGACCGGTGCGCCAGCGGTCTGGGACGTGGTCCACCCGGCGTTCACGGTCTTCAATCCCGACCGGGAGACATTCGGGTGCGTCTGGACGCGCTACGACGACGACTTCGAGGCCTTCCACCAGACCGGCGCAGGGCTGCTGGCCGAATATCGTCACGCCACGTCGTTCTTTCCACAGGGAGAGCTGCCGCCGAATACATTCGACGTCTCCAGCGTGCCGTGGGCCTCGTTCACCGGCTTCACTCTGAACATCGACGGCGGATCCGAGCACCTGGCGCCCATCTTCACGTTGGGCCGCTACGTCCGGCGGGAGGGCCGGGTGATGCTGCCGCTGGCGATCCAGGTGCATCACGCCGCGGCGGACGGATTCCACGTCAGCAGGCTGGTACGGGAGCTGGAGGAGCTGATCGCCGATCCGCGGTGGATCGGGGATTCCGCCTAGTCGTTGCCGGAGCCCTCGGCGACGCTCACGGCGTACACCCCGTCCAGCGCAGAGAGCTCCTGCACCAGCTCCCCGGGGTCGCGGTGCCCCTCGAGCTCCAGCAACACGACGACCCGGTCCCCACCCGATTCCCGCGATGCGTTCTGTTCGCGATCGTCGCGGCCGCGGCCTCCCTGGCCGTCACGCAGCAGATCGAGGCCGGCCACGAAATAGCCTCGGTCGGTGCACAGCTGAACGATGGTGCGCAGCAGACCGCGGCCATCCTGATAGGTCACGCGCAGCACGGAGAACGAGAACCGGGAGCGCGGCAGTATCCGCGAGATCCACGTGAAGCCCAGCGCGATCACCAGGTACATCGCGGTGACCCCCACCGCGACGATGTGCAGCGCCGCCCCGGAGGCCATGCCGACGGCCGCCGCCAGCCAGACGGTGGCGGCGGTGGTGAGACCGCGCACCAGATCCCGCCGGACGAAGATGACGCCGCCGCCGATAAAGCCGATGCCGGACACGATCTGGGCTGCGACACGGGACGGGTCGAGGTCCACGCCGGCGCCGATCACGTCGAAGAAGCCGTACTTCGACACCACCATGAACAGTGCCGCGCCGACGCCCACCAGGGTGTGCGTCCGGAGGCCCGCGGACTTCTGTCGCCATTCGCGTTCCAGGCCGATGACGCCGCACAGGGCGAGCGCGACCGCGATATCCGCCAGCGCCTGCCACTGCGAGATCATGGCATCCCCTACCCGAGCATCACTGCCCTGAATCCTGGCCGAATGGCCCAGAATCCTCTAGCCGCAAAGGTTCTCGGATCAGAGTAGCGCGAATGTCGTTACAGCGCGCGGAACATCACGTGGAGGTCGACCATGTCGCCCCGCGGGTGTTCGAAGGCCCGGGGCCGGGTGCCGACGATCTCGAACCCGACCGCACGCCAGGCGTCGATCGACTCGCTGTCCGTCGATACCACCGGGTCGATCTCGACGGCCGTGAAACCGGCGGCCCGCGCACGGGTGAGCACCGTGATGGCCAGCTCCTTCTCGACGCCCTGGCCGTGCAGTCGTGGGTCGACCACGAAATCGGCTCGCGCCACATGCCGGCCGTGGCCGTCGCGGGCGGTGCGCATCGACGCGGATCCGACGACCCGCCCCAGGATCGGGCTGTCCGGGTTGTCGATCACCGGTTTGTCGCGCGGATCCACGGCGACGACGACCTCGGTGTCCACCCCGCCGAACCAGAGGGCGCGCGCGTCCGAACCCATCATGATGTTCGGCAGGCACATGGTCTCGCCGGCGGCGACCAAGGCGCGGAAGAACGGCCAGATGTCGGCCCAGTCGGCGGTGGACCCGTCGCGCACCATCACCGGGATGGTGCGCGGCACCGCGAACTCGCGGCGAAACCCGGTGCCGTTCAACGGCTTCGGTACGGAGTCGCGGCTGTCCGGCGTGGCGGCTCCGGCCGCGACGTGCGCCCCCTGGGGAGCGATCGCCCGGAGATGCTCAGGCAGCTGCGGCGTCATCCTCGTCGCCTGGGCTTCCCACCGCCGCACATCCTCACAGGATCGCCCCGACCTGGTAGCCGGCGGCCTCGGGATAGCGGCGCACCACCTCGTCGATGCGGCCGAGAACGGCATCGACCTGGGCCCTGGCCAGGCCGGTGAAGTGCGAGGCGTCGGCGATCAACGCCTGCAGGTCGGCGAGATCCAGCGGGATGCGGGAATCGGCGGCCAGCCGCTTCAGCAGATCGTTGTCGGCGCGGCCGGTCTCGCGCATCTCGAGCGCCACCGCGACGGCGTGCTCCTTGATCGCTTCGTGCGCGGTCTCCCGACCCACCCCGGCGCGAATCGCGGCCATCAGGATCTTGGTCGTGGCCAAGAACGGCAGGTAGCGCTGTAGTTCGGCGTCGATCACGGCCGGGTAGGCGCCGAAGTTCTTCAGCACGGTGAGGAACGTCTGCTGCAGGCCGTCCATGGCGTAGAACGCGTCCGGCAGGGCGACGCGGCGCACCACCGAACAGAACACGTCGCCCTCGTTCCACTGGTTGCCGGCGAGCTGACCTGCCATCGACTCGTAGCCGCGCAACAGCACGGCGAGCCCGCACACCCGTTCGCAGGAGCGGGCGTTCATCTTGTGCGGCATCGCGGACGAGCCCACCTGTCCCTTGGCGAAGCCCTCGGTGGCGAGTTCGGCGCCGGCCATCAGCCGGATCGTGGTGGCCAGCGACGAAGGCCCCGCCGCGAGCTGCACCAGGGCAGACAGGGCGTCGTAGTCCAGCGACCGCGGGTACACCTGGCCGACGGATGCGAACAGGGTGTCGCGCCCCGAGACCTCGTGCACCACAGCGGATTCCAGGTCGCGGACCGCCTCCGGCGTGCCCAGCAGATCCAGCATGTCGGCCGCCGTGCCGACCGGTCCCTTGATACCGCGCAGCGGGTAGCGGTCGATCAGGTTCTCCACCCGCGCGAACGCGACGAGCAGCTCGTCCGCGGCCGAGGCGAATCGTTTGCCGAGGGTGGTGGCCTGCGCGGCGACGTTGTGCGAGCGGCCCGCCATGGTCAGTGCCGAGTATTCGGCGGCGCGCGTGCCGAGGGCGGCCAGGATCGCCACCGTGCGGTCGCGCACCAGGCGCAGCCCGGCGAGAACCTGTGCCTGCTCGACGTTCTCGGTCAAGTCGCGGCTGGTCATGCCTTGGTGCACGCGCTCGTGCCCGGCCAGCGCGTTGAACTCCTCGATGCGCGCCTTCACGTCGTGCTTCGTCACGCGTTCCCGTGCCTCGATGGACGCGAGATCCACGCGCTCCACCACCGACTCGTAGTCCGCCACCACGGACGGGTCGACCGGCAGGCCGAGGCGGCCCTGCGCGCGCAGCACCGCGAGCCACAGCTTGCGCTCGGCGATGATCTTGCCGATGGGCGAGAAGATCCGGATCATCTCCGGGCTCGCATAGCGGGTCGCCAGCACGTTGGGCACTTCGAAGGATTGCGCGTCGCTCACCCGCCCATTGTCCCAGGTTCGCCCGCAGGGGTCGCCGTCGTGGTGCGGAACCGGTTCTCGGTCGTGGTGCGGAACCGGGTATGACGCCGCTCGCGGCGGCTTCGCCGCCGGGAATTCCGTCATACTCGATGGGCAGCGACCACCTGCCGCACGAGGAGGTGCGATGAGT
>JBIQMQ010000060.1:0-1100 GCA_044463185.1 Nakamurella lactea | reverse complement strand
TTCCGTCATACTCGATGGGCAGCGACCACCTGCCGCACGAGGAGGTGCGATGAGTCACGACCACGGCGGCGCGCGGGGCCTCGAGGGGCATCGCGGGCCGCTGGCCGTCGCGTTCGCCATCACCGCCGCGATCCTGGTGGCCGAGGTGGTCGGCGCGCTGATCACCGGGTCGCTCGCGCTGCTCGTCGACGCCGGGCACATGCTCACCGACGCCGGCGGTCTCGCGCTGGCCCTGTTCGCGGCGCACCTGTCGCTGCGCGCGCCGACCTCGCACCGCACCTGGGGTTTCCGGCGCGCCGAGGTCCTCGCCGCGCTCGGCCAGTCGGCGGTGCTGCTCGCGGTCGGGGTGTACGTGCTCGTCGAGGGGATCGGACGGCTGTGGTCGCCGCCGGAGATTCCGCCGGGCGAGTTGATCGTGTTCGGCATCATCGGCCTGGCCGGCAATCTCGCCGCGATGCTGGTGCTGTTCTCGCGGCGGTCGGCCAGCTTCAACCTGCGGGCGGCGTTCCTCGAGGTGGTGAACGACGCGCTCGGATCCGTGGCCGTGATCGCGGCGGCGATCGTCATCGCCACCACCGGCTGGCAACGCGCAGACACCGTCGCGGCCCTGTTGATCGGACTGCTGATCCTACCCCGGGCGGCGAAGCTGCTCTGGGAGACGACGTCGGTGCTGCTGGAATCCACGCCGCCCGGGCTCGACCTCGACGCCGTGCGCGCGCACCTGCTGGATGTGGAACACGTCCGGGAGGTGCACGACGTGCACGCCTCGCTCATCGCCACGGGCCTGCCGGTGCTCTCGGCGCATGTGGTCGTGGAGAACGAATGCTTCCAGAGCGGCCATGCGGGGCGCATCCTCGACCAGCTTCAGGACTGCGTGGCGAACCACTTCGCGATCGCGGTGGAGCACTCGACGTTCCAGATCGAGCCCGCGTCGCACGTCGACCACGAGTACCCCGGGCACGACTGACGCCGTCTACCCGGGCACGACTGACGCCGTCCGGGCTCCGCCGGCCCCTACCGCTGGCTCCGCCCCGGAGGCCCATTCTCGCGTTTGCGTACGGTTTTCGAGTTTGCGAACAAGATCTTGTTCGCAAACTCGA
>JBIQMQ010000059.1:1687-13176 GCA_044463185.1 Nakamurella lactea | reverse complement strand
GACTGGGTCAGCGCGGGCGTCGTGTCGGACGGCTCCTACGGCGTTCCCGAGGGCCTCGTCTCCTCGTTCCCGGTGACGTCGAACGGCACCGACTGGTCCATCGTGCAGGGCCTGGAGCTCGACGACTTCTCCCGCGGCAAGATCGACGCCTCCGTCGCCGAGCTCAGTGCCGAGCGTGACGCCGTCCGCGAGCTGGGCCTGCTCTCGTAGCGAAACAGCCCATCGGCCCCCATCGCGCTCCAGCGCGGTGGGGGCCGATGTGTTTCTGCGGCCGGCGCGGTGCTGGTCGAGGAGGCTAGCTAGTCGATGAGATCCGGGACGCCGGCGCCTGCGGGTTCCGCGCCGGTGAGCCCGGCCAGCACCGCGTCCAGCTCGTCGGGTCGCACCAGCACGTCGCGCGCCTTGGATCCCACGGACGGTCCCACGACGCCGCGGGTCTCCATCAGGTCCATCAGTCGGCCGGCCTTGGCGAAGCCCACCCGCAGCTTGCGTTGCAGCATGGAGGTGGAGCCGAGCTGCGAGGTCACCACCAGTTCGACGGCCTGCAGCAGCAGATCGAGATCGCCGCCGATGTCCGGGTCCACGTCGTGCCCCGGCTCGGCCTTCGGCACGGTCACGCCTTCCGCGTACTCCGGCTCGGCCTGTTTCTTGGTGAAGCTGACCACCGCGTGGATTTCGTCATCCGAGACGTAGGCACCCTGCAGCCGGATCGGCCGCGACGTCCCCATCGGCAGGTAGAGGGCGTCGCCCATGCCGGTCAGCTTCTCCGCCCCGGACTGGTCCAGGATCACCCGGGAGTCGGTGAGCGACGAGGTGGCGAACGCCAGCCGCGAGGGCACGTTGGTCTTGATCAGGCCGGTCACCACGTCCACCGACGGCCGCTGCGTGGCCAGCACGAGGTGGATGCCGGCGGCGCGCGCCTTCTGGGTGATCCGGACGATCGCGTCCTCGACGTCACGCGGCGCCGTCATCATCAGGTCGGCCAGCTCGTCCACCACGCACAGGATGTACGGGTACGGGCGCATCTCGCGTTCCGAGCCGGGCAGCGCGGTAATGGTGCCGGCGCGCAGTTTGCGGTTGAAGTCGTCGATATGGCGGACCTCGAAGGCGCGCATGTCCTGGTAGCGCTGCTCCATCTCCTCCACCAGCCAGGCGAGCGCCGCGGCGGCCTTCTTCGGCGCGGTGATGATCGGCGTGATCAGGTGCGGGATGCCCTCGTACGGCGTGAGCTCGACCATCTTGGGGTCGATCAGGATCATCCGGAGGTCGGTCGGGGACGTCCGGGTGAGCAGCGAGATCAGCATCGAGTTGACGAAGCTGGACTTACCGGAACCGGTCGCGCCGGCGACCAGTAGGTGCGGCGCCCGGGCCAGGTTCGCGCTCACGAACTCGCCCTCGACGTCCTTGCCGAGCCCGATGAGCAGCGGATGCTCGTCCTGCCGGCTCACGGGCGCGGACAGCACATCGGCCAGCCGCACCATCTCGCGATCCGTGTTGGGCACTTCGATGCCGACGGCCGACTTGCCGGGGATCGGGGTGAGCAGCCGGACATTGTCGGTCGCGGCCGCGTAGGCGAAGTTGCGGGCCAACGCGGTGATCTTCTCGACCTTGACGCCCGGCCCGAGTTCCAGCTCGTAGCGGGTGACGGTCGGCCCGCGGGTGAACCCGGTGACCATGGCATCCACGGAGAACTGCGCCAGCACCTCGGCGATCTGACGCACCATCTCGTCGTTGACGGCCGACCGTGTTTTGGCGGGCGCCCCGCGCTTGAGCAGGCCGATCGGCGGCAACTGGTAGCTGCCGTCCACGGTGGCGTCCAGGGTCAGTTGGGTGGGCGCGGTGACCGGCGGGCCGTCGTGCGGTACCGGCGGCTCGGTGACCCTGGGTCGACGGGTGGCGGCCGGAGCACCCGCGGCCGGATTCGACGCCCCAGTCTCGTGGGAGACCGGCGGGTATGACGCCGCCCCGGGCCGGGCGCGGTCGTCCTCGCCGTACTCCCCCGTCGCCCCGGAACCCTGCCGGCGGCGGGACGGCCGGCGCAGTCGCACCGTCGCCGGGTCGCCGGCGAGCGGCATGGCGATGTGATCGCTGGCCAACGCCTCGGCGTCCTCGGCGTAGCCGGGCTGATCGGTCGCGGCCGTGCCGGACAGCGACTGCAGCGCACGGCGCACCAGGCCCGGTAGGTCGCGGATCCGTGTGCCGGTGACGAGCAACAGGCCGAACCCGCCGAGCAACACCAGGAGGACGACGGCGACCGGGCCGGTGAGGCCCAGGTACAGCGGCTGGCCGATCGCGTAACCGAGGACGCCGCCGGCGGTCTTCCAGGCGGAGACGGCGCCCGAGGTCGCCAGGCCGGCCAGCTGTGCGACGTGGAAGATGCCGGTGACGGCGACGGTCACCGCGATCCAGCCGCTGACGCGCCGCACCCGGTGCGGCCGGTCGGCGGCCGTGCGCATCAAAACGATGGCGGCCACCAGCAGGAACACCGGCAGGGCCAGCGCCGCGGTGCCCATCCAGACGCGGACCCCGTCGTCGATGGTGCGGCCGACGGGCCCGGCGGCCCGGAACCAGGAGCCGATCGCGCATACCACGGCGAGCGCGAGGAGCCCCAGCCCCAGTCCGTCCCGGCGGTATTCGATCTCGATGTCCTTCCGTACCTGCACGCTGTGTCCGACGACGCGTGCCGCCGCCCCCGCCCCTCGGGCGGTGACGCGCCACATGGCGGCGATGCCCCGTCCGACGCCGTTCGCGGACGTCACCACCAGGCCGCGTTGCTTCGGGCGTTTCACCGGGGGCAGCGGCCGGCTCGTCCGGCGCGGCGACCGGTTCGGTGCCGGAGCGCGGCCGGATCCGCCTCGAGTCGTCGTTCCGGATCGCGATGACGCCGTCCGTGACGAGCCCGGCGTCCGGCGCGCGCCCGATCGGGTCGAGCTCGCGCGCGACCTCGTAGACGTGGGCGGGGTCCCGGTCATGGGGACAGCCTATTCCCTTTTGTCACACGCGTCCCGTAGGCCACACCGCTCGCGCTGCCATCGGCGCGAGCGGCTTAGGGGGTGGACATCATCATCGACCCGGGGGCGGCGGGCGCGGTGCCGGGCATGGCATTCGGCGCCACCAGCGCGAAGACGGCGATTCCGACGAGTACCGCGGCGGTGATCACGGTGGCTGCCCGACGCCAGGGCAGCAGCTTTTCCAGCGCGATCAGCACGGACACCGACGCCATCCAGGCAATGTTCATCACGCCGAGCGCGAACAGCGCGGCCATGAGGGCCCAGCAACAGCCGAGGCACCATGCCCCGAGGGTGCCGCCCATCAGCAGCGCCCCCGACCGGCCCGATCTCCAGGCGCCCAGCAGGAAGCCGAGCGGGCTCCGGCATCTGCCGAGGCAGGCGTCCTTCAACGGGGTGAACTCGTACAGTGCGGCGAACAGCAGAGTCGCGATCGTCACGGCCCGACCCGCCCGGTCCCACGCCAAGGCGCCCCCGGCAAACGCGCCCACGGAGTCGGCGAGCACCAATGCCAGCGCTCCGGACACGGCCCAGACCAGCAGGTATCCGGCGGTGAAGAGCGCGGGCAGGGCGAGCGACCGGGTACGCGTCATCCGCAGGTAGAGGGCGACCGTCGGCGATACCGACGGAAACATCATGGCGGCCATCATGACTGTCCACATACCGAGGAACCAGCCGGGCGATCCCAGCGCCGACCAGGGGCCGCTGTCCATGCCCGCCATATTCGCGGCGGTCCACCACCAACACGCTGCCGCGATGACGAGAAGGGCGACGACGGAGCCGATACGTGTCCGCATGGCACGCAGTGCGACCGTCGGGCCCCCGTGCTCGCCGGTCGTTCGCGTGGTTGCGGCGCGCACGGCGTCAGCCGCCCCAGGCGAAGTTCGAGTACGACACTCCCGACTTGCCGTCATAGGCGATGCCGAACGCATCGATCTGGGAATGCTGTGCCTCGGCCATCGTCAGGTCGGAGGCGACCGGGTGGAACATCCCGTCGAACTTGATCGGCTGGCCGTCTTCCTTGCCGAAGGGCACGACGTCCTGAATCTCGAATTCGATGCTGTCGTCGACCCGCACGGAATGACGCAGGCCGTCGTCGACCATCTCGATCACGGCGCGCTGCGCTCCGACGACCTCGCCGATCAGCGGCGACATCGCCGCCATCGGACCGCCCCGCTGACCGCTGAAGACTTCGATGAGCCGGTCGAATTGCTCATCGGTCGCCTCCTGGTCGACGAACGCGCCGATCTTCCAGTTGCCCTCGGTCATCACCTTCGGGGTGTCGGCGATGAGCACGACTTTGCGGCCTGCCACGTCCGCGCTTTCGATGGCGCCCTCGCGAATGTTGAACGCGAGGGTGACGCGGCAGTAGTCGTAAGTGGCACCGTGGTCGAAGCTCAGATTGCACGGGCACATCAACTCACACGAGCACGTCTCTGCATAGCTTCCTGTCATTTTCCACGACATCGTCCGCCTCCAGAACGGTCGGGGTATTTCGGCGTGACTATACGCCTACCTACTAGCAGATAGATCGGTTCTGACGTAGGTCCGCCGCGGCCGCCCAGGGCAAAGGAATTCAGGTGGCGGAGACCGGCGTGACGTCGATGACCGCGGATACCGGGATTGGGCCGTAGATGTGCGGGAACATCCCGCCGCCCGGAGCGGCCGCCTCGAGGCGTACGTCGCAGCCCAGCCGCGCGGGGTCGATGGCGAGCAGCAGCAGCGGCTCGGTGACGTCGGAGTAGAACGCCGCGAGCACCCCCGCCACCTGCTCGGCGTAGGACGCGTGCACGAAGCCGACCTCGTCCAGGGTGCGTCCCAGCGTGGAGATCCGGTACTCGCCGGCCTGCTGCGCCGCGAACCAGTCCGACGCGAGCGCGATGTGGAACAGCCTGGCCGGATCGGATCCGGCCGGCTGCGGCGTCATACCAGTTTCTCCGAGGTCACCGCGAGCACGGTGGGAACGATCATCGGCCGCCGCCGGTAGGTGTTGGACACCCACCGACCCGCGACCCGTCGCACCGCCTGGGCGATGCGGTGCGTGTCCGTCACGCCGTCCGCCTCGGTGCCGGCCAGCTCCGCCTCGATCAGCGGCACGACGGCGTCCAGCGCCGTCGGGTCGTCCGAGAAGCCACGCCCGGAGACCGTCGGCGCAGCCACCGCGCGACCTGTCGCCGCGTCGATCACCACGGTGATCGCGACGAATCCGTCTTCACCGAGCACCAGCCGATCGGACAGCGTGTTCTCGCCGACGTCACCCACCGCGTTGCCGTCCACGTAGACCATGCCGACGTCGATGTGGCCGACGATCGTCGCGCGCCGGTTGACGAGGTCCACCACGGTGCCGTTGGGCGCCAGCACCACGCGGTCGGCCGGGACACCGGTCGCGATCGCCAGCTTTGCCTGGGCCCGCAGATGCCGCCACTCGCCGTGCAGCGGCATCACGTTGCGCGGCTGCACCGCGTTGTACAGGAACAGCAGCTCCCCCGCCGACGCGTGGCCCGAGACGTGCACCTTCGCCACGCCCTGGTGGATCACCGTGACGCCGATCGCGGCCAGCTCGTTGATCACGGTGAACACGCTGGTCTCGTTGCCGGGGATCATCGACGAGGCAAGGATGACGGTATCCCCGGGAGACAGCGACACGTTGCGGTGTTCCCCCCGCGACATGCGGGACAGCGCCGACAGGGGCTCCCCCTGCGACCCGGTGGAGATCAGCATGACGCGCTCGTCCGGCAGGTCGAGGATCTTCTCCAGGTCCATCACCAACCCGTCCGGCACCATCAGCAGGCCCAGGTCCGCAGCGATCTGCATGTTGCGCACCATGGAGCGGCCGACGAACGCGACCTTCCGGCCGTGGCGCTGCGCCGAGTCGAGCATCTGCTGCACCCGGTGCACGTGCGACGCGAACGAGGCGACGATGACCCGCTGCCGCGCCGAACGGATGAAACCGTCCAGCACGGGGCCGATCTCGCTCTCCGAGGCGACGAACCCGGGCACCTCCGCGTTGGTGGAGTCGACGCAGAACAGGTCGATGCCTTCGCGGCCCAGCCGGGCGAACCCGCCCAGGTCCGTGATGCGGCCATCCAGCGGCAGCTGGTCGAGCTTGATGTCGCCGGTGTGCAGCACGGTCCCCGCGGTGGTCTTGATCGCGACCGCGAGCGCGTCCGGGATGGAGTGGTTCACTGCGAAGAACTCCAGGCCGAAGGCGCCGACGCTGTGCCGCTGACCCTCGGCCACCTCCCGCAGCACCGGCTTGATCCGGTGCTCCTTGCACTTCGCCTCGATCAACGCCAGGGAGAACCTGGCCCCGTACAGCGGGATGTCGGGGCGCAGCCGCAGCAGGAACGGCAGGGCGCCGATATGGTCCTCGTGCCCGTGCGTGACGACCACCGCTTCGATGTCGTCCAGCCTGTCTTCGACCAACCGGAGATCCGGCAGGATCAGGTCGACGCCCGGCTGGGCATCCTCCGGGAACAGCACGCCGCAGTCCACGATCAGCAGCCGGCCGTCCAGTTCGTAGACCGTCATGTTGCGGCCGATCTCGCCGATTCCGCCGAGCGCCACGATGCGCAGCGCGCCGGCCGCGAGCGGGGGCGGCGGCGCGTCGGCGGCCGACAGTGTCCCGGATGAAGCACCTCGTCCGGAGGCCGTCATGCGGACACCGCCGCGCTCCGCAGAATCTCGGACAGCGGCGCAAGCTCGGCCAGATCCGCCTCGATGCGCTCGATCTGCAGGGCCGTCGCCGGCACCTGGGGAAGCCTGGGATGTCCCGCCGGGAAGCCGGCGGCCGTGAGCGCGGCCTTTGCGAACACCAGGCCGGCGCCTCCTCCGGTGCGCGACATGGCACGGTGCACCGGCATCAACGCCAGGTGGATCGCCCGGGCGGTGACGTAGTCGCCGGCCAGGGCCGCGTCGACCATCGCCCGCACGTGCGGCCCGACCACGTGCGAGATGATCGACACCACACCAACCGCCCCCACCGACATCCACGGCAGCGTCAGCGGGTCGTCGCCCGAGTAGTACGCCAGGTCCGTGGCGGCCAGCACCTTGGAACCGGCGTGCAGGTCGCCCTTGGCGTCCTTGACGGCCGTGATCCGCGGGTGGTGCGCCAATTCGACGAGGGTGTTCGGCTCGATCTGCACCACCGCGCGCGGCGGGATGTCGTAGAGCATCACGGGCAGGCCCGACGCATCGGCGACGGCGCGGAAGTGCGCCAGCAGGCCCGTCTGCTGCGGCCGCGAGTAGTAGGGGCTGACGATCAGTGCGCCGTGCGCGCCGGCCGCCTCGGCCTGCCGGGCGAGTTCGATCGAATGGGCCGTGTCGTAGGTGCCCACTCCGGTGACCACGGTGGCGCGATCCCCCACGGCTTCGACGACGGCGCGCACGATGGCGTCCTTCTCGGCGTCCGTCGTGGTCGGCGACTCGCCGGTAGTTCCGTTGACCAGGATGCCGTCGCTGCCGTCGGCGACCAGGCGCTCGGCGAGCGCGCCGACCGCCGCGATGTCCAGGGCCCCGCTGGAGTCGAACGGCGTCACCATCGCCGTGAGGACCGTGCCAAAGGGGCGCCCGGGCGTTCCGGCCGGCCCTGCCGTAAGGGTTGTCATCGATCTGCCCAGCCTTCTTGCGTCACCTGCCGCTCGCGCTTCCGGCGGCGTCTGCTCTTACGCTACCGGTAGGTGCGTCCACGCTCCGATCCTGGCCGCCGGTTGCCTGACGTCACGAGTGGCACCATACTGACACCATGGAGTTGACTCAGTACCTCGATGCCCTGCGGGAGGATCTGCTGGCTGCGGCCGCCCTCGGAGACGAGGGCACCCAGCGGGCGGCGACCTTACTGACGACGGCGCTCGAGCCGGCGGCGCGACTCACGCTGATGTCGGCGTTGGCCGACTTCGCGGCAGAGGTCTCCGAGCAACTCCACGACACCACCGTCGGCGTCTCGCTCCGCGGCCGGGAACTCACGGTGACGGTGACCGAGAACGACGCCCCCGCCGGTGATGCCACAGCGGACTGGGACATCACGGCCGCCGCAGCGGTGGACGGCGCGGAAGACGAGGACCTCGGCCAGGCGGTGCGGGAGGCCGGTGACGAACTCTCCCGCACCACGCTGCGCCTGGTCAACCACCTCAAGGCGCAGGCCGAGCGCGCGGCCACGCGGCAGGGCGTCTCGCTGAACACCTACATCCAGCGGGCCGTGGCCGATTCGCTGCGCGCCGCAGGCCGACGCACCCGGCACGGCGGGGGCAACAGGCACGGGCAGGATCGGCAACACTGACGCCGTCCGGGCTCCGCGGTTAGGCCGCCGGGCGGCCGATCCGCACCCGCCAGACCTCGGGGCCCTCTTCGAGGTATTCCCAGGTGAAGTCGCCCTTGTGCTCCGCGTCGAACTGGTAGAAGAGCGGCTTCGGGTCGTGATCGTTGATCAGGATGAAGCCCTGCCCGGGAACGAGAGCCGTGTAGTTCTCGAAGATCATCGAATGGCGACGAGCCGGCGGCTCCGCGCGAACGTCCAAGGGGTAGTCGGCTGCGTCGGTGGACACGGTGATTCCTTTCGTGACGGGTAGTTAGAGGTGGGGCTGCGGCCGGGCCATCGCCCGACCGGACCGGACGTTACTCCGCGGCGCCCTGTTCCAGCTTGGCCAGGTAATGCATGGTGCCGTTGATCCGTTCAGCCTGGCGCGGATGCTCCTTCAGCACCCACCAGGCTTTGCCGGCGATGCGCGAGGCCTGTTCCGGCTCCCCGGCCGCGCCCAGCGCCCGGACCGCCTTGACCAGGAGGTCCGTCATCCCCGACACCACGGCGGCAGCCGCAGCGTCCACGGCTGGCGCACCGTCGGCGCCTGCGTCGGACGCGGCGCCTGCGGGCTCGGCCGTCACGCCACCCATCCCAGTTCGATCTTGGCCTGGTCGCTCATCAGCTCGGGGCCCCACGCGGGATCCCAGACGATGTCGACGGTGATGTTCTCCACGCTGGGCAGGCCCCACAGGGCGCGGTGGATGCAGTCCTCGATGTAACCGGCCAATGGGCAGCCCGGAGTCGTCAGCGTCATCGTGATGGTGACCTGCCTGTCCGCTACGGCGATGCCGAACACCAGGCCGAGATCGACGATGTTCACGCCGATCTCGGGATCGATCACCTGATAGAGCAGGTCCGCGATGGTGGCGCGGTTCACCTGCCCGCCGAGCAGTCCGAGCGGGTCGCCCGCGGTGGCCGTCGACGCCTCGAGCGGCGACGCCGGCTCCTCGATCGTAGGAGTGATGATGCTGCGCATATTTCCAGCCTCCTCGACGGAGCTATTTATTACAAGCCGCTGTGATTTATTCTTCGCCGCGGACGCCGCCCCGCGCACCTCGCGGAATGCGGGCGCGCCGGGCCGCTCATCGCGGTGTGCGACCCACCCGGCATGATAGTTAATTGTGGCGCTTTCGCCCGAGGAGGTTTCGCCGGTGGGCTCGCACGAACGATGGACGGCGCTGCTCGACATCCTGGGCCGGCAGGGGCGACTCGAGGTCACCGCCGCTGCCGCCGAACTCGGCGTCTCCGTCGCCACCATCCGACGCGACCTCGACCATCTCGCCGAACAGCAACTGCTCACCCGCACTCGTGGCGGCGCTGCCCCGGCGTCCATCGCCTACGACCTGCCGCTCCGGCACAAGTCCGGCCGGTTCTCGCAGCAGAAGCAGCGCATCGGCACCGCCGCAGCGGCGCTCATTCCTACCGGATCGGTGGTCGGGCTGAACGGCGGCACCACGACCTCGCAGGTGGCCAGGGCGCTGGTGACGCGGGCGCCGAGCGATATCCCGGAGAGCCAACCCGACGACGGCCCGGACGACGGCATCGCGTTCACGATCGTCACCAATGCCCTCAACATCGCCAACGACCTCGCCGTGCGTCGCTCGGTGAAGCTCGTCGTGACCGGCGGTGTGGCCCGGCCGAGTTCGTACGAGCTGCTCGGGCCGCTCGCCGAGCCGACGCTGGTGCGCGTGCACCTCGACTACGCCGTGCTGGGTGTGGACGGCTTCGACCTGCGGGTGGGTGCCACCGCGGACCACGAGGGCGAGGCGGCAGTCACTGCGCAGATGGTGGCCAGGGCCGATCACGTGATCCTGGTGGCGGACTCGAGCAAGCTGAACCGGACGTCGTTCGCCCGCGTGTGTACCGCCGCCGCCGTGGGCACCTTGGTGACGGACACCGACGCGGATCCGGCGTTCCTGGATTCGGTGCGCGCCGCGGGTATTGATGTCACGGTGGCCTGACGCCCCGCACCGCGACCGACGTGAGGAGTTGATCGACCATGGCCGACGCGCGCGTGCGCCCGGCGCTCCCCGACGACCCGCCGCTGCTGGCGGCGCTGCAGCGCACCTGGTGGCGGGACGCCTACGGGGCGCTGCTGCCGAAGGGTGTGCTGGACATGGACGAGGCGCAGCTCGCCGAGGCGTGGACGCTGCAATTGGTGGGAGCGCGCGGGCTGATCGCCGAGGAGCGCACCCACCCGGTCGGCTTCGCGCTGGTCGATCCTCGCGTCGGTGAGGACGGCATCGGCCACATCGAGGTGCTCGGCGTGGTGCCTCGGTGGGCGCGGCGCGGCCACGGCGGCAGGCTGCTGGTGGAGGCGGCGCGGATCCTGCATGACGCCGGAGCGGAGACGGGCGCGATCTGGGCAGTCGAGCAGGACGAGTCGGTCGCGCAGTTCCTGGCGGGGGCCGGCTGGGCGCCGTCCGGCAAGCGCCGGGTGTTGGACACCGGCGAGGGCCAGCTCATCGAGATCCAGTATTCGGGCACTACGCACCTGTCGTTCGACGACGATCCGATTGCGGGCCACCAGCACTAGCGCGTCGGCTACTCCAGCAGAGCTTCGAGCCCGACGGTGAGGCCAGGGCGGGCGCGCACGGCGCGGATGGCCGCCAGCACGCCCGGCATGAACGATTCCCGGGTGAACGAGTCGTGCCGGATGGTCAGCGTCTCGCCTATGGAGCCGAAGAGCAGTTCGAGGTGGGCGACCAGGCCCGGCAGGCGCACGGCGTGCACGTGGACGCCGTCGACCGTCGCACCCCTGGCCCCATCCGGGTCGTGCGTCGTGGCGTCCGGTACCGATCCGAGCCCGCCGGCGGCGCGACCCGAGGCGATGCCGTGTGCCGCGGCGATCGCCGTTCCGGACGGCGCGTCGGCCTTGCCGGCGTGGTGCAGCTCCACGATCTCAGCGGACTGGAAGAACTTCGCGGCCATGGCCCCGAACTTCATCGCCAGCACCGCTCCCAGCGCGAAGTTCGGCACCACCATGACGCCGACCTCGGGGTGGGCCTTTGACAATCGACGCACCTGAGCGAGCCGGTCCTCGGTGAAGCCGGAGGTGCCGACCACGCAGTGGATGCCGGCGGCGAGCGCGAACTCCACGTGCTCCATCACCGCGTCGGGATGAGTGAAGTCGACGGCCACGGTGCAGCCGGCGGCGGTGAGCCCGGACAGGTCGTCCCCGA
>JBIQMQ010000059.1:0-1587 GCA_044463185.1 Nakamurella lactea | reverse complement strand
CCGTGAGCGGCGCGGACAGCAGTCGCCGCGCCATCGCCGTCACCTCGTCACCCGTCACGCCGCGGATCGCGGCAAGTTCGTCGTCGAGTGATACGTAGCGGTGTGCGGTGAGCGCCCGGCGCCCAATACGGTTCATGCGGGACTCGGCGTCCTCCAGACCCAGCACGGTGGCCCCGCAGAGCTGCCCCTGCGCGAGGCGCAGTTCGTCGGCGCTGATGCCGTCCGAGGCCACCGCGGCGAGTTCCCCGGCCATCAACTCCGCCACCGCGGACAGATTGACCGGTTGGCACGCCGTATACACCGACCAGGATCCGGTATCCGCGTACGCGGACGTCGAGCTGTAGCAGGTGTACGCGAGGCCGTGCTCCTCACGGATCCGCTGGAACAGGCGTGAACTCATGCCGCCACCGAACGCCGTGGACAGCACGGCGAGCGCGAAGCGGTCGGGGTGGTGCCGCGGCAGGGCGGGCGCGCCGATGGTGAGCTGCGCCTGCTCGGTGTCCCGGGCCAGCAGTCCCACCGACGGCTTCGCGGGGGTAAGGCCGCGGCCGGTGCGTGGTGGCACCGGCGTTCGAGCGGTGGCCTGGTGCTCGGCGAAGGCCTCCCGCACCCAGCGGACCACCTCTCGATGCGTGATTCCCCCGGCGACGGCGACCACCATGCGGCTCGGGTCGTAGCGGCGGCGGTAGTAACCGTGGATCTGGGTGCGGGTGAGCCGACGCACGGATCGCGCGGTGCCGCTCACCGGGTCGCCGACGGCGTGACCGGCGAATAGGCGCGCCGCGAACGCCTCGGCCAGCGCGTCAGCGGGATCGTCGTCACGCATGGCGATCTCATCGAGGATCACGCTGCGTTCCGTCTCCACGTCCCCCGAGGCGATGCGTGCGTGGAGCACCACGTCGCACACCACGTCGATCGCGCGGGCCGCGTCGTCGGCCAGCACGTGTGCGTAGTAGCAGGTGTATTCGTGTGCGGTAAACGCGTTGAGTTCACCGCCGACTTCGTCGATCAGACTGGCGATGGTCGATGCGTCGCGCCGCCGGGTGCCTTTGAACAGGAGGTGTTCCAGGAAGTGCGACGTGCCGCCCAACCCGGGCGACTCGTCGACCGACCCGACCGCGACCCAGACGCCGATCGAGGCGCTGCGCGAACCGGGCACGGCTTCGGTGACGACACGAAGCCCACTCGGCAGCGTGGTGACAGAGGTGACGCAGTCGCCCGGTCCCCGCTCCAACGTTCTGGAGCGGGGACCGGACGACATCAGCGCGGAGATACGGCCGCCGATCAGGCGTCGGCCGGCTCGGACTCGGCGGAGTCCGCGACGGGCACCAGCGAGATCTTGCCGCGGCCGTCGATATCGGCGATTTCGACCTGCAGCTTGTCGCCGACGTTCACCACGTCTTCGACCTTGGCGATGCGCTTGCCGTGGCCCAGCTTCGAGATGTGCACCAGGCCGTCCCGGCCGGGCAGCAGCGACACGAACGCACCGAACGCCGTGGTCTTGACCACGGTGCCCAGGAAGCGCTCGCCGACCTTCGGCAGCTGCGGGTTGGCGATCGCGTTGATCTTGTCCACCGCGGCGGACAC
>JBIQMQ010000058.1:1281-13281 GCA_044463185.1 Nakamurella lactea | reverse complement strand
GCGGCGACCTCCTTGTCGCGCAGCTCGTAGAGCTTCTCGCCGCGTTGCCGGTAGCCGACCAGCACGCCGTCCACGGACAGCCGGCCGCCGTTGATCTTCTCCAGGTGGTTGATACAGCGCAGGAACGTCGTCTTGCCGGAGCCGGACGGGCCCAGCAGCACCGCGACCTGGCCCGGCATCACCGTCATGTCGATGCCCTTGAGCACCTCGACATGCCCGAACGACTTGTGCACGGCCTCGGCGAGCACCATCGGAACCGGGTGGCCGGACCCGGACCGGGGCGGCTGCGCCGCTAGGGCTGCGTCATACTCGCCGACCATCTGAAAGTCGCTGCTCATCATGCCGGCCCCATCGTCGCCAGACGGCGTTTCGCGCGCTGCTGGCTCGAACCGGCCACGCCCCGCCCGAAGTGACGCTCCAGGTAGAACTGGCCGACCGACAGGATCGACGTGACCACCAGGTACCACATGCTGGCGACGACGAGCAGCGGAACCTGCTGGTAGTTCGAGTTGTAGATGTTCTGCACGGTCGTGAACAGCTCGGTGATCGCCGCCATGACGAGCAGCGACGTCGTCTTGAGCATCGAGATGACCTCGTTGCCGGTCGGCGGCACGATGATCCTCATCGCCTGCGGCAGCACGATCCGTCGCATGAGTTTGCCCCGGGTCATGCCGAGCGCCTCGGCGGCCTCCGACTGGCCCTTACCGACGGACAGGATTCCGGAGCGGACAATTTCGGCCATATAGGCCGCCTCGTTGAGTCCCAACGCGAGCACGCCGCCCACGACGACCGGGATCAACTGGTTGACGTCGAAGAAGAGGAACTCCGGCCCGAACGGGATGCCGAGGCTCACGTAACGGTAGAGCTGCGCCAGGTAGACCCAGAACACGATCTGGACCAGGACGGGCGTCCCGCGGAAGAACCAGATGTACAGCCACGCAACGGTTTTCACCACCGGGTTGGGCGACATGCGCATCACCGCCAGGATGACGCCCAGCACAATGCCGATCGCCATGGACGCGGCGGTGATCCAGATCGTCTTCCACAGACCCTGGAAGACCACCTCGGTGAACACGTACTGGGAGAACGTGTCCCAGCGCCAGTTGGGGTTGGTCACCAGGCTGTTGACCATCATCGCGACCAGCACCAGCAGGATCGCAACGGCGAGCCACCGCCCGGGGTGACGGACCGGGACCGCCTTGATCGGCAGCCCCCGGTCCGTCACCTCCTTCTCGTCGATCGTCGACATATGTTCGCTTTCCGATATTCCGACCGAAGGGTCAGAACACCGCCACGTTCACTTCGGCCTTGGCGATGGCGGCATCGTCCAGGCCCCAGTTGGCCAGGATCTTGACGTAGTCGCCGTCGTCCATCAGCTTCTGCAGCGCGGCCTGGACGGCCGTGGTCAGCTCCGCCGGCTCCTTGGGCACGGCGATGCCGTACGGCGCGACGCCGACGTCCGCGCCGACCTTCTCGAACTTGTCACCGGTGATCTTCACCGCGTACTCGGCGACGGGGGTATCCGCCATGTAGGCGTCGAGCCGGCCGGACGCGAGCGCGACGTTCACGTCGTTCTGCGTCGGGAAGCCGCTGAACTCCGGCGCGGGCTTGCCCGCGTCCGCGCACACCTTGACGACGGAGTCGTCGACACCCGCCTCGGTGAGCATGTCGAACTGCGTGGTGCCATTCTCGGCGCCGACCTTGAGCCCGCACAGGCCCTCGGCGTCGGACACGCCCTTCGGGTTGCCCTTCGCCACCACGATCGAGGTGCCGGCGTTCAAGTAGCTGACGAAGTTCACCTGCTCCTCGCGCTTCTTGGTGTCGGTGAACGACGACAGCGACAGGTCGTAGCGGCCGGCGGCCAAGCCGGCGAGGATGCCGTCGAAGCCGGTGTTGGTCCACTCGGTCTGTACACCGAGCACCTGCGCGACGGCGTTGCCCAGGTCGATGTCCATGCCGATCGGCTCGCCCTGGCCGTCCTTCAGGAACTCATTGGGGGCGTACGAGGCGTCCGTGGCAATGCGCAGCACTCCCGCATCCGCGATGCTGGCGGGCAGCATCGCGGCGATCGTGTCGTCCTTCGGCAGATTCAAGTCGAGCGGCTCGGGCTCGCCACTGTCGGTGCCCTCGGCCTCCGACGACGATTCGGCGGGCGCCTCCGACGACGATTCGGCGGGCGCTTCGGTCGATGCCGAGCTTTCCGCCGGTGCCTCGGACGACGATTCCACGGAGGTCTGTGAAGACGCTCCCTCCTGCGGATTCTCCGTGCTCGCTCCACAGGCGGATGCCACCAGTCCGGCCACAGCCAGCCCGGCGATCACCGAGGTGAGACGCGAAAATCGCGACATCGGTTCCTACCTTTCTGCATGCGCAGTTCAGTCTTGGACGATCCGTCCGCCACGGCGGCGGACGGCAACGGTCCGTGCCGCGTTCGCGGCACGTCTGCCCCTGATCGTGGCATAGCGGGACGGTACATGCGCAGTCACAATTCGATCACGGCCCCACCCGCGGAGTTCGATCCAGGCCGAGGAATCGTGCCGCTTCGTCGTCGACGGGGCTTTCTCGAACCTGCTCCGGCGTACCGATCTGCACGATGCGGCCGGACCGCATCAGCGCGATCCGGTCGGCGATGGCGAAGGCCTCGCCCTGGTCGTGCGTCACGAAGATCGCCGACGTGCGTGTGGAGCGGAGCACCTTCTCGAGGTCCGTCAGCAGGGCCGCGCGCAGCGACATGTCCAGGGCCGCCAACGGCTCGTCCAGGAGCAGCAGCCGGGGGCGCGGTGCCAGCGCCCGGGCCAACGCCACCCGCTGCGCTTCGCCGCCGGAGAGGGTCGTGACGCGGCGATCGCCGTAGCCGGCCAGACCGACCATGCCCAGCAATTCCGTCACGCGCGCGGCGGCGTCCGGCCGTGTCCACTCGCCGCGGGACAGGCCGTAGCCCACGTTGCCGGCGACGTTCCGGTGCGGGAAGAGCACGCCGTCCTGGAACATGAGCCCGAATCCGCGCCGGTGCACCGGAATGCGGGAGAGGTCGATGCCGTCCCACTCGATGCGCCCGCCGGCCAACGGCTCGATCCCGGCGATCGCGCGCAGCAGCGTCGACTTGCCGCAGCCGGACGGACCGAGCAGGGCCAGCACCTCGCCGTCCGCCACGGTCAGGCTGATATCGCCCACGGCCGTCACCGCGCCGTAGCGTACGGTCACCTCGGTCAGTGTCAGCACGTCAGAAGCCTCCGATCCCCGAGTCGCGCCCACCCCGGCTGGAGAGCAGATCCACGAGCAGTACGACCGCGGCGCAGCCGACTGTCAGCAATACCCCGGCGGCCAGCGCCATCCCGGTGTTCACCGCACCCGGCCGGGACAACAGCCGGCCGATCATCACCGGCAGGGTCACGGTCTCGGGTCGCGCCACGAACGTGGTGGCGCCGAACTCGCCCAGCCCGGTCGCCAGCGCGAACGCCGCTGCGCCGCCGAGGGCGCGGGACATGATCGGCAGGTCCACGCTGGCCCATACCCGCACCGGTCCCGCTCCGAGCACGGCGGCGGCCTGCCGCAGTCGCTCGTCCGCCGCCCGCAGCACGGGGAGCACCATGCGCACCACCAGGGGGGTCGCGATCATGGCCTGGGCGATCGGGACCAGCAGCGACGACGAACGGAAATCCAGCGGGGGCCGGTCCAGCGCGATCAGGAATCCGAAGCCGACCGTGACGGCGGAGACGCCGAGGGGCAGCATCATGACGCCGTCCAGCGCCGCGGTGACGCGGCGCCCGAGCCGCCCGACCGGCCGACGAGCCAGCACCACGCAGAGCGTGACCCCGACCGCCACCGACAGCGCCGCGGCGATCAGCGCCGAGGACAGCGAGTTGGCCAACGCCGTGGTACCGGGCACCAGCAGCACGTTGTGCTCGCCGGCGGACGCCAGGTTGCGGTAGTTGTCCAGCCCCCAGCCGGCGGAGGTCTGCAGCGAGCGCACCACCAGCATCGCGATCGGCAGCGCGATCAGCGCCGCCGCCAGCACCGCGGTCAGCACCGCGGGCGTGTCCCGCCGGGTCAGCGGCCGCACGGTGTCGGCGGCCGAGCGCAGCCGCAGCGCCCGTTCACCGGCGCGCCGGATCCGCGCCGCCCCGATCAGCACCAGCGTGACCAGGACGATCTGCGCGATGGACAGCACGGCGGCCGTAGGCAGGTCGCCGACCTGCGCCGTCTGCCGGTAAATCTCCGTCTCCAGCGTGTCCCACCGTCCGGCGCCGAGCACCAGGATCACGCCGAAGCTGGTGGCGCAGAACAGGAACGCCATGATCGCGGCGGACGCGATGGCGGGCGCCAGCGCGGGCAGCGTCACCGTGGTGAACGCGCGCACCGGCCCGGCGCCCAGGCTGCGCGCGGCCTCGACGGGACGGGTATCCAGGTGCGCCCAGGTGGCGCCGACCGTGCGCACCACGACGGCATAGTTGAAGAACACGTGCGCGGCCAGGATGGCAGCCACTGAGCCGTCCCAGCCGAACCCGCCCAGCCAGCCGTGCGGGGCGAACAGCGTGCGGAACGCGAGGCCGACGACGACGGTGGGCAGCACGAATGGCACCGTGGCCAGCGCGCGGGCCACCGCCCGTCCACGGAACGTCCTGCGGTACAACAGGAATGCGCCGGGGACGCCGAGGATGACGCTGATCGCGGCGGACGCCGCCGCCTGCCACACCGTGAACCAGGCGATGCGGAGGAATCGGCCCCGTCCCGCGACGCTGGCGAACGCCTCCAGGTCGAGTCCGTGCGGGCCGGTCAGGCCCAGGGCGAGGATCGACCCGACCGGGTACAGGAAGAAGACCAACAGCGCCGCCGCCGGCAGGGTGCCCAGAACCACCAGGCCGACGGGGCGGGCGATGACGGCGGCGCGGTCGGGTCGCAGCGCGGCCGGGCCGGGCGGTGTCCCGCCCGGCCGCGGCGAACCCGGCGCACGCCCGGCCGGGGCCGTCACCGGTCCCCGGACCGCGGCCGCGCCGGACGAGCCGGTCGTCATCGCCCCACCGTCATCACATGTCCGGTCCTGTGGCTCGATCAGCCGCGCACGATATCGGTGAATTCGTCGATCCACTGCTGGCGATGCGCGTCGATGTCGGCCGGGTCCAGCGTGGCCGGATTCGTGGCAACCGGTGCGTACGCGGCCCAATCCTCGGGCAGCGGGGCGTTCCGGTCGACCGGATACACCCACATCTGCGCCGGGATCTGCGCCTGGAACTGGTCGGACAGCAGGAAGTCGATCACCTGCTCGGCGCCCTTCGGATTCTTCGCCCCGGCGAGCACCCCGGCGTACTCGACCTGCCGGAAGCAGGTGTCCAGCAGCGCACCGGTCGGCGCCTCGGTGGCACCCTCGGGCACCTCGCTTGGCGGCGAGGACGCGTAGGAGACGACGAGCGGCCGGTCGCCGCGGCCGGAGGAACCGGAGAAGTCGACGGTGTACGCGTCGGTCCAGCCGCCGGCGACCTTGACGCCGTTTTCCACCAGCGACGACCAGTACGCCTGCCAGCCGTCGGCACCGAAGTGCGCGATCGTGCCGAGCAGGAAGGCCAGGCCGGGCGAGGAGGTGGCGGCATCCTCGGTCACCAGCATGTCCTTGTATTCCGGCTTGGCGAGATCCTCGAACGTCACCGGTTCCGGCAGCCCGCGCTCGGCGAAGTACTGGTGGTCGACGTTGACGCACACGTCGCCGAAATCGACGGCGGTGAGCCGGTTCTCCGGGTCGATGGCGTAGGCGTCCGCGCCGTTGCCGGCCAGCGGCGAGGCGTACGGCGCCAGGATTCCGGCGGCCAGCGCCTTGCTGGCGAACGTGTTGTCGATGCCGAAGATCGCGTCACCCAGCGGGTTGGACTTGGTGACGATCGACTTGCTGAGCACCTCCCCGGCGTCGCCCTGCGCGAGCACGGTCACGGTGAGTCCGGACTCCTTCTCGAAGGCGGCCAGCACATCGGGGTCGACCGCGAACGAGTCGTGGGTGATCAGGGTGACGGCGGACGAGCCGGCGGCCTCCGAGTCGCTCGGCGCCTCGCTGCCAGTTGTGCCGTCCGCGGCGGCCGTGGTGCCGTCTGCGGCAGCCGTGGTGCCGTCCGCGACGGCCGTGGTGCTGCCGGACTGTTCCGTGGGCGTCTCGGAGGCGGCAGTCCCGCCGCATGCGGCGAGGATGACGGCGCCGGCAACGCCGATCGCGGTGAGCAGGCCCACGCGGGGGCGGCGCAGATCCCTGCGCCGGTAGAGAGGATTCATGACGGTGCCCCTATGCATCTCGGGCACGGGTTTAGTGGTAGAGAGGACGTCCCTTCGCCGGCATGATCCGGATCAGGTTCGGCGGTCCGGGGCTCCGTGCCCCGCTCTCAGTCCGGCGCACCGGACTCCCGTGTCGCCAGCCAGCTTACCCGACGGACCCGGCGGTCCGGCGGGCCCGTCCGCCGGCCAGCTGCCCGTCTGCCACCCGTCCGGGCGGCGCCCGGGATCAGGCCTCGGCGACCTTGACGGTGGACACCGTTACGTCGGCGGGTACCCGCACCAGCGCGATCAGCGTGCCGCCGTCCGACGGCAGTTTCGTGCTGGCATTGGCGACTTCGACGGTGCCCGGGGCCCGCTGGACGAACATCACGACGGCGTCCTCGCCGTAACGCGCATAGAAGTCGTCGAGGGTGAACTCCGGCGCCAGGTCGACGCGGGCGACCACCATGCCGCGGTCGAGCCGGTCGGCGATGTCGGCGCGGGAGACCCACGGGGTGAAGGCGTAGCGGGCGGTGAGATGCCGGGCGATGGCTTCTCGTTCGCCATTGCCGCCGTTGCCGTCCGCGTCGCGCCGGAGCTGGTAGGTGTTGGCCCCACCGAAGATACGGGCGAACTGCCGGGCCGCCGTCGCGTTCACCTCGTCCTCCGGCGTGGTGGCGATGAAGTAGCCGAGTCCGGATACGTCGAGGTCTTTGACCGCGAATTCGGAGAGGATGTTGGCGGTCACGGTGGCCAAGCCCGATCGGCGCACCGGCGCCAGCGTCGCTTGGTTTCGCGCGACGACCAGGACGGGGATGCCCATGTCGCGCAGCAGCACACCGGCGTCGACGACCCACGGCTGCACGCCCACGAAGAGCACGCCGTTGGGGTTGGCGGATGCCAGCCCGAGCCGTTCGGCGAATCGATTGACGCCCAATCCGTAGAGCGCGACGGTGCACACGATCACGACGAATACCAGCGGCACCATGCGCTCGGCCTGGGTGGCGAGCCCGGCCAAGTCCGCCGACTTCTCCAGCAGGGCGTCGCGCTGGGCGCCGGCGGCCGACGCCGCCCGGTCGGCCAGCGATTGCGCGGCCTGCCCGAATCCGAGCGCGAAGATGCTCGTGACGGCGGCGGCCACCACCCCGCGCGGGGCCATGCCGACGAGTAGGGCGCGCTCCTTCCAGCTCGTCCTGGTGCGGGCCAGCCCCAGCAGCACGCTCACGGGTCGCACCACGAGCACCAGCGCCGCCAGGAACAGCAGCGCCGTCGGGAGCACGTCGACGAATTGTTGCGGGGTGACCCGGCCCGCCAAGACGATGAACAACGCGCCGACGAACAGCACCTGGAGGTGTTCGGAGAATTCGGCGACCTGTTCGAGCTGCAGTTTGGGCCGGTTACCCAGGTAGATGCCGAGAAGTGTGACGGTCAGCAGGCCGCTCTCGGATTGCACGATGTTCGACAGCTCGAGCGCGCCGATCGCCGCCGCCAGAAACACCACGCCGTGCAGAAAGTCGGGCACGGCCCGGCGGCGCATCAGTATTTCGAGCAGCACGCCGAGGACCAGCGCGATGCCGACCGCGACGACGATCGTCAGGGAGAGGGTGATCACCACGCTGGAGAACGCCGTGTCCGCCTCGCCGGCCGCCACGGCCTGGAACACCAGCAGCGCCAGCACGGCGCCGATCGGGTCGACGACGATGCCCTCCCAGCGCAGCAGCGACGCGACCCGCATGGTCGGCCGCAGCGAGCGCAGGATCGGGTTGATCACGGTCGGCCCGGTGACCACGAGGATCGCACCGATGAGCAGCGCGACCCGGATGTCGAATCCGAGAAGGTAGGCCGCCCCGGTGATGAGAACCCACGCGATGCCGACGGTCACGGTGGTGAGTCTGCGCACCGGACGCCCCAGGCCCCGTACCTGCTGCAGCCGCAGTCCCATGCTGCCTTCGAACAGGATGACGCCGACCAGGATGCCCACCCCGTCGAACAACACTTCGTGACCGAAGACGTCCTCGGCGCGCACCAGCTGTCCGATGCCGAATCCGACGATGAGCAGCAACAGAATCGACGGGATTTTCAGCCGCCACGCGATCCATTGGCAGGCCACGCTGACGGCGATCACGACGGCGAGATACGCGCCGGGCCCCATGGCGCGGAATGCGTCCAGGACCGGGGTCAGTGCCGCCCCGATCGCCGATGCGGCGCTCTCGATGTGTGAAGACATCGCGCCTACTTTCCAGGATTCGCCGCCGGATCGCAAACCACCCGGCGGCGGGCGGTGTGGCGCCGCCGCGCCCGCGCGGAGTTCTAGGCTGGACGACATGACACAGCACTCGATTTCCCCGGACACGCTTACCCAGTTGCGCAAGGATTTCCTCGCCAATTCGGCCTACCGGCTCGCCCAGAACGCCGTGACGACCACGACGATCGACGATGTCGCGCTGGACCGGGAGATCGTGACGCGGATCGACCCGTCGGTGTCGATCAAGCTCGATGACTGGACCGTGACCAACCAGAAGAAATCGGGTCGGTGTTGGATGTTCGCCGGCTTGAACCTGCTGCGCGCCGGCGCCATGAAGAAGATGAACCTGGCCGATTTCGAGTTCTCGCAGAACTATGTGCTGTTCTTCGACAAGATCGAGCGCGTCAACTACTACCTGGATGCGATCGTGGCCACCAAGAGCGCGGATGCCGGTGATCGCACCGTCGCATTCCTGCACGACACGCTGATGGGCGACGGAGGTCAGTGGAACATGTTCGTCGCGCTGGTGGCGAAACACGGTCTGGTCCCGAAATCGGCGATGCCCGAGACGGAGTCGTCGTCGGCGACGGCGAAGATGAACGCTTCGCTGCGTGCCGTGCTGCACCAGGGCGCGAAGGCCCTGCGGGAAGCCACGTCGCCGGAGGCCGAGGCGGCGATCCGCGACGACGTGATCGCGGCCTGCTACCGCATCCTGGCGATCCACCTCGGCACGCCGCCGGACTCGTTCATCTGGCAGTGGACGGACAAGGACAAGGTGTTCCACCGCGACGGCGAGCTGACGCCGCTGGAGTTCGCCGAGCGCTACGTGACCGTGGACCTGGAGGACTACGTCTGCCTGGTGGACGACCCGCGGGCCAGCAGCCCGCGCGGCCGCACGTTCACGGTGGATTTCCTGGGCAACATCGTCGGCCAGCGGGTCACCTACGTGAATGTCGAACCGAGCGTGCTGAAAGCCGCAGCGGTGAAGGCACTCTCGTCGGGCGAGCCGGTGTGGTTCGGCTGCGACGTGGCCAAACAGATGCAGCGCGACCTCGGATATTGGGACGCGAACCTGTACGACTACGGAGCGGTGTACGACACCGCGTTCACCCTGGACAAGGCCGCCCGCCTGGACTACCACGAGACGCAGATGACGCACGCCATGCTTCTAACCGGCGTGGACCTGTTCGACGGCGCGCCCCGCCGCTGGCGCGTGGAGAACAGCTGGGGCGACGAGCACGCCCAGAAGGGCTTCTACACGATGAACGACTCGTGGTTCGACGAGTACGTGTTCGAGATCGCCGCCCGCAAGTCGGATCTGCCGGCGGAGGTGCTGGCGGCGCTGGACACCGATCCGATCGTGCTCCCGGCCTGGGATCCCATGGGGGCTCTGGCCCGGTAGCCGGCGGCGTGCGCGGTGCTCTCAGCGCCGCACGCGGTTTCGGTGTGGTGTCCTCAGCTCCGTACGTGGTCGATCGCGTCGCGGAGCGCGGCCAGCAGGTGCAGGACGCGGTCGGGACGGGCGTTGTGGCCCATCAGCCCGATCCGCCACACCGTCGTCGCGTACCGACCGACACCGCCGCCGATCTCGATGTTGTGCACGTTCAGCAGATAGTTGCGCACTGCCGCCGAATCCACACCGTCCGGCACCATGACCGTGGTCAGCTCGGGCAGCCGGTGCCCTTCGGCCGCGAACAGTTCCAGGCCCATCTCCGTGAGCCCCTCGGTGAAGATCCGGCCGGCTTCGGCATGCCGCGCGTAGACGGCGTCCAGGCCCTCGGCCAGGATGGCCTTGAGCGCGGCATCGAGGCTGGCGACCATCGAGGTCGGCGCCGTGTGGTGATAGGTGCGCTGTTTCGTGTGCGAGGCTTCCCCGACGTAGCCACCGAGCAGACCGAGGTCGAGATACCAGGACCGCGGGCGTTCGACTCGGCGCTCGAAGGCGCGGTCGTTGATGGTGAACGGCGCGAGTCCCGGCGCCACGCCGAGGCACTTCTGGCTGCCGGCGTACGCGACGTCGACGCCCCACTCGTCGCAGCGCGTGGGAATGCCCCCGACGGACGTCACCATGTCGGCGATGAGCAGGGCGTCGCCCTTCACCTCGGCGATCGCCGCGATGTCCGATTCCACGCCGGTGGATGTTTCAGCGTGCACGGCGGCGATGATCGCCGGGTGCGGGTGCGCCGCCTTGATGCGCTCCGGGTCGAGGGGCTGGCCCCACTCGTGGTCGACACGGATCACCTCGGCACCGCATCGCGCAGCGACGTCGCACATGCGCTCACCGAACAGTCCGTTCACGCCGACCACGACGACATCACCGTCGTGCACGGTGTTGACGAAGGCGGCCTCCATCCCGGCGGACCCGGTCGCTGACAACGGCAGCGTGCGGCGGTTCTCGGTGGCGAACACGGCGCGCAGCCCGTCGCAGGCCGAATCCATGATGTCGAGGAACGCCGGGTCCAGGTGGCCGAGGAGCGGCGCGGCGAAGGATGCCGCGGCGTCCGGATATTGGTTGGAGGGTCCCGGGCCGTAGAGGTGCCGATCGATCATGCGCCGACCCTATCGCGCCTCGCTCAGGTCGGCGCGGACCGCACCCGCGTCCGCCGATAGCGCATCCTCCAGGCCGTCGATATCTGGCGCATCCTCCGGGCCGTCGATGTCCGCAGTGTCATCCAGGGCGTCGATGTCCGCAGCGTCCTCCAGGCTGTCGATATCCGCAGCGTCGTCCTGGAACGACCCGGTGCCGGGCAGCTGCGGTGGGCCGTCCACCAGTTCGGCGGCCGTGAGCACCCGAGGCGTGTCCTCGAGCCCGGTGAGGGTCGGCAACACCTTGGACTCGTCGAGCGCGGCGAGCTTGCGGGCGGACGGCAGCACCTGCCGCTCCAGCGAGCCAACGAACTTGTTGTAGTCGCGGACGCTGGAGCCGATCGACCGCCCGAGCTTGTCGATGTGCCCGGACATGGTGGCGATGCGGCCATACAACTCCCGCGACAGGTCGAAGAGCTTCTTTGCGTCCTGGGTGAGCACCTCCTGCTGCCAGGTGTAGGCGACCGATTTCAGCACCGACCACAGCGTCACCGGCGACGCGAGGGCGACCCGCTTGCCGAATGCGAACTCCATCAGGCTCGGGTCGGCTTGCATCGCCGCCGACACCAACGACTCGCTGGGGATGAACGCGACCACGAATTCCGGGGAGGCGGCCAAGCCGTCCCAGTACGCGCGGCTGGCGAGGGTGTTCACATGGCCGCGGAGCGCCTTCACGTGGTCGTCCATCAGTTTCTTGCGACGCGCGGCATCGACGCCGTCGGCGCCGTCCGGGATGGCACTGGCCTCCAGGTAGGCGGCGAACGGAGCTTTGGCGTCGACGGCGATCGCCTTGCCGCCGGGCAAGTGCACGATCATGTCCGGTCGGCCGGCACCGGCGTCCGAGGAGATCGAGGACTGCACGTCGAAATCGACGCGGTCGATCAGCCCGGCCGCTTCCACGACCCGTCGGAGCTGCGTCTCGCCCCACACCCCGC
>JBIQMQ010000058.1:0-1181 GCA_044463185.1 Nakamurella lactea | reverse complement strand
ATCAGCCCGGCCGCTTCCACGACCCGTCGGAGCTGCGTCTCGCCCCACACCCCGCGGGTGCTGTTGGAGTTGAGTGCGCTGGCCAGCGATTCCGCGGTGCGGCGCAGCCGCTCTTCCGAGGCGGTGGCCGAGCGGAGCTGTTCGGCGAGCTCGCCGTGCTGGCGGGTGCGTTGCTGCTCCAGCTCGGTGACCTTGGCCTGCATCGTGGCCAGCGTCTCCTTGACCGGCGCCAGCACCTGCAGCACCTTGCTCTCCTCGCGCTCCAGCGAACGTTCCCGCTCCTCACGGGCGCGCGCATCGGCGCGCTGACGCTCCATCAGCTCCTGGTACTGCTGCTGCTGATGCGCGAGGCTCTCCCGCACGGTCGCGAGGCTGGCCTGCGCCGACGCCAGTTCCGCCTGGAGTTGCGCGCGGGCCGCGGCTTCCGACGACTGGAGTTCGGCCCTCGCGGCGCTCTCGGCGGCGCGCAGTTCGGCCAAGGCTGCTTCGTGCCGGGCGGCGAGCACCTCGGGACTGTCGGTCCCCGAACCGGGCGGTCCGTACGCGGCGCCGTGCCTGGATTTGCGGAGGGCGACGACGAGCGCGCCGACGATCCCGCCGGCCACCAGACCGACGAGAATCCCGACGATGAGCGCGGTGCTGGAATCCATGCCGTCAGGATGTCACGGCCCCCCGACAGGGTTGCGGAAGGTGAGTAAGCTGCCTGATTGGTGCCCTGTCATCCGGGTCAGTGGCGCCGGCCCGGGGAGGGTATGTGAAGGCTCGGACCATTCGCGCGCTGGTGAGCGCCGGGGCGCTCGTCCTGGCCGCGGCGGGCGCCGGCGTGGCCGTCGCCACCGTGACCCCACCCTCCCAGGCGGCGCCGCTCGAGGCCTTCGCGGCCGCGCCGGCAGCCGATGCCGCGGACAGCGCCGGCGCCGTCACCTCCGAGACCCGCGGCGTTGCGTTGGTCGTCGACTCCATCACTCCGAGCGGCAACCTGGATTCCCGACGGAGCTCCTCGCCATTTCATGGCGGCGACGAGCAATCTGCCGCGGTGTCGATCGACGGCGAGGGCATCGTCGTCCTGGGCGCCAGCAGCTCGATGCCAGACAGCGCCGCCGCGCAGGGCGATGACGCGACGACGAGCACCTCACGCACCACCTCAGCCTCGGCGACCACCTCGGCAGCGGTGCGCCCGA
>JBIQMQ010000057.1:0-13435 GCA_044463185.1 Nakamurella lactea | reverse complement strand
GTCGGCGTTGTGGGACCCGGCAGGTACCGTCAATAGCCATGAGCGACTTCCCGTCAGCGTTGCCGGAGTCTCGAGTTCCCGACCCCCGATCGGCGCCGGCGCTGCGCTGGGGAATCCTGGCGCCGGGCGGGATCGCAACCCGATTCGTGGAATCGCTGGGCAAGCACACCGCGCAGCGCGTGGTTGCCGTCGGCTCACGGTCCATTGCTCGCGCGGAGCGCTTCGCCGCGCAGTTCGGCATCGAGGCCGCCTACGGCAGCTACGAGGCACTGCTCGCGGATCCGGATGTCGACGTGGTCTATGTGGCGAGCCCGCACAGCGAGCACCATGCGCATGCGCTGGCCGCGATCGCCGCCGGCAAGCACGTGCTGGTGGAGAAGGCGCTGACCCGGAACGCCGCGGAGGCCGCCGAGGTGATCGACGCCGCGCGCGCGGCCGGGGTCGCGGTGCAGGAAGCCATGTGGACGCGGTTCCTGCCGCACGTGGACGTCGTGCGGCAGCTCCTCGCCGACGGGGTGCTGGGCGAGGTCACCACCGTGACCGCCGACCACGGCCAGTACTTCGCCGAACTCGATGCGAGTCACCGGCTGCTCAACCCCGACCTCGCCGGCGGGGCGCTGCTGGACCTGGGCATCTACCCGATCTCGTTCGCGTCCTTCGCGATGGGCACCCCCGACGTCGTCACCGCACGTGGCAGTCTCACCGCGACGGGTGTCGACGCCCAGGTTTCCGTCATCCTCGAACGCGGTCAGACGCACGCCGCGCTGAACACGACCCTGCTGGCACGGACGCCGACCACCGCGGCGATCTCCGGGAGCCGGGCCCGCGTCGAGATCCCCGGCCCGTTCTACATGCCGCAGCCGCTCACGCTGACCGACACCGCCACCGGTCGCATCCTGACCCGCGGGGCCGACCCCATCTCGGGGCACGAGGCCCTGTGCTTCGAGGCGGCGGAACTCGCCCGATGTATTACCGCCGGGATGACGCATTCCCCGCTGCTGCCCCCTGAAGAATCACTCGCCATCATGGGCACGCTCGACACGATTCGCCGCCAGATCGGGGTCACCTACCCCGGCGAATAGCAGCCGGATCGCAAGGCGCCCCAGCGACCGATCGCCCGACGAGCCCGATAGGAAAATCTCACCATGTTCGCGAAACGCCATGTCGCCGCAGTGCTCGCCCTCGCCGCCCTGGCCGCTGGCGGGTGTGCTGCGGCCGGCTCCACCGCGCCGACCGCCACCGTGCCGGCCACCAGCGTGCCGACCACGGCCGAGCCCACCACCACCGTGCCGGCCACCGTCGAGTCGGCTGCCACCCTGCCCACTGCCGCCGTGCCGACCACAGCCGAGCCCACTGCCGCCGGACCCGTCACTGCCGCGGCGACGCCCTCGCCTGCCACCATCTACCCGCTCACCATCGACAACTGCGGCACCAGCGTCACGTTCACCGCCCCGCCGCAGCGGGTGGTCGCCATCAAGTCGACGTCGATCGAGATGATGCTGGCCCTGGGCCTGGCCGACCGGATCATCGGCATCGCCTACCCGGATGGGCCGTACGCCCCGCAATGGGCACCCACCACGGATCTGCCGCTGATCTCGGAGAAGGTGCCGGGCGAGGAGGCGACCCTGGCGCTGCAGCCCGACCTCGTCTACGCCGGATGGGAATCGAACGTGTCGGCGGACGGCGCCGGCGACCGAGCATCCCTGGCGGCCGCAGGAGTGGCGACATTCGTCTCTCCCGCCGCCTGCCAGGAGCCTGACTACCAGCCGAACCCGCTGACCTGGGACGATCTGTTCTCGGAGATCCAGCAAGCCGGTCAGATCTTCGACGTGCCCGAGGCCGCTGCCGCCCTCGTGAACCAGCAGCGCGCCGAACTGGCCGCGATCCAGCCGGACCGGCGAGGCCTCACCGCGCTGTGGTACAGCTCCGGCAGCAAGACGCCGTACGTGGGTGCCGGCATCGGCAGCCCGCAGCTGGTGATGGACTCCGTGGGGCTGACGAACATCGCGGCCGACGTGCCCATGACCTGGTCGAGCCTGTCCTGGGAGGCGGTCGTGGCCGCCGACCCGGACGTGATCGTCCTGGTCGATTCGTCCTGGGGGTCCACGGAGAAGAAGATCGCGCAGTTGGAGGGCAACCCGGCGACCGCCGCGCTGACCGCGGTCCGCAACCACCGGTACCTGGTGGTGCCGTTCCCCGCGAGCGAGGCCGGGGTGCGTAGCGTCGAAGCTGTGCGCACCCTGTCGGAACAGCTTGTCGGGCTGACCGTGTCATGATCCCGCGCGTCATCGACAGCGCCGCACCGCGCCCCACCGGCTCCCCCGGGCCGGGCTCACCGCGGCGCGCCGGGTCGATGACGACGGTCGGCCTGGGCGCGCTGCTGACGGCCGCGCTCCTGGTGTCGGTGATCGTGGCCGTGACCGTGGGACCGGCCGACATCAGCGTCCGCGCGGTCTGGCAGTCGATCGCCGCGCATCTGGGCTGGGGTGCCACCACGCTGCCCCTCACCGAGGACGCGATCGTCTGGAACCTGCGGTTGCCGCGAGCGCTCACGTCCGCGCTGGTCGGCGCCGCGCTCGCCCTGTGCGGCGTGGTGATGCAGGCCGTGACACGCAACCCGCTCGCCGAGCCGTACCTGTTGGGGCTCTCGTCGGGCGCCTCCGTGGGCGCCGTCGTGGTGCTCGTGTTGGGCTGGACCATCGCGCTGCCAGTCGCGGCATTCGGCGGGTCCCTGGCGGCGCTGGCGCTCACCCTCGTCCTGGCGGGCGCGTTCGGCGGGGCCACCGCGCTCTCCCCGTCGCGCGTCATCCTCGGCGGCGTGGCGGTGTCCGCCGCGTTCTCGGCCGTCACCAGCATCGTGATCTTCTGGAGCACCACCGGCGACAGCTTCCGCGAGATCCTCGGCTGGCTGCTCGGTTCCATCGCCGGCGCCACGTGGAGCTCGGTGGCGATCGTGGCGGTGGCGTTCGTCGTGGTCGGTGTGCCGCTGGCATTGGGCGCCAACGTACTGGACGCCTTCGCCTTCGGCGACGACGATGCCCGGGCGCTGGGCATCGACGTGAACCGGGTGCGCTGGCTGCTGCTCGGCGCGGCGGCGCTGCTGACCGGCGCGGCCGTCGCGGTGAGTGGCGCGATCGGGTTCGTCGGGTTGATCGTGCCGCACGCGACCCGGCTGGCCACCGGGCATCGCAGCCGCGCGCTGCTGCCGCTGTCCGCGCTGGTCGGCGCGATCCTGTTGACCTGGGCGGATACACTCGCCCGCACCGCCTTCGACCCGAGAGAGCTGCCGGTGGGGATCGTGACGGCACTGATCGGCGCACCGGTCTTCGCGGCGCTGCTGATCCGTGCGAAGAGGTTGACATGACGACGATCTGTTCCGAACCGCCACTCCCCCCGCACACCCGGGTGATCCCCGGCGACACCTCCCCGTCGGCGTCGCTCCCGGAATCCCTCGACACCCCCGGGCGGCGGTCCGCCGGCCACGCCGCGTCGATCGCCCCGCTGCGCGTCGACGCGATCACCTTCCGCCGCTCCGGGCGGCTGGTGATCGACGGAGTCGACTGCACCGTTGAGACCGGCACCATCGGCGCGGTGGTCGGCCCCAACGGAGCCGGAAAATCGACGCTCCTGCACCTGATCGCCGGCATCCTGCCCGCGGAGTCGGGGTCGGCCCGGTTGGGGGGCAACCGGATCGAGGGCCTGACCCGGCGCGAGCGGGCGCGCCGCATCGCGCTGGCCGCGCAGCAGGTCGACGGCCAGGTGGAGCTGACGGCGGCGGAGGTCGTGCTCCTCGCCCGCATCCCGCACATCCCTCGGCTCGCGTCGCCCAGTAGACGCGACCGCGAGGTCGCCGCGGCAGCACTCCACAGGGTCGGCGCGGCGGAGTTCGCGGACCGCAGGTTCGCCGAACTCTCCGGCGGAGAGCGGCAGCGGGTGCTGCTCGCCCGGGCCCTGGCTCAGGAGCCGGCGCTGCTACTGCTGGACGAGCCCACCAACCATCTGGATATCCGCGCGCGGTTGGAGGCCCTGGACGTGCTGCGTTCGCTGGCCGACGCGGGCTTGACCATCCTCGCCGCGCTGCACGACCTCGCCCTGGCGGCGGTCTATGCGGACACCGTGATCGTGCTGTCGGCCGGGCGCGTGGTCGCCTCGGGCCCGCCGGCCGAGGTCCTCACCCCGGACCTGATCGCGACGGTGTACGGCGTGCGCGCGGATGTGCTGACCGCTCCGGACGGTCGGACCGTCATCGGCTTCGCCCCGCTCGACGCACGCGTCCCGCGAGATTGACGATGCAGTTGCCTGGTTGTTGAACACGCGTTTAGCATGTTGTTCATGCGTTCAGCATCGCGCGAGGATCTGACGACCCGGGCCCGCATCCGCGACGCGGCGGTCGATCTGTTCGGCCGCGACGGCTTCGCTCACGTGACCGTGCGCCGGATCGCAACCGAAGCCGGGGTCTCCCCCGCCCTGGTGATCCACCATTTCGGCTCCAAGGAGGGACTCCGGGCAGCGTGCGACGCTCACGTCCTGCAGGTGTTCAGCGAGGCCATCACCGAATTGGAATTTCAGGGTCCGGCCAGCACGATGGCACAGCTCGGCCACGTCGAGCAATACCTGCCGGCGGTGCGCTACGGCACGCGATCGCTCAAGGACGGCGGGCCGCTGGCCGCGACGCTGTTCGACCGACTGGTGGACGACACCCGCACCTGGCTGGACGCGGCCGTCACATCCGGCCAGGCGCGGCCCAGCGACGACGAGCAGTCCCGGGCGACGCTGCTGGTGTGCGTCAGCCTGGGCATCCAGATGCTCGGCGACTACATCGTCCCGCACGCCTCGGCCGAGGAGCGTGACGCGTACCTCGTCAGCACCCTGGCCGGGGCTGCCGTCGAGCTCTACACCCAGGGGCTGTTCACCGGCTCCGAATACCTCGACGCGTTCCGGCAGCAACGGAGACCGGAGCGCACGCGAATGCCCGAAGAGGGGAACACAGCATGACGGAACAACCAGGCTCTGCGATCCAGATGACCGATGTGGTCAAGACTTTCGGCAGTGTCCGCGCGTTGGACGGGCTCGACCTCACCGTGCACACCGGCGAGGTGCACGGATTCCTCGGGCCGAACGGCGCCGGCAAGTCCACGGCCATCCGAGTGCTGCTGGGTCTGCTGCGCGCGGACTCGGGCCACGCGGTCGTGCTCGGCGGCGACCCGTGGCACGACGCCGTCGCCCTGCACCGCCGGCTGGCCTACGTGCCCGGCGACGTGAGCCTGTGGCCGAACCTGACCGGCGGCGAGGCCATCGACCTCATCGGGTCGCTCCGCGGCGGACTGGACTCCCGGCGCCGCGCCACGCTGCTGGACCGCTTCGAGCTCGACCCGCGAAAGAAGGGACGCACCTACTCCAAGGGCAATCGACAGAAGGTCGCCATCGTCGCCGCCCTGGCCTCGGACGTGGAGTTGCTCATCCTCGACGAGCCGACCACCGGCCTGGATCCGCTGATGGAGGCCGTGTTCAAGGACTGCATCCGACAAGAGCGGGATCGCGGCCGCACCGTCCTGCTCTCCAGCCACATCCTGTCCGAGGTGGAGGCGCTCTGCGACCGGGTGTCGATCATCCGCGCCGGGGCGGTGGTGGAGACCGGCACCCTCGCCGAACTGCGACACCTCACCAGGACGTCGATCGAGGCCGACACCGAGCAGCCCGCAACGGATCTCGCGGAGGCGACCGGTGTACACGACATGGTTCTGGACGGCTCGACCGTGCGTTTCAGCGTCGACTCGGAGCACCTGGCCACGGTAATGGGCACCCTGGCCGACCGCGGCCTGCGCAGCCTGACCAGCTCGCCGCCCACCCTGGAAGAGCTGTTCCTGCGCCACTACACGGTGAACGCCGACGCCGCGGCTGGGAGCCGACGATGATCACCGCCGCGCCGCCGGCCACGCCGATATCCGCGGCCCCGCCCGCGTATCTGGCCGGGATGGCAACACTTTTGCGCCTGGGGCTGCGCCGAGAACGGCTGAGCCTGGCGATCTGGGTGTGCGCCATCAGCCTTACCGTGGCGGCGTCGTTCCCGACCTTGGCCGAGCTCTACCCCGACGCCGCGTCGCGGCAGGCGATCGCGGGCGGCATTGCGGCAACCCCCGCCTTCGCGGTGATCACCGGCCCGGTCGAATCGACCACGCTGGGCGGACTGACCGCATGGCGCTACGGGGTGCTCGGTGGCGTGGCCGTCGCTCTGATGGCGATGTTCACGGTGATCCGGCGCACCCGGGCCGAGGAGGAGACCGGCCGGGCCGAGCTCGTCGCGAGCTGCTCGGTGGGACGGCTCGCGGCGCTGGGCGCGGCGCTGACCCTGGCGGCTGCCGCGTCGGTGGCGGTCGGAATCCTCAGCGCGCTGGGTGGCCTCGCGGGTGGGCAGCCGCTGGCCGGCTCCGTGCTGCTGGGAGCCTCGCTCGCCGGGCCGGGCCTGGTCGTCGCGGCTGCCGCGGCGATCTCCGCGCAACTGGTGGAATCGTCCCGGGCGGCGACGGGTCTCGCCGGCGCCGCGCTGGCAGCGATGTTCGCCCTCCGCGCGGTGGGCGACATGATCTCCGGCGCCGGATTCGCGTCCTGGCTCTCGCCGTTGGGCTGGGGTCAGAAGCTGGGCGCCTACGGCGCCAACCGGTGGCCGGTGCTGCTGCTGTTCGCCGCGGCCACCGCGCTCGGCGTGTGGGGCGCGGTCCAGTTGTGCCTGCGGCGTGATATCGGCCTCGGGTGGTGGGCCGCCCGGCCCGGGCATGCCCGCGCACCCCGGCTGCGCTCGCCGCTGGCGCTCGCCTGGCGGCTGCACCGCGGCACGCTGACCGGCTGGAGTGTCGGTTTCGTCGTGCTCGGCGCGATGACCGGCGGCATGGCCACCGACACCGAGAAACTGCTGGCCGGGAACGAAAAGATCATCGAGATCCTGCGGGATCTCGGCGGCACCGGGGTCCTCGCGGACGTGCTGCTCGCCACCATGGCCACGATCGGGGGCCTGCTGGCCGCGGCCTACGGGATCGCGGCCGTGGGCCGGGTCGCCGCGGAGGAATCCACGGGCCGCGCGGAGCCGGTGCTCGCCACCGCCGTCAGCCGGCAGCGCTACCTGGGGGCGCACCTCGTGGTCGCGCTGGCCGGATCGGCATGGCTGCTGCTGCTCGGCGGGGTCGTGACGGGTCTCACCTACGCCGCCGCGGCAGGCGAGTTCCGCGGCCCCTTCGGCGACGGCCTGGCCAGCGTGGCGGTGCAGTACCCGGCGGCGGCGGTGCTGATCGCCCTCGCGGCAGCGCTCACCGGAGCCGCACCCCGGTGGACCGCGCTGGCCTGGGCCGCGCTGGGCGGCTCGCTGTTGCTCGGCCAGCTCGGCCCGCTGCTGCAGCTCCCGCAGGTCGTGATGGACCTGTCGCCGTTCACCCACATTCCGCTGCTGCCCGCCGCGGAGGTGGCATGGATGCCGCTCACGGTCCTGATGCTGCTGGCGGCCGCCCTGCTCGTCGTCGGCATCGTCGGCTTCCGGCGCCGCGATGTGGAGCTGCGGTGAATCAGTCGCCGGCGGCAGCCTCGCCGGCACGAGCGACGCGGGACATGTAGGCCCTGGCGACGTCCCGCACCGCCTGTTCCGGGTCCTCGCCGCGGGCGCCGGCCTCGAACGCCAGCCGGAAGATCCGCTCCCCCGGCGAGTCACCCTCCGGCAGCGGCGCATGCTGTTCGCTGACGCCGTACTTCACCGAGCGCGCCCCGAGCTTCGCCGCGAGAGCGATGGCCGGCTGCCCGATCGCGACCCCGTCCAGCGGGGACGGCGTCGCGTGCTCGGCCTTCTTCAGCTCGTCCCAGCGCACCTGCTGCTGGTCCGGCGTCAAGGTCTCGCGCTCCTCGGGACCGCCGAACACGTACGGGTGGCGCCGGATCAGCTTGTCGACCAGCACGCGGGCGACGTCGTCGATGTCGAAACCGCCGTCGGCCGAACCGGTCTCGGCAGCGATGCGGGCGTGGAACAGCACCTGCAACAGTACGTCGCCGAGTTCCTCGCGCATCGCCGGGACGTCGCCGTCCTCGATGGCCTGCAGCAGCTCGTAGCACTCCTCGATCAGGTAGCGGGTCAGTGAGGCATGCGTCTGCTGGCGATCCCAGGGGCAGCCGCCCGGTGAGCGGAGCCGGTCCATGACGGCCACGGCCTCCAGCAATGCCTCACCGGGGCGGGTGTCGCCCGCTGCGGCGTCATACTCGCTCATCGCACCTGCCCCCATGCACCTTCCCTCGGAGCCGCGGTTCAGTGCCCCGCGACCACCTGGACGATGCGCGGATCCCACACTCCGAAGCGCGGGTTGAGTTCGATGTGCGCCTCGTGTGCCTCCGGCCCCAGCAGCAGCGACGCGATCGCGATCTCCGCGGCCAGCCCCGCCGACTGGTAGGCATCGCTGATGGCTTGCGCGGTCAACTTGCCGGGCTGCTCGCTGCGTTCGGTCACCCGCACCACCAGGTAACCCTGCGGGCCCTGCGGCACCAGCAGGATCTCCCCGGCGGCGGCGGAGAAGATGCCGAACACGGCGTGCTGCGGCTGCTCCAGCAGCGTCTCGCGTCCGCCGGGGATCTGCGGGTTCGCCGCCATGGCCGCGGCGGCGTCGGCATCCATCGCCGCCGGGTCGGCCAGGTACTTGGTACGGGCGGCCACGGCCTCGGCCCAGGTGGCGGCGGGGACGGCGTCCACCGTCACCGCGACGTCGGTGACGTCCACGCCTCCGTCCGGAATCCCGGCCATCAACTGGTCGAAGACCAGCAGGTCGTAGGAGGTCTCCTTGAGGTCGTCGGCGGGAACGCCCAGCACGGCGCCCATGTCCGGCGCGCCGGACGAGCGCTGGTAGTCGTCGTACTGCGCGATGAACGCGTTGACATCGCCGTCCGTGACGGTGATGCCGTGCTTCTCGGCGGCCGCCCGGGTGAGCTGGTGACGGATGATCGTGGTGAGCTGCGCACGGGTCTGGCCGGCGAGCGTGTCGTTGTCGGCAGCCGCGTCCGCACCCGCGACCTCGGTGACGCGGTCGCGCACGGTGAGCGTCGACACTTCGGTGCCGTCGATGGTCACGGCCGCACCCGGGACGGTGCCGCAGGACGCCAGCACGGTGGCCGCACCCAGAGCCGCCGCGACCCACCGCAGCCGCGCCCACCGCGCGGCCGGCCGCGCCGCCGAGCGGGACTCGGCCTGCCCCCCGCGAACCATGTCGTGCTCCGCCACCGGTCACTCCTTAACGTCCACTGCTGATGATCCCGCCGCGCCTGCCGCGGATCGCGCCGTCCCGGGACGCCGCGCACCCACGCACGCACGCCGGTTCAGCCTGCCACAACACTCCGGGCGGGTGTGCGCAGGGCACCTGTGAGCATGACGCCGCAGCCGCGCCGAAGCCCGCCGAAAAGTGTGCACCGGCCGGTCACCGCGGCGTCCCACGACGGGTAGGTGCACACTTTCGGTCGCGGACGCGCGGCCCGGACCCGGCCGGCGCCGAATCACGCCGCCGGGGCCGGCACTGCCGCCGGGGCGATCGCGTCCAACACGTCGCGGCAGTACGCCAGCAGCGCGGCATCCCGCAGCGCCGGCGAGCCCATCCGGTCGGATTCGGTCGGCGTCGGCAGCATCAGCGAACGCGTCGCCGGCCGGTACACCGACCCGCGATACAGCCGGGCCATGCGCAGCTGCGCGGATTCGGGTAGATCCACGCCGCCGAACTTCAGGCCCCGGCTGCCGAGCGCGATCTCGGTGACTCCGGCGCGCTGGGCAGCCTGCTTCAGCGTCGCCACCGCGAACAGGTTGGTGACCTCCGGCCCGATCGGGCCGTACCGGTCGGTGAGCTCCACCCGCACCGCCTCCAGTTCGTCGGCGTCGGCGGCGGACGCGATACGGCGATAGGCGTCCAGCCGCAGCCGCTCGGCGTCGATGTAGTCCGGCGGGATGGCCGCGGACACCGGCAGCTCGATGCGCACCTCGGCCGGCTCGTCGTCCACGTCCTCCCCGGCCGCGTCCCGCGCCGCCCGCTTGAACGCGTTCACCGCTTCGCCGACCAGTCGCACGTACAGATCGAAGCCGACTCCGGCGATGTGCCCGGACTGCTCCGCACCGAGAATCGAACCAGCGCCGCGGATCTCGAGATCCCGCATGGCCACGGCGAGCCCGGCACCGAGCGCCGAGTTCTGCGCGATGGTGGCCAGCCTGTCGTTCGCGGTCTCGGTGAGCGGATGGTCCGCCGGATACAGGAAGTAGGCATAGCCGCGCTCCCGGGACCGGCCCACCCGGCCGCGCAACTGGTGCATCTGAGCCAGCCCCAGGATCTCGGAGCGATCGACGATCAGGGTGTTCGCGTTGGAGATGTCCAGCCCGGTCTCGATGATGGTGGTGCACACCAGCACGTCGTAGTCGCGCTGCCAGAACCCGTCGATCACCTGCTCCAGGGTGTGTTCGTTCATCTGGCCGTGCGCCACCGCGATCCGCGCCTCCGGAACCGCCTCGCGCAGCCGCTTGGTCACGGCCTCGATGTCCTTGACCCGGTTGTGCACGTAGAACACCTGCCCGTCGCGCAGCAGCTCGCGCCGGATCGCGGCGGCGACCAGTTTGTCGTCGTACGCGCCCACGTAGGTGAGGATCGGATGACGGTCCTCCGGGGGTGTGGCGATCGTCGACATCTCGCGGATCCCGGCCAGCGACATCTCCAGCGTGCGGGGGATCGGTGTGGCCGACATAGTGAGCATGTCCACGTTCGCCTTCAGCGCGGTGATGTGCTCCTTGTGCTCGACGCCGAAGCGCTGCTCCTCGTCGACGATCACCAGGCCCAGGTCCTTGTAGCGGACGGCGGACTGCAGCAGTCGGTGCGTGCCGATCACGATGTCCACGCTGCCGTCGGCCAGGCCGGCGATCACCTCTTTCGCGTCGGCCTCCGAGGTGAAGCGAGACAGGCCCTTGACGGTGATCGGGAACTGCGCCATGCGCGCGGAGAACGTGGCCACGTGCTGCTGCGCCAGCAGCGTGGTGGGGGCGAGCACCGCCACCTGCTTGCCGTCCTGCACGGCCTTGAACGCGGCCCGCACCGCGATCTCGGTCTTGCCGTAGCCGACGTCGCCGGCGATGACGCGGTCCATGGGCACGGCCCGCTCCATGTCGCGTTTCACGTCCTCGATGGCGGCGGCCTGATCGGGCGTCTCGGTGAACGGGAACGCGTCCTCCAGCTCGCGCTGCCAGGGCGTGTCCGGGCCGTAGGCGTGCCCCTGCGCGGCCGCCCGCTTCGCGTACAGGTCCACGAGTTTCGCGGCGATCTGGCGCACGGCCTTGCGCGCCCGGCCCTTCGTCTTGGCCCAGTCGGAGCCGCCGAGCTTGTTCAGCGGGGGCACCTCGCCGCCGACGTAGCGGGAGAGCTGGTCCAGCGCGTCGGTGGGGACGAACAGCTTGTCGCCGGGCTGGCCGCGTTTGCTCGCCGCATACTCCACGACGAGGTAGTCGCGGGTGGCGCCGCCGGCCGTGCGGGACACCAGCTCGACGTACTTGCCGATGCCGTGCTTCGCATGCACCACGAAGTCGCCGACCTGCAAGGTGGCCGGGTCGATGGCGTGCCGGCGGCGTCCCCCGGTGCGGGTGACGGTGGCCGGGGCCCCGCCGCGGTTGCCGGTGAGGTCGGCCTCGGTGAGGATGGCCAACTTCGAGCCGCCGAGGATGACGCCGTCCTCGAGATGGCCGCACGCGATGGTGATCACCCCCGGTTCCGGCGCCCGGTCCAGTCCGTCAGCGGCGACGCGGCACGGAAGTTCCGCCTCGCCGAGCCGGTCCGCCGCCCGCGCGGCGGTTCCGGGCCCGGCGACCACCAGCACGGCGGTGCCCCCGGACGCCAGATGCGCACGCATGTCGGCGATGGCGGCGCCGATGTCGCCGCGGTAACTGGGGACGGCGGTGGCCGGCTGCGCCGCCGCGTCCGGGTCGGCCATGTCCGGCGCCGCCGCGAACGGCGTCAGGCTCCACAGCGGCAGATCGCGGTCTTCGATGTCTTCCAGCACCCGGTCCAGATCCCGGTAGGCGGATTCGCCCAGGTCGATGGGCGCCTGCCCGCCGGCGGCCGCGGCCATCCAGGACGCGGCGAGGAACTCGGCGCCGGTGCGCAGCAGGTCGCCGGCGCGCGTGCGGACCCGTTCCGGGTCGGCGATAAGTACGTGCGTGCCGGCCGGCAGCAGATCGCCCAGCATCACCAGTCGCCCGGGGAGCAGCGCCGGGATCAGCGATTCCATGCCTTCGACCCCGATCCCGGAAGCGATCTTGCCGATCATGTCCGCCAGCGTCGGGTCGCCGGTCTCGGCGGCGGACAGCGTGGCGGCCCGCGCCCGCACCTCGTCGGTGATCAGGATTTCGCGGCACGGCGGGGCGGTGACGTCGTCGATGCCGTCGATGGAACGTTGGTCGGCGACCGCGAACGTGCGCAACGAGGCGACGGTGTCCCCGTCGAACTCGACGCGCACCGGGTGCGGCGCGGTCGGCGGGAAGACGTCGACGATGCCGCCGCGCACCGCGATCTCGCCGCGCTTCTCGACCAGATCGACGCGGGTGTAGGCCAGGTCGACCAGCCGGCGCACCGTCTCGCCGAGATCGGCGGTGTCGCCCCGGCGCAGTCGCACCGGTTCGATCTCGCCCAGATCCGGGGCCATCGGCTGGATGAGCGACCGCACCGTCGTGACGATGACGGCCGGTGGCCCGGTCGGGTGTTCGTCGGGATGCGCCAGCCGCCGCAGCACCGAGACTCGCCGGCCCACGGTATCGGCCCGTGGCGAAAGTCTCTCGTGCGGCAGCGTCTCCCAGGACGGGAACACCTCGACATGCTCGGAGCCGATCAGGTCGCCCAGAGCCGCGGCCACGATGTCGGACTCCCGACCCGTTGCCGTCACCACGCACACCGGTTGGTCGGCGCCGCCGATCGACGGGGGCGCCGCCAGGGCAGCGGCGACGAGCGGCCGCAGGCCCACCGGCCCGGTGATCCGCTTGATCGGGCGGCCGGCGGTCGCCACCACGTCCGCCAGCAGCGGATCGGCGAGCGCGCCGGCCAGCAGACCGGTCAGCGCCGGAACGGAGCCTTGGGCTGCGCCCCGAACGGCGTCGTCGTCGACGTCCTGTTCGCGCGTCCCCGCGCCCGCCGCCGCGCCGGAAAGACCCATGCGTCACGCTCCCACCCACGCCACAAAACCCCCGACCGGAGGTGGTGGGGGGTGCGGCTTCGAGGGTACCCGCGCCGGGCAGCCCGGCGCCGGTCGACCGCGGGGCCGGGTGCGCCGCGATATGGAATGATGGTGCTGCACCGCGGGTGGCGGTGCCGATGCCCGTGCTGATCCGCCGTAGTGTAATGGCAGCACCTCAGATTTTGGTTCTGATTGTCCAGGTTCGAGTCCTGGCGGCGGAGCGGGG
>JBIQMQ010000056.1:11982-13448 GCA_044463185.1 Nakamurella lactea | reverse complement strand
AGGCCGCCTTCGCGGTGGCCCCCTTCGCACCCGCTGGCCCCCATTCGCAGTCGAGTGCCCCAGCGGAGCGCATGACCTCCGCTGGGGCAGTCGACTAGTCGGGTGAGGGGGGCTGGTCTCGCCCGGTGTGCGGCTCAGGCCTCGTCGGGCTCGAAGACGAACTCCAGGCGCTCGGCCTCGCGAGTGGCCGCATCGGTGCGGCGCACCACGAGAGCGGCGTCATTCTCGCCGTCGTGAAGGACGGTGTAGACGATCGGTCGGCCGAACGGGCGCTGCACGGTGAATCTGCCGGCCGTGGTGAACTCGCCGCGGGCCGGTGAGGTGTCCGCGCCGGTGGTCTCGGTGACGATCGGCCGCGCGAAGCGCAGGTACAGGTCGCGCTCGGCGCAGCGGTAGTCGCCATCCTGCCGGGGCGCGAACTCGGTGAGCTCCACCGTGCCGGAGAGGCCCGGCCCTGCTGCGGCGTCATACCCGTCCACGCTCGACTCCGCGCCGTGACCGTCAGTGCGCTTGCCGCGCAACCTGTCTCGCAGTCCCATGGGCACCTCCTTGGGGTCGATTCTGTCACGGGGCACACACCGGGCGGACGTCGTGCGATGCCGCCGCGCTGGCGCCCACGCCTGTCGACTCGTCAGAAAAAGCGGGAAAATCTTGCCGCTACCCGTTGCACAGCCGATGTGCATCCGCCATACTCGCTGTATGCAGAACCGGGATGGGCGTCCTACCAGCGCAAAGCGTGCTCAGGAGATCGCCTACGGGTGGCTCAAGCGCCGGGTGGAGCAGACTCCTCGGACCCAAGCGGTCTTCCTGACCGAGGTCGAGGTCTCGGCCGAGATCGGGGTATCCCGGACGCCCGTGCGTGAGGCGTTGCTGCGGCTGCAGGCGGAACACCTCATCGACATCATCCCGGGCAAGGGCGCCTTCATCCCGCCGGTCACCGACGAGCAGGTGCGCTCCGTGATGGAGGCCCGCTACCTGGTCGAGACCTGGAGCGTGCAGGTCTGCACCCCGGAGGGCGCCGATTTGGCCGCCCGCCTGCGCGAGAACATCGACCGGCAACGAGAACTGCTGCAGGAGCCGGTCGAGTTCATCGGCTGCGACCGCGAATTCCATCGCGCCATCGTCGAAGCCGCTGGCAACAGCGTGCTCGCCGAGTTCTACGAGTCGCTGCGCGACCGGCAGCTGCGCATGGGCGTGGTGGCGGTCGTCAGCTCCCAGGACCGCGCGACCACCGTGCTGGACGAGCATGCGGCGATCACCGAGGCGATCGCGAGCGGCAGTATCCCGGCCGCCCGCCGGGCCGTCTGCGAGCACCTGCGCAGCACGTTCGGTGTGCTGTTGCCCGGCCAGGTGCAGGCGTGGTCCGCGATCAACCAGGACGCCGTCGCCGTCGACGGGCTCACGAGGCCATGACGCGATCGACCACGACGGACTCCCGGCATCGGCGAGGGCCCGCCCACCGACGC
>JBIQMQ010000056.1:8786-11882 GCA_044463185.1 Nakamurella lactea | reverse complement strand
GCCGCGTGCGGCAATTCGGGAGAGGCCAGCGAAACGTCGAGTTCCGCTTCGAGCGAGACCAGCTCCTCGAGCGCGGCGGCCGACGGGTCCACGGCCGAGGAGCCGGCCGGGGAGTCGACCGCCGAGGAATCATCCGCCGCCAGCGAGGAGACGTCGGCCGACGCGCCCCTCGAGCCGCTGGACCTCCGGATCGCCATGACGTCGTCCGCGGGCAACCTTGCCCCGTGGGTGGCCGACGAGATGGGATTCTTCAAGGACGCCGGACTCAACGCGACCCTCGAGGTCATCGGCACGACGGTCTCCGAGCAGGTTCCGCAGCTCCTCGGACGGCAATTCGATATCGCGTCGATGACGCCGCCGGCCTTGATCACCTCCGCTTCCGTGGGTCTGGGGACCGGCGTGGTCGCCGCCAGCTACAAGATCAGCAAGGATGACGAGATCACCTTGGTGATCGCGTCGCCGGACTCGGGCATCAAGACCCCGGAGGATCTCGTCGGCAAGCGGCTCGCGGCACCGAGCATCGCGGGCAACGTCAACACCGGGACGATGTACTGGCTCACCACCCTGGGCATCGATCCGAAGTCGGTCGACGTTGTCGCGGCCTCGACGCCCAACATGCCCGACCTGCTGCGCTCCGGTCAGATCGACGCCGCGGAGCTCACCATGCCGTACGTCGGCATGATGATGGGCGAGGGCTACACGGTCGTCGGCAACCCGCTGCCCGCGGTGAACGACCCCGTGCAGATGTCCGCCTGGTGCGCCAATGTCGAGTGGGCGAACAACAACCCCGAGGCCATCAAGAGGTTCCGCCAGGCTCTGCAGACCACCGTCGACTGGATCGCCGCGAACCCTGAGAAGGCGATCGACATCCTCTTCGAGAAGACGAAGGTCCCGGTCGAGTACAAGCCGTTCATGAACCTGCCCGACTACGACATCGCGATCACCGCCGCCGATCTCGATGCGTGGATCAACGCGATGAACGTCGTGTCCGGATTCACCTCGGAACTTCCGACCGAGCAGATGGTCGTCGGCTAGCACGCCGATCCCCGGTGGGCCACTGCCGGGCGGGGAGGCGTCACTCGGCGTCATCTCCCCGGCGTGGCCCACCGGAAAGACCGAGAGGTTCGTATCCGGCAGGTGCGGCACAGATGAAAGGGGGCGGCTTCCAGGTGACAGATGACATCGCGGTGGCAGCGGTACAGGCGCCCACGTCGATGGGGGACGCGGCGCGCAACGTCGACGTGCTGATCGAGCAGGTCTCGCGCTGCGCTGCGGACGGAATCGACCTGGTCGTCTTCCCCGAGTGCGGCCTCACCGGATACGTCGCCGACAGCCGGCAGGAGGCTGCCGAACTCGCCCTGCAGCACGACAGCGAGTACCTCCGCGCGGTCGCCGACGCCGCGTCCGGGGCCGGGGTGATCGCGGTCTTCGGATACCTCGAGCGAACACCCGACGGCGATCTGTACAACACCGCCGCACTGGCAGGACCCGCTGGCCTGTGGACGACCTACCGGAAAGTCCACCTTCCGGCCATCTGCGCCGACAGGTTCGTCGACGCCGGGTCGTCGGGGCCCACGGTCGTGGAGACACCCCTGGGCCGGGTCGGGCTCGGCATCTGCTACGACCTCCGCTTCCCGGAGTGGACGCGGGTGCTCGCGCTCCAGGGCGCCGACATCCTGGCGCAGCCGACCAACTGGGCCAACACGGCGCGTCAGTGGGCCGACCTCCTGCCCGCGGCTCGTGCCTTCGAGAACCACATGGCGGTCATCGTGTGCAACCGGGCGGACTCCGAACGTGACGTCGACTTCATCGGCCGGAGCGTCATCGCCGACGCCAACGGGGTCGAGCTCGCGCGCGCAGCCAAGACCGACGACCGGATCACGGCGACGCTCACCATCGACGGCAGCGCCCGCAGCCAGCGCGCCACCGTTTTCGCCCGCCGCCGCCCGGACCAATACCAAGACATCGTCCGGTCGTCCACCTAGCGATGGCGAGTGAAGCACCAGGAACCCAGCAACTTCCACTTGAGACGGAGCCATTTGTAATGTCAGCACCGGTCGAATACGGCGGGGACATCGTCGCAGCGCTGCTCGGCACACTGGGGTACGAGTACATCGCGCTCAACCCCGGCGCGTCGTTCAGGGGAATCCACGAATCGCTCGTCGCCCGGAACGATCCGAAGCCGATCCTCGCCTTGCAGGAGAACATTTGCGTGGCCGCGGCACAGGGCTACGGCAAGAGCGCGAGCAAGCCGATGGCCGTCGCCCTGCACAACCTGGTCGGCCTGCAGAGCGGATCGATGGCGATCTTCAACGCCTGGGCGGACCAGGTCCCGATGCTGATCATCGGCGGCTCGGGCCCCTCCGACGCCGCGGTCCGGCGACCCTGGATCGACTGGTTGCACTCCGCCCGGAGTCAAGCCCTGCCCGTCCGGGACCACCTGAAGTGGGACGACGAGCCGCGCAGCCTCCCGGCCCTGTTCGACTCGCTGCTGCGGGCCGACAGGATCGCCCGAACGGGCCCCGGCGGACCGACCTATGTCTCGGTCGATGTGCTGCTCCAGGAGATGGCGATCGGTGACACCCTGGGCGGCCGCGACATCAACTCGGTGAGACAACCACCGATCCCCGTCCTCACCGCGCCGGAGCATCGGCTCGAGCAGATCGTGCACGAGCTCGCCCGAGCCGAGCGCCCGGTGATCGCCGCCGACTATGTGGGCAAGTCGCTCGCCGGCTACACGGCCCTCATCCGCCTCGCGGAGGTGCTCGGCGTTCCCGTCGTCGACTTCCAGGCGCGCCACAGCTTCCCCACCGGCCATTGGGCGGACGGCACGCGTCACGCCAAGAAGCTCCTCGCCGAAGCCGACTACGTGCTCGCCCTGGACATGCGGGATATCCGGTACGGCCTGACCGAAGTCGATCACGTCAACCACAGCTTCCAGCAGGTGTATCCGTCCTCCGCCACTGTGGTCAGCATCAGCATGAACCAGCTCCTGCTGAAGGGATTCCTGGACTACTCGTCGCCCACCGACGACATCGAGGACATCATCGCCGACACGGGACACTGCCTGCCCGTCATGGCCACGATCGCCGAGGG
>JBIQMQ010000056.1:2626-8686 GCA_044463185.1 Nakamurella lactea | reverse complement strand
TTGTGGACGGCTGCGCGCTACTCCCTGCCGATCCTCACGGTGGTCGTCAACAACCGCACCTACGGGCAGGACCGGATGCACCAGACGTTGGTGTCGCAGGCCCGGAACCGGCCCGTCGAGCACGCGAAGGTCGGCATCGACATCGACGACCCTGCGATCGACTTCAAGACGCTCGCCCAGTCCCAGGGGGTCGAAGGGTTCGGGCCGATCACCACCCATTCCGAACTCACCGACGTGCTTGCGACCGCGGTTCGGATCGTGCGAGAGGAACGCAGGCCCGTCCTGGTGGACGTGCTCGTCGAAACCGCGACCGCCTAGCGGGCCGAAGGTCGCGCGTAGCGGTTTGTCCGCAGAGAAGAGGAATTGATTCCATGTCAGCCAACAATCAGCAGCACAACGCCGAGGCAATATACTCGTGCCGGAATTTGAGCATCGAGTTCGGCCAGGGCACGGCACGTCGTCGCATTCTCGATTCCATTTCGTTCGACGTGCACCGCGGCGAATTCCTGGCGTTGCTCGGCACGTCCGGTGTAGGAAAGACCACGCTCCTCCGGATCCTAGGTGGCCTTCTCGAGGCAGCACCCGGATCCGAAATCCAGTTCGAGGGCAACCCCGTCGATGGACCACCGGAAAAGGCCGTCGTCGTCTTCCAGGATTACGCCGGATCGCTGCTGCGCTGGCGCACCGTCGCGAAGAACGTCGCCCTAGGAATCGAGCGATCGCTGTCGAAGGCCGAGGTCGCCGAACGGACCGAGCGGGTCCTGAAGCTGGTGGGCCTGGAGGGTCGCGGCAACGACTACCCCTGGCAGCTCTCCGGCGGCATGCAGCAGCGCGTGCAACTGGCGCGGGCTCTCGCGATGGAGCCGGCGGTGCTGCTGATGGACGAGCCGTTCGGCGCGCTCGATGCGATGACGCGAGCCGGGTTGCAGGACGAGCTGCTGTCCATCCAACGGGAGACCGGCACGACGATCGTCTTCATCACGCACGACATCGAGGAGGCGATCTACCTGAGCTCCCGCGTCATCGTATTGAGCGGCTCGCCCGGGCGGGTCGTGTTCGAGGACACGGTGGATCTGCCGCGGCCGCGTGACCAGGTCTCCACCAGGGAGAACAGCGAGTACTTGCGTCTGAGGCACGAGGTGTACGCGGCCGTCGGACACAAAGTGGACCTGGCGACTCGGGGCGCGTAGCGATGACCGACCAAGCTCACAAGGTCGCGGCCCGCACTTCGGGCACGACCGGCCGGCACACCGGGCCCACCGACAAGCGGCGACCGCTCGCGGGCGTCGTGGGGCGCATCAACGCCCTCGGCATGGCCTTCATCGTGCTGCTTCTGCTGCTGTGGGAGGCCGCGGATCGGCTGGGCCTCGTCACGGCTCAGTTCCTGCCGCGGCCGTCCGAGATCCTGACCCGCTTCGGTGAGATGGTGCAGACGGCGGCGCTCTGGAAGGCCATCGGACACACCGTCGGCGTGACCCTCATGGGGTGGACGATCGCGTCGACCATCGGCATCCTGCTCGGATCCGCGCTGGGACTGTCCCGCTACGTATATCGCTATGCGATGACGAGCATCGAAGTCCTCCGATCGCTGCCGTCGATCGTGTTGCTGCCGATCTCCGTGCTTCTGTTCGGGTTCTCCATCGAGATGGAACTCGTGCTGATCATCTTCTCGGCGTCCTGGGCGGTGGTGATCGCCACCATCGGCGGCGTGGTCAACACGCCGCGCTCGGTCATCGAAAGCGGCATCACGTTGCAGCTCGGCCGGATGGAGATCATTCGCAAGATCGTTGCGCCGAGCGCCCTGCCCAGCATCATCGTCGGCCTGCGGCTGGCCCTGTCGCTGTCGCTGATCCTGGCCGTCGCGGCGGAGATGCTGGGCAATCCGCGCGGCATGGGCCACGGGCTGGTCTTCGAGCAGGAAGCGCTGCATGCGGACGGGATGTTCGTCTACTTCCTGCTCATCGGCTTCCTCGGAATTCTTTTCAACTCGGTATTCGTGGCGGCTACGCGCAAGATCGCCGGCCGCGGCGGGCCATCGGAGAGGTGAGCACGGTGCTCAAGAGCGATACGAAAGTCGCCGAGCGGGAATCTGCCGGCCGTCGGTCCAAGGGCGCCATGCTCTCGATGCACAAGAGCGGACGCCCGCCATTCCGCGGAATCCTCCCGCTCGTCGTGGTGCTGGTGCTGTGGCAAATCTTCGGCGCCGACAAGTCGATCTACTTCCCGCGACCGTCGACCTGGTTCACCAGCGTCTGGGCGTACGCCGCCGACGGGAGCCTGTTCGAGGCGGTGGTCGCCACCGTTCGGAGTTTCGTGGCGGGCCTGGCGATCGCGATCGTCGTCGGTGTCGCCATCGGCGTCATCGTCGGCAACAGCAAACGGCTGGATCGGATGCTCGGCCCGACCCTGGAGTTCCTCCGGGCCACGCCATCCTCCGCCCAGGTCCCGGTCTTCGTGCTGCTGCTCGGCTATGGCGAGTCGATGAAGCTCACCGTCGTCGTGCTCACCGCGCTGTTCCCGATCTTGCTCAGCACCCGTAGCGGCGCGCGAGAGATGCCGCCGATCCTGCGGGACGTGGCCAAGACCCTGCACCTGTCGACGTTCGACCGTATCCGGAAGGTGACGATCCCCGCCCTGTTCGCGCCGATCTTCACCGGCATCCGGATCGCGGTCCCGGTGGTGCTGATCGTCGTTCTCATCGTGGAGATCCTGACGCAGATCAACGGCATCGGGGCGTCGCTGACGTTCGCGCAGCAGTACTACAAGTCGTCCCTGGCCTACGGACTCATCGTGATCACCGCTGCGGTGGCGTGGCTGGCCAATTACGGTATCGGCGCGCTCAACGAGAGATTGTTCAGGAACGTGCGATGACCACGACATCCGACCGGCAGGTCGGGACGCTCCATCGCATGGTGCAACGCCCGGTGGATCCGGTGGCAGACCTGATGTTCCTGCATCCGAACCCGCTGGACAGCGCCGCGTGGATGTATCAGTTCGCGGATTTCGGGCACACCTGCCGGTGCATCGGGATCGACTTCCCCGGATACGGACTGTCCGAGCCGCTTCGCGTGTCGTCGACGCCGGAGCTGGCACAGCAATGCTGGGACACCATCGACGACCTCGGGCCGGCCTCCGGTCCGCTGGTCCTGGTGGGATCGTCGATCGGCGCATTCGTCGCTCGCGAGATGTATCTGCAGCGGAAGGATTGCGTCACGGCGCTCGTGCTGTCCGGGGCGTCCTGGCGCTCGGACAAGTCGTTCGCGCTACGCCGAGCCGCGGACTACGAACGGGAGGGCATCGGCTTCCGGCCGGGCCATATCGCGCAGAGCGTGGCCGACGGATTCCGATCGACAGCGGCCTACGAGCTGCTCATCGACATGTACACACGGCGATCGCACACCACGGATGTCGATTCCATCATCGGTTTGTTCCGGCTGCTGTACGAACCAGACAGGCCGGAGCTGCAAGCCGATATCGATGTTCCCGTCCTGGTTCTCGCCGGCGAACACGACGTGGCCTTTGAACCGGCGAAGGCGCTCGTATCGCGTCTGCCGGACGGTCGGTTCACTCCGATCGCCGACGCCGGGCACCTGTGCCAGCTCGAACAGCCGGCCACCTACAACCGGCACATCCGTGACTTCTTGAGCGACCGGCTGGGGATTGCCGTGTGATTCCGCGATGACGCACGCCGGCCCGGCCGCCCCCCATCTCATCCAGCCACTGAGTATCGACATCGAAGGGATCGTGATACCGGATGGAAGACGTTTCCAGCATCGTTCCGTGGAAGAACTTCGTCCCCGAGACGGATATTCAACGGTACGAGCGGATCGGCTTCGGAGGCGTGGTCGGGATCGGGACCCGACCAGCCCTGATCATCATCGACGTCCAGAAGAGGACCGTCCTTTCCAAATACCCGGCGAGTTGCGCCGAAACGGCGCCGGCCGCGGTCGAGCGCATCGCAGAGCTCCTCCGCGCGGCTCGTGACGCACGAATGACGATCGTTCACGCCTTCGTCGCGCCGAAGAACGAACACTCCTCGGAACGGTTCGCGTCGAAGTTCGGTGTGCTGTCCTCGGTCGAACAGGAAGGCTACGAATTCGTCGACGAGGTGCTTCCGCTCCCCGACGAGATCCTGCTTCCGAAAGACCACCCGAGCGCCTTCTTCGGCACCGCACTGACCAGTTACCTGATCGAACGCCACATCGACAGCCTGATCCTCGCCGGAGCCACGACCAGCGGCTGCATCAGAGCGACCACGGTCGATGCCTTCTCGCTCGGATACCGCACGTCGGTCGCCAGCGACGCCGTATTCGATCGAGTCGTGGCCAGCCATGCCGTGAATCTGTTCGACATGAACTACAAGTACGCGGATGTCCGTCCCGTCGCGGACATCGTCACCCGATTGTCTCGACCCATCGATTCAGAACAGGCGCAATGATGTACGACCTTGTTGTTTCCAACGCCCGTATCGTCCTCCCCGGCGAGGCCCCGTTCGTCGGAAGCCTGTGCGTCACGAACGGGCGGGTGGCCGCCATCGTGAGCGACATCCACAAGCCGGCCGGACACGCCACCCTGGACGCGAACGGCATGACGATGATTCCGGGCGTCGTGGATGTGCACTCCCACTACGGTCTCGGCGCGCCGGACGACTTCGCGACCGAGTCGGCCGCGGCGGTCCGGGCCGGCATCACTTCCACCCTCTCCTATCTGATCCAGCCGGATGCCGACTACGCGACCGCATTCGAAGAGGCCCGCGCGTTGGGAGGGCGACAGTCGTACGCGGATTTCGGCTTCCATTTCGGAGTGTCGTCGAAGGCCCAGGCGGACTCCTTCGAATCGGATATGCGCGACTTCGGCGTCACCAGCCACAAGTTCTTCACGAGCTTCAAGCGGGAGGGCGAAGGGTCCTACATCGGGGTGAACGCCGCCGACGACGGCGTCCTGTTCCACGCCCTGCGCCGGGCGGCCGCGCTCAAGGACGTGACCCTGATCGTGCACTCCGAAACCATCGAGATCGTATGGACGTTGGCCGCCGAACTCGAGGCCGGCGGGGTGGACGGCCTCGCCGCCTGGGACGCGTCCCGGCCCGACTTCACCGAGGCGGATTCCATCGCATCCGTCGGACTGTTCGCCCGCATCACCGGCAGCCGGGTGTACATCCCGCACGTGTCCAGCGCCATGGGTCTGGATGCCGTCCGATCATTCGGACGGAACAGGCCATTGGTCGAGACCTGCCCCCACTACCTGGCCCACTCCTCCGAGGAAGCCGAACTCGGCTCTCTGGGCAAGGTCAACCCGCCGCTGCGGCCGCGGAGCGACGTCGACGCCCTCTGGGACGCGGTGTTCGACGGAACCGTGGACGTGATCGCGTCCGATCACAATTCGAGGCCACGCGCCCGGAAGTCCGCATCCATTTGGAAGAGCTCGGCCGGGTTCCCCTCCCAGGGCACCATGATGCCCGTCGTGATGACGGCGGGGGTGCGCGATCGGGGCCTCCCGATCGGCCGCGCCGTCGAGCTGCTGTGCTCCGCCCCCGCCCAGGTGTTCGGCAGGTACCCGCAGAAGGGCACGCTGCTGCCGGGAAGTGACGCCGATTTCGTGTTGATCGACCTGGAGTCGGTGCGCACTCCGGACGTCGACAACTGGGGCTCCGCCAGCGACTACTCCCTCGACGAACGAAGCGCGCTCACGGGCTGGCCCGTCGCCACCTACCGGGCAGGCTCCTGTGTCTGGTCCGATTCCGCGGGATGGGCGAAGGAAGGCGCCACCGGCAGGTACCTGCCCGGCGGGCAACCGACATATCGATTGAGCGGACGGGTCAGCTGACCCGATCTCGCTGTGTCGGCGGCGGTGCCTCCGCACCCGGCCGATGAGTTTCCTGACCACCATGAGAAGGACGTGAACAATGGGGCACACCAACCTTGCAGGATTGTCCGAAGACGATTTCGCGCGTGTGGAGGACCGAGGACGATGGGTTGACGCCGTCCGCGACTACGTCGGGCGGATGCCGTCGGGCTTGCTGATCGACAACGAGTGGGTCGAGCCCGCCGGCGGGCATCC
>JBIQMQ010000056.1:0-2526 GCA_044463185.1 Nakamurella lactea | reverse complement strand
GGATCGCCGCCTACAACCATCCCCTGTTGTTCTCGACGAAGGGCACCATCGCGGCGCTCTTGGCCGGGAACACCGTGGTCCTCAAGCCCGCCGAACAGGCGCCGGCTTCGGCCCTCGTGTTCGGCCAGTTGGTCCGTGAGGTGCTGCCCGCGGGCGTGTTCAACATCGTCACCGGCCCAGCCGAGGTCGGGGACTCGATCGTTCGCCACCCGGATATTCGCCGGATCGCGTTCACCGGCAGCGTGCGGACCGGTCAGGCCATCCAGCGGTCCGCTGCGGAGGCGGGGATCAAGAACGTATCGCTGGAACTTGGCGGGAAGAACGCCATGATCGTGTTCCCCGACGTCGACGTCCAGGCGGCTGCCGAGTCCGTCGTCTACGGGATGAATCTCCGAGCCAACGCCGGACAGTCGTGCGGCTCCACGTCGCGGCTGTTTATCCACGACGCGATCTACGACCGATTCCTGGACGTCCTTGCGGACGAGATAGGTCGGCTCACCGTCGGCCCGGCCTACGACCCGTCGGTCGACATGGGGCCCGTCATCTCGAAGTCCGCCGCCAAGCGGATCGAGGGTTACATCGCCTCGGCGACGGAAGAAGGCGCTCGCCTCGTAGTCGGCGGCGACACGCTTGAGGGCCTGCCTGCAGGAGGTTCCTTCGTTCCCCCGACGCTGTTCGCCGATACACCCCTGACCAGCCGGGTAGCGACGGAGGAGATCTTCGGTCCGGTCATCGTCTCGATGCGGTGGACCGATCGCGACGACATGTTGGCGGCCGTGAACTCGCTGGGATACGGGCTCACCGCGAGCATCTGGACGCAGGACATCGACACGGCGCTGAACACCGCGCGTGCCGTCGAAAGCGGATACGTGTGGGTGAACGACAGCACCAAACACTATTTCGGGATGCCGTTCGGCGGGTGGAAGGACTCCGGAATCGGCCGCGAAGAGTGCATGGACGAACTGCGGTCGTACCTCGAGGTGAAAGCGATCAACGTGAAGCTGCGCGGATAGCCGCGGCTGTCCGCGACCGAGCTGCGGCGCAGTGCGAAACAGTCCGGCTTCGCACCGCGCAGCACTCCCGAATGCCCTGACCGTGACGAAACCGTACCGAGCTTGGATGTGGCCTACCGTGCAGAACCTCGTTGAATCTCCGATCCATACGATCGGTCAACTGGTGTCCGTCGCGCGCGCCCGTCTGCCGCAGTCACTGTGGGACTACATCGAGGGCGGGACCGGAGCGGAACACACGGTGGCGGGGAACCTGGCGGCATTCGACGAGTACCGGTTGATCCCTCGAATCCTGCCGGGACGTACCGAGGCGACCACGACGCGCACGTTCCTCGGAAGCGCCATCGCCGCGCCCATCCTCTTCGCGCCGGTCGGCTCCGTCCACCTGATGTGCGAGAACGCGATCTCGATCGCCGCGGACGTCGCGGGACGGTTCGGCCTGCCGCTGTGCGTCAGCACGGCCGGTGCCGTGCCGCTCGAGTCGGTGCCGCCGTGGTACGCGGGGCAGCACCTCATGTTCCAGCTCTACATGAAGGGCGACCGCTCCTGGGCACGGGACATGGTGGTTCGGGCGGAGGAATCCGGCTACCACTCCGTGTGCATCACGGTTGATTCGCCCGTCACGGCCGTGCGCGACCGCGACCTGGTGAACGACTTCACCGGCCGCTACCAGGGAGTCCGCCCGAACATCCCGGATATCCCGGATGCCGACCGCAGGCGCGCACAGGCGACGCTGGGCTGGAGCGACCTGGAGTGGCTGCGGACCGCCACCGAGCTGCCGCTGATCGTCAAGGGCGTGCTCGCGCCGGCGGATGCCTCGAGGATCGCCGACCTGGGATTCGACGCGATCTACGTGTCGAACCACGGCGGGCGTCAGCTCGACCGGGCGATCTCGCCGATCGAGATCCTGCCGCAGGTGCGCGCCGCCGTCGGGCCGACCATGCCACTGATCGTGGATGGGGGCATCCGTCGTGGCGCCGACGCGGTCCTCGCGCTCGCGCTGGGCGCCGACCTGGTCGGCATCGGCCGGCTGCCCCTGTACGGGCTGGCCGCCGGCGGCGAGCAGGGCCTCGTCCGCATGGTCGAAATCCTGCTGGACGAGATCAACACCTGCCTGCTGAACCTCGGTGTCACGGATACCGCGGAGCTGACCGGCCAGTTCGTCGCCGCCCACGGATCGTCGCCGTTCCCGGCGGTCGCGGCGGGTGCGCCATGACCCGGGCGGACATCGTCGTCGTCGGGGCCGGCGTGGCCGGGCTGGCGGCCGCCTGGGAGGCGGCGGACCACGGCGCGGATGTGCTGATCGTCGACGCCGCGTCCGAGGTCGGTGGTACCGCTGCCGGCGCGGGGGGCGGCACGTGGATCGTCGGGTCGGACGTGCAACAGCGATCCGGAATCCGGGATTCGATCGACGACGCGATGGAGGATTGGATCGCGTTCGGCGGTCCGACCGTCGACGAAAGGTGGATGGAGGCGTACGTCACCCGGTGCGAACGGGAGGTGTATCGCTTCCTGT
>JBIQMQ010000055.1:0-13482 GCA_044463185.1 Nakamurella lactea | reverse complement strand
GCGCGCGAGAAGTACGAGGGCTACATGCGCGGCGTGCCGTGCCCTGCCTGCCGCGGAACACGGCTCAAGCCGGAAATCCTGGGTGTTACGCTCGCGCACCCGACCCGCGGTGAGCTCAACATCGCCGACGTGTCCGCGTTGTCGATCAGGGAGGCCGCCGACTACTTCCCCGGGTTGGAGCTCTCGGAACGCGAATCGATGATCGCGCGCCGCGTGCTCAAGGAGGTGGACGCGCGACTCGGCTTCATGCTCGACGTCGGGCTGGACTACCTCTCGCTGGATCGGGCCGCGGCGACCCTCTCCGGCGGTGAGGCTCAGCGCATCCGGCTAGCGACGCAGATCGGCTCCGGCCTGGTGGGTGTGCTGTACGTGCTCGACGAGCCGTCCATTGGATTGCATCAACGCGACAATCACCGGCTGATCCAGACGTTGACCCGGTTGCGCGACCTCGGAAACACGCTGATCGTCGTGGAGCACGACGAGGACACGATCCGTGCCGCCGACCACGTGGTGGACATCGGCCCCGGCGCCGGCGAGCAGGGCGGACACGTCGTCGTTTCCGGCACCGTCGACGAACTGTCCCGCAACGCGGAATCGATCACCGGCGCGTTCATCTCCGGCCGACGGTCCATCCCGGTGCCGAACAAGCGGCGACCGGTCGATCCGGCGCGACAGCTCACCGTCGTCGGAGCCAGGGAACACAACCTGAAGAACATCGACGTCGCATTCCCGCTCGGATGCCTGGTCGCCGTCACCGGCGTGTCCGGCTCGGGGAAGTCGACACTGGTCAACGACATCCTGCACGCCGTCCTGGCGAACCGACTCAACGGCGCCCGGCAGGTGCCCGGGCGACACACCCGGGTGACGGGCATCGATCTCGTCGACAAGATGGTCGGCGTCGACCAGTCACCGATCGGGCGCACCCCGCGATCGAATCCCGCCACCTACACGGGCGTTTTCGACCACATCCGCAAGCTCTTCGCCTCCACCAGCGAAGCGAAGGTGCGCGGCTACGGGCCGGGCCGATTCTCGTTCAACGTGAAGGGCGGTCGGTGCGAGGCCTGCCACGGCGACGGCACGCTCAAGATCGAGATGAACTTCCTCCCGGACATCTACGTCCCGTGCGAGGTGTGCCACGGTGCGCGCTACAACCGGGAAACCCTGGAGATCCGCTACAAGGGCAAGACCATCGCGGACGTACTCGCGACCCCGATCTCCGAGGCGGAGGAGTTCTTCAAACCCATTGGTGCAATACATCGACATTTAAAGACATTGGTCGATGTGGGTCTTGGCTACGTGCGCCTGGGCCAACCGGCGCCGACACTGTCCGGCGGTGAGGCCCAACGTGTGAAGCTCGGGTCCGAACTGCAGAAGCGGTCCACCGGCCGCACCGTGTACGTCCTCGACGAGCCCACGACGGGCCTGCACTTCGCCGACGTGGAAAAGCTGCTCGGCGTGCTGAACGGCCTGGTGGACAAGGGCAACACGGTCGTCGTGATCGAGCACAACCTCGATGTGATCAAGTGCGCCGACTACGTGATCGACATGGGCCCCGAGGGCGGGTCCGGCGGTGGCCAAGTGGTCGCCCAGGGCACTCCGGAAAGCGTGGCCGCGAACCCCGATTCCTACACAGGGCAGTTCCTGGCTCCGATCCTGGCCGGGCGCGGCCACGTACCGGGGAAGGAACAGCCGGCGGCCATCGGCGTCGGCGCGGTCGACATCGCCGGCGGACACACGCCCGCAACTCAGAATGGGCACGGGGCGACCGAGCAGAATGGGCACGGAGTCACCGAACAGATCGATCCGGGGGTGGACCTGGAGGAGCAGCGCCGCAAGGTGCTGGCGCGGGCTCGACGCCGCGCCGCGTCACTACGCTGAGCGCGCGGCTGGTCTGACCATGGGCCGCGATTGTGGCGCCGCGGCGTCACTACGCTGACGGCGCGACCGCCTGGCCCGTCGGCTGTGATTGGAGCTCCGCAGCGCCACGGCGTGGCCGCTTGACCCCGTAGCCGGGAATCAGCCCATCGCCAGGGACCAGCGGTCCGCCGCGAACACCGCGCCGTCCTCCAGCCGGCCGATGAGGATCGGACCGCGCGGATGGAGCACCCGCACCTGGAGCTGATCCCCGCGGCCAGGCATGGCGCCGTCTGGGCGGGCATGCACCACCACGGCCTCGCCGGCGGCCAGCGGACCGGACACCGCCTTCAGCGGCAGCACCCGGGACCGGTAGCGCCGCTCGCGGCGCAGCATCGGCACGGTGCCGCGGCCCGAATGCAACGGAACCCCGGACGTGCACACGGCCTTGGCCCAGCCGGCGGGAACCGATCGCGCCGAAACCGCGCCGTTGGCCCATCCCTGCGCCCAGTCGTCGCAGGCCGCCTGGGCACCTCGCCACCGACGCGCCCGCTTCAGCAGTACGCCCGCCGCGAGCAGGCACACGGCAACCGCGAGCGCGCCGAACACAAGACCGCCCCCGCCGCGCAGCCACGCCGGCCACATCCAGCCCGACACCGCCAAGACGGCGGCACACACCAGCGGAAGGACGGCTGCCGCGCCGGTGCGACGCCGGAGCCGGTCGAGCACCCTGCCGTCGCCCGCCGCGATGGCCGCGTCACGGCCGACCGAAGGATCCCAGGACGGCGGGAGCGGAGGCTGTGGTGAGGGTACGGTCATGGCGAGTGCCAGCCTACGGCGCCGGGATGAAACAATAGGACACCGTGAAGACCTTCGACTCGCTTTTCGCCGAACTGCAGGAGCGCGCTGCGACCGGGCCGGACGGGTCCGGCACCGTGGCAGCGCTGGATGCCGGCGTACACGAGCAGGGGAAGAAGGTTCTGGAGGAAGCCGGCGAGGTGTGGCTGGCCGCCGAGCACGAAAGCGACGACGCGCTGGCGTTGGAGATCTCGCAGCTGATCTATCGCATGCAGGTGATCATGATCGGCCGGGGCATCACGTTGGAGCAGGTGTACCGGCATCTGTAGGCGGTCGGCGGATCTGCAACGGACCGGCCGATCGCCGGCCGCATCGCGCGGCGCGACACCCCAGGATCACACCCCGGCGGCGGCACGCCGACCGAACGGCGTCATGCCCGTCCGCCGACACCCCCGAAGGACACCATGTTAAAGATCGCAGTACCGAACAAGGGCACCCTGTCCGAACCGGCGGCGGAGATGTTCCGCGAAGCCGGCTACCGGCAGCGCAACGATGGCCGTGACCTCACCGTCCTGGACACCGAGAGCGGCGTCGAGTTCTTCTTCCTCCGCCCCAAGGACATCGCCGTGTACGTGGGCTCCGGCGAACTCGACCTCGGCATCACCGGGCGGGATTTGGCGCTCGACTCCGGGGCCCCTGTGCACGAGGTGCTGTCGCTCGGCTTCGGGCACTCCACGTTCCGCTTCGCCGCGCCGCAGGACAAGACCTGGCAGCTCGCCGACCTGGACGGCGCCCGTATCGCCTCCGCCTACCCGAACCTCGTGCGGACCTATCTCGCCGGCAAGGGCCTGACTGCCACGGTTATCCGCCTCGACGGCGCCGTGGAGATTTCGGTCCAGCTCGGGCTTGCCGACGCCATTGCCGACGTCGTCGGCTCCGGCCGAACGTTGCAGCAGCACGCCCTGGCGCCGTTCGGCGAAACGATCTGCCGCTCGGAGGCTGTCGTCGTCGCGCGGTCCGCGAACGGCGACCTGAGTCCGGAAGCCGTGCAGGTGGTCGAGCGGCTCAAGGGCGTGGTGTTCGGCCAGCAATACCTGATGCTCGACTACAACTGCCCCCGCGCGCTGCTCGGCGAGGCGACGGCCATCACCCCTGGGGTCGACTCGCCGACGGTCTCGCCGCTCGCGGACCAGGACTGGGTGGCGGTCCGCGTGATGGTGGCGCGCCGGGAGGCGAACCCGGTGATGGACGCGCTGGCCGCGCTCGGCGCCCGGGCGATCATCGCCTCGGACATCCGTTCCTGCCGCATGTAGCGGAGTCGCGAGCCAGCTCACTTGTCTGGTCAGGCCGCCCGGCGGGTCAGGTTGCGAACGGGGCCACCGCCGGCGGCCGCACCGCGTGCAGGTCGCCGACGGGCCGCAGCGTCAGCGTCTGTGCCGCGCGGCCGACCGGACCGGCCACGTCGTGCAGCACCGATGCCGTGAGCCCCACGCCGTCGGGGCCGAACGTCACCGTGGTGTCCAAGCCCACCCAGTCGCCGACGGGCTGGCGCACCAGGTGCACCGTCAGATCGGTGTTCGGGAACAGCAGGGTGGCCGGGTCGGCGCGCACTGCGATTCCGTTGGCCGTGTCGACGAGGCGGAGGTACCGGGCGAGCGGCGAGATCTTCTCGCCGGCCACCAGGGCGGTGTCGCTGGTCAGCCAGACACGGCCGCGGCCCGGTGTCCAGCCGGGCAGCACGCGGAACTGCAGGGTGCGGATGAACCCGCCGTCCCAGATGTCGGAGCCGTGCCATTCGGAGCCCTTGTCCGGGCCCGGCATGGGCGGCACGTCCGTCCCGGCGATGGCCGACGTGTCGGAAATGGCCAGGCGCCACGCGGTCGCGCGCACCACGACGCGTCCGGCGACCGTCATCTCCGCCTCGACCAGTTCGATGGTGCGTCCTGGCCGGATCACCCGGGCGTCGACCTCGACCGGTCCCATCGTGATGACCCCGAGAATGTCGAACGCGATCCGCGAGATCATCAAGTCGTCGCGGGGGGCGCACTCCTCGATCGCTTGGGTCAGCAGGCCGGAGATCGGTGCCATGTGTTGCTGGTCGTGGCCCCAGGCGCCCTGGGCGCTTGCCGTCGAGCGGAATCGGCCGGGACCGAGGCGGTCGTAGTAGGCGGGCTGCGTGGGCGCCGCGATGGGTTCAGTCACCGAGGGGGTCACGTCAGCGACCTTAATCGCCCCCGAATGACGCCGCAGCCGGGGCTACCGGCTCCGCGACGCGTTGGCCTTGCGGCGGGTACGGCGGCGGTGTCCCGCCGAACTCGGGGCAGAACTGCTGGAACGCGCACCAGTCGCACAGCCTGCTGCGCCTCGCGGGGAAGTTTCCGGTGGCGGTCGCCTCGCGGATCGCGTTCCAGAGCGCCGCGACGCTGCCCTCGAAGGCCTCCAGTCCGGCCCGGTCGGGGGTGTACTCCAGGAATTGTCCGTCGCCCAGGTAGATGAGGCGCAGCCTCGCGACCACCACTCCGCGCAGCCGCAGCAACATCAGGGCATAGAACTTGAGCTGGAACAGGGCGTTGTCCGCGAACGCCGCGGCCGGTGCGCGCCCGGTCTTGTAGTCGACGATGCGGATCAGCCCCGTGGGGCTCACATCCACGCGGTCGATGATGCCGCGCGCGGGCACGTCCGTGCCGAGCGTGGTTTCCACGAGCAGTTCGCACGCCTCCGGTTCGAACCGGGTGGGGTCCTCCATCCCGAAGTAGGTGCGCAGCAGACCCCGCGCCGCGTCGAACCAGGAGCCCAGATCCGTGGACTCCGGGAGTTCTGCGAGCTGCGGCTCGCGGGCGAGCATGTCGGCCCAGATGTCCGGCAGCGTGGCAGCAACCGCAGGCTCCGTGCGCTCCGCGGGTGGTTGGCTGAACATGCGCTGCAGCGCGGCATGCACCAGGGTGCCCCGGGCGGCAGCGGCAGAGGGCGGCTCGGGCAGCCGATCGATGGTGCGGAACCGGTACTTCAGCGGGCACGACTTGAAATCCGAGGCACGGGACGGCGACAGCGGACGGGGCGCCACGGCGTTGGCCGCTGCAGCTGGTTCCGGCTGGTTCGTCATCCCTGTCACCGTAGCCGCCGCGTCCGACGCGGTTGCGGCCTCGGGCCGTCCGCCGCGCCGGATACGCTCGAACGGTGACATCCGCACCGTCGCCGCGTCGCCCGCCGATCTGGCGGCGCGGCATCGGCGTCGGCCGCATCCGCGGCATCCGGATCGTGATCGCCCCGTCCTGGTTCGCATCCGTGGCCGTCATCGTGGTGCTGGCGACACCGGTGATCAGCCGGGTCACCGGCGGCAGCACGGCAGTATCCGTCGCCGTCGCCGTCCTCCTGGCCGCGCTGCTGGGCGTGAGCGTGTTGCTGCACGAGCTGGGCCACTGCGCCGCTGCGGCGGCGTTCGGCATCCGGGTGCACGAGGTGCGCCTGTACCTGGTCGGCGGCGTCTCGCACTTGGCCCGCGCGCCGCGGTCCGCCCGGGAGGAGTCGCTGGTCGCGGCGGCCGGCCCCGCGGCGTCGGCGGTGCTCGCTCTGGTCTTCTGGGCACTGCTCGCTCTGACCGACCGGTACACGACCGGCTGGCTCATCGCGCTGGAGATGGCCGTGGCCAACGGCATCGTCGCGGTCTTCAACATCCTGCCCGCGCTGCCCCTGGACGGCGGCCGGGTGCTGCGTGCCGCGATCTGGCGCCTGGGCAGCTCGGAACGCGCCGGGACCATCGCCGGCGTGGTCGGCGGGTTCGCTGTCGCGACGGGCCTTCTGATCTGGGCGGCGACGGCGCTCGCCCGCCCGGGCCGCGCCGGTGTGCTGCTGGCGGTGATCATCGCGGCCATGGCGCTGTTCGTCGCCGTCGGAGCCTGGTCCGAATGGCCGCGCCGCTGGCACTGGCCGTCGGGGTTGACGCTGTCCTCGGTGATGCGCCCGGCGCGTCTGATCGCCCCGCCCGGCCCGGGCCCGCTGCCTCCAGACGGCGGCGAGGCCCTGCTGCTGATGGCCACGGACGGACGCCCCGTGGGGCTCATCACTCCGCCGGGCGCGCTGACGGCGGATACGCCGCGGGCGGCGTCATACCCGTCGGTGATCCCGCTGGAGCCTGAGATGATCGTCCTGCCCGGGGAATCGCCGGGCGCCGCCATCGAACGCATGGTGGCACTGTCGCTGCCGTACATCGCGATTGCCGGCGCGGACGGCCGGATCGAAGGAGTCATCATGCGGGCGGATGTGGAACGGGCGACGGCGGGGCGCGGCGCATGACCGGACCGGACGGCCCGGACCGGCGGCTCCTCGCCATCGGTGACCGCGTGCAGCTCACCGACACCAAGGGTCGACACCACACCGTGATCCTCGAGGCCGGCGGCATCTTCCACACCCACAAGGGCGCACTGGCCCATGACGACCTGATCGGCGAGCCGGAGGGCTGCGTCATCTCCTCCGCCAACGGCACCCAGTACCTGGCGCTGCGGCCGCTGCTGGCCGACTACGTGCTGTCGATGCCGCGCGGCGCCGCCGTGATCTACCCCAAGGACTCCGCCCAGATACTCACCTGGGGCGACATCTTCCCCGGCGCGCGGGTGCTGGAGGCCGGCGCCGGCTCCGGGGCGCTCACCTGCTCCCTGCTGCGGGCCGTCGGACCTACGGGTTCGGTGATCTCCTACGAGATCCGCGCCGACCACGAGGAATTCGCCCGGCGCAACGTGACCCAGTTCTTCGGCGAGGCGCCGGCCGCCTGGGATCTGCGCTCGGGTGACGCCGCCGAGTTCGACGGCGTGGTGGACCGGGTGATCCTGGACATGCTCGAACCCTGGTCGATGATCGACATGGTCGCCCGCTGCCTGGTGCCCGGCGGGGTGCTGGTGGTCTACGTGGCCACCACCACGCAACTGTCCCGCGTCGCCGAGGACCTGCGCTCCTACGGGGGATTCACCGAACCCGAGGCGTGGGAGACCCTGCAGCGGCCGTGGCACCTGGAGGGGCTTGCCGTGCGGCCCGAGCACCGGATGATCGCGCACACCGCGTTCCTGCTCACCACGCGGCGGCTGGCACCCGGCGTCGTCGCGCCGGCCCCGCGCCGCCGCCCCAAGTCGACCGGCTGAACCGCGCCCGGTCGGGCGTCGAATCCCGCCGGTGCCGGCGCCACAGCCGGTAGGGTAGAACCAGCGGATCTGAGGGGAGCCCAACAAAGGTGACGCACAGCGATTCCACGTATTCCGGTGCCGGCCCGCACCCCCTGCGGCGCGAGCTCGACGAGGCGCAGACCCAGATCCGGACGCTCATCGAGCGCAACGAGAAACTCGTCGCCACGCTGCGCGACGCCCGGGCCCAACTGCTCGAGCTCCGCGAAGAGGTGGACCGGCTGGCGCAGCCGCCGAGCGGCTATGGCGTGTTCCTGGAGCCCGGCCCGGACGGCACGGTGGAGGTGTACACCGGCGGCCGCAGGATGCGGCTCACCGTCTCGCCGAACGTCGACCAGAGCAGCCTGCAGCGCGGGCAGCAGCTCCGGCTGAACGAGGCGCTGACGGTCGTGGAGACCGGCGGCTTCGACGAGGCCGGCGAGGTCGCCACGCTCCGCGAGGTGCTGGAGGGCGAACGGGCCCTGGTGGTCGGGCACGCCGACGAGGAACGGGTGGTGCGGCTGGCCGCGCCGCTGCTGGACTCGCCGCTCAAGCCCGGCGACTCGCTGCTGGTGGACACCAAGGCCGGCTATGCCTACGAGCGGGTGCCGAAGTCCGAGGTCGAAGACCTGGTGCTGGAGGAGGTGCCGGACGTCTCCTACGCCGACATCGGCGGGCTCTCCCGGCAGATCGAGCAGATCCGCGACGCGGTGGAATTGCCGTTCCTGCACGCCGACCTGTTCGCCGAGTACCAGCTGCGGCCGCCGAAGGGCGTGCTGCTGTACGGCCCGCCCGGCTGTGGCAAGACGCTGATCGCGAAGGCGGTGGCGAACTCGCTGGCCAAGCAGGTCGCGGCGGTGCGCGGCGAGGAGCGGGTGACCTCGTACTTCCTGAACATCAAGGGCCCCGAGCTGCTCAACAAGTACGTGGGGGAGACCGAGCGCACCATCCGCATGATCTTCCAGCGTGCCCGGGAGAAGGCCTCCGAAGGCACCCCCGTGATCGTGTTCTTCGACGAGATGGACTCGGTGTTCCGCACCCGCGGGTCCGGGGTGTCGTCCGACGTGGAGACCACGATCGTGCCGCAGCTGCTGAGCGAGATCGACGGTGTCGAGGGCCTGGAGAACGTGATCGTGATCGGCGCCTCCAACCGCGAGGACATGATCGACCCGGCGATCCTGCGACCCGGCCGGCTGGACGTGAAGATCAAGATCGAGCGGCCCGACGCCGAGGCGGCGCGGGACATCTTCGCCAAGTACCTGACGCCCGACCTGCCGATCAATGCGGTGGATCTCGCCGAATTCGGCGGTGACCGGGCGGCCGCCGTCGCCGGCATGATCCAGCGCACCGTGGAACGGATGTACGTCGAGGACGACGACAATCGGTTCCTGGAGGTCACCTACGCCAACGGCGACAAAGAGGTGCTGTACTTCAAGGACTTCAACTCCGGCGCCATGATCCAGAACATCGTGGACCGCGCCAAGAAGTCCGCCATCAAGGCCCGCATCGAGTCGGGCAGCGACGGGTTGCAGCTCACCCACCTGCTGGACGCCATCGTGGACGAGTTCACCGAGAACGAGGATCTGCCCAACACGACCAACCCGGACGACTGGGCGCGCATCTCCGGCAAGAAGGGCGAACGGATCGTCTACATCCGCACCCTGGTCTCCGGGAAGCAGTCGGAGGGCTCCCGCGCCATCGACACCGCATCCTCCACCGGGCAGTACCTGTAGTGCGGCTAGATTCGACGATGTGACTGACGACCCGACCGCGGCCCTGCTGGGCCGCACCGCGCGGCGCATCGTCGGCACCGAGGTCGAATACGGAATCTCGGTGCCCGGCGACCCCTCCGCCAATCCCGTCGTGACATCCACGCAGGTGGTGCTGGCGTACGCGGCGTCGGTGGCGGCGCCGCGGGCCCGCCGGGCGCGGTGGGACTACGAGGTGGAATCCCCGCTGCGCGACGCGCGCGGCTACGACCTCACCAGCCTGTACGGGCCGATCGCCGAGCCGGACGTCGACGACCTCGGATCCGCGAACGTGATCCTGACCAACGGCGCACGGCTGTACGTCGACCATGCGCATCCGGAGTACTCCGCCCCGGAGGTCACCGGCCCCCTGGACGCGGTGCTCTTCGACAAGGCGGGGGAGCGGGTGATGGACGAGGCGGCCCGGCTCGCCGGCGCCATTCCCGGCGCGAAGCCGCTGCTGCTGTACAAGAACAACGTGGACGGCAAGGGCGCCTCCTACGGCACCCACGAGAACTACCTGTGCCTGCGCGCGACCCCGTTCACCGACATCGTCACCGGGCTCACGCCGTTCTTCGTCTCCCGGCAGGTGATCACCGGCGCCGGCCGGGTCGGGCTCGGTCCCACCGGGCAGACGCCCGGCTTCCAGCTCGGGCAGCGCTCCGACTACATCGAGGTCGAGGTCGGCCTGGAGACCACGCTCAAGCGCGGCATCATCAACACCCGCGACGAGCCGCACTCCGACCCCGGCATCCACCGCCGGCTGCACGTGATCATCGGCGACGCGAACCTGGCCGAGCTCGCCACCTACCTGAAGATCGGCACTACGTCCCTGGTGCTCGCCATGATCGAACAGGGCTGGCCGCTGCCGCCGATGGAACTGGCGAACCCGGTGGAGTCCGTGCACCACATCTCGCACGACCCGTCACTGGCCACCGCCGTCCCGCTGGCGAACGGCCGCACCGCCCGCGGGCTGGACATCCAGCGCGCCTACGCGGACGCGGCGGCCGCGTTCGTCGCGGATCGCTACGGGGATGACGTAGATCCGGAGACGGCGGACGTCCTCGACCAGTGGCACGACGTGCTGGACACGCTGGAACGGGACCCGATGGACCTGGCCGACCGGCTGGACTGGCCGGCGAAACTGCGCCTGCTGGAGGGATTCCGGGCACGCGACGGGCTGGGCTGGGCGGCCCCCCGCCTGGCCCTGGTCGACCTGCAGTACTCCGATGTGCGGCTGGACAAGGGGCTGTACAACAGGCTCGTCGCCCGCGGGTCGATGCGCCGGCTGGTGGACGAGAACGCGGTGCGCCGGGCCATGACGCAGCCCCCCGAGGACACCCGCGCGTACTTCCGGGGCCGGTGCGTGCGCGAGTACGCCGACAAGCTGGCGGCAGCCTCCTGGGACAGCGTCATCTTCGACGTCGGCCGGGAGGCGCTGGTCCGCATCCCCATGCTCGATCCGACCCGCGGGACGAAGAGCAACGTCGGCGCCCTGATGGACGCGGTCGATGACGCCGCCGAGCTGGTGGACGCGCTGACCGGCAGCCGGTCTCCCCGCTAGCGGCTGGGTAGAGTCGAGGGCAACACCTGCCCGCCACGCCGGCGCCGATTCAGGACGGCGCGGCGGCGGGTCCGGGCGAGAGGAAGTCGCATGGCACAGGAACGCGTCAGCCGACAGGGCGGCGGTGACGAGGATGACGCGACACCGGACGCCGGTGGCGGTCAGGAGCGGCGGGAGAAGCTCGCCGCGGACACCGACGACCTGCTGGACGAGATCGACGACGTGCTCGAGACCAACGCCGAAGACTTCGTGCGCGCCTACGTGCAGAAGGGCGGCCAGTGACCGTGGTGCGCGAGCAATCATGGCCCGCGTCTGCCGTCCCTGCGGCCTACCTCACGCCCGGAACGGGTTCGTTCGTCGATTTCCTCGCAAAGGCCGAGCCCGGCCTGCTGCCGCGGTCTGACTTCACCGGCACCATGCCACCGCTGCCGCACGGCACCACAATCGTCGCACTGACCTGCGCCGACGGCGTCGTCATGGCCGGTGACCGGCGGGCGACCATGGGCAACCTAGTCGCCCAGCGCGACATCGAGAAGGTGTTCGTCGCCGACTCGCACTCCATGATCGGCATCGCCGGCACCGCGGGCGTCGCCCTGGAGATGGTGCGGCTGTTCCAGCTCGAGCTCGAACACTACGAGAAGATCGAGGGCACCCGGCTGTCCCTGCCCGGCAAGGCGAACCGGCTGGCGTCCATGATCCGCGGCAACCTCGGCGCGGCGATGCAGGGCCTGGCCGTGCTTCCGCTGTTCGCCGGCTACGACCTGGACCGCGCCAGCCACGACGCCGCCCACGCCGGGCGGATCTTTTCCTACGACGTGGCCGGCGGCCGCTACGAAGAGCACGCCTACCACGCGGTGGGGTCCGGGTCGGTCTTCGCCAAGTCCGCCCTGAAGAAGCGGTACGAGGCCGGAACCGGCACGCAGGACGCGGTGCGCACCGCGGTCGAGGCGCTGTACGACGCCGCCGACGACGACACCGCCACCGGCGGGCCGGACGTGAACCGGAACATCTATCCGGTGGTCGTGGTGGCCACGGCTAGTGGCGCCGAACGACTCTCCGACGCGGAAGTCGGTGCCGTGGCCGCAGAGGTGCTCGCCGGCCGCCGACTGCGGCCCGGCGGGTGACGCCGTGACAACAAGGACACAGCGCGGCGCGGCGCGGGCGGCCGACGGAAGGGATGATGCGCGATGACCATGCCGATCTACGCGTCGCCGGAACAGTTCATGCGCGACCGCTCCGAGTACGCGCGCAAGGGCATCAGCCGTGGTCGCAGCGTCGTGGTGACGACCTACGCCGAGGGCGTGCTGTTCGTCGCGGAGAACAACTGGCGCACGCTGCACAAGGTCAGCGAGATCTACGACCGGATCGGCTTCGCCGCCGTCGGACGGTACAACGAGTTCGAGAACCTGCGCACTGCCGGGATCCGGCTGGCAGACGTGCGCGGCTACTCCTACGACCGGCGCGACGTGACCGGCCGGTGGCTGGCCAACGCCTTCGCCCAAACCCTGGGCTCCATCTTCTCGGAACACCAGAAGCCCTTCGAAGTGGAGCTGTGCGTCGCCGAGGTGGCCACCGTCCCCGGTGGCGCGCGAATCGTGGATGACGCCGCAGCGGGGAGCTCCGACGGCGCCACCAACGGCGCCGACACGGCGGGGATCGCGTCCGACCAGCTCTACCGGATCTCGTACGACGGTTCGATCGTGGACGAGTCCCGTTACGTCGTCATGGGCGGTTCCACCGAGCCGATCGCGGCGTCGCTGGACGAGTCGTTCGTGCCGGGATGGTCGCTGGCCGACGCGCTGACCGCGGCGGTGGCGGCCCTCGGCGCGGTGGGCGAGGACGCCCCCCGGGAGCTCGGGCCGCTGCAGCTCGAGGTGGCGATCCTGGACCGGTTCGGCACGGGCCGGAGGTTCCGGCGGCTCACCGACGACGAGGTGGGCGCGGCGCTCACACCAGCCGCGGGCTGACACCCGTCGAGCGCCTGCCGCGGCTCGAGGCCCGTCGGTCACTAGGCTGGGCCCATGCGCCGGCGAATCCTTGGCATCGAGACCGAATTCGGTATCACCTGCACCTTCCACGGACAACGCCGGCTCAGCCCCGACGAGGTCGCCCGCTACCTGTTCCGGCGGGTCGTCTCCTGGGGCCGGTCGTCCAACGTGTTCCTGCGCAACGGCGCACGCCTGTACCTGGACGTCGGCTCGCACCCGGAGTACGCCACGGCCGAATGCGACGACCTGCCCACCCTGGTGGCACACGACAAGGCGGGGGAGCGAATCCTGCACGACCTCGTGCTGGACGCCGAGCAGCGGTTGGCGGACGAGGGCATCGGCGGCGACATCTACCTGTTCAAGAACAACACCGACTCGGC
>JBIQMQ010000054.1:10573-13626 GCA_044463185.1 Nakamurella lactea | reverse complement strand
CGGAGCTGCTTGGCCGGCCGCACGGCGAGCTGAACCAGATCGTGCTGCACCTGGGGAACGGAGCGTCGGCCTCGGCCATCGAGGCCGGCCGGCCCGTCGACACCTCCATGGGGCTGACCCCGCTCGAGGGTCTGGTGATGGGCACCCGCGGCGGCGACATCGACCCGGGCGCGTTGATCCACCTGATGCGGCACGCCGGCTACGACGCGGACGGCCTCGACGATCTGCTCTCCCGCCACGCCGGGATGTACGGGCTTACCGGGCACGTGGACCTGCGCGACGTGCACGCCGCGGCGGCCGGCACCGGCCCGGAGGGCGAGCGGGCGGAGCTCGCCCTGGCCCTGTACGCCCGGCGCATCGCGAAGTACATCGGCGGCTACGCCGCAATCCTGGGCCGCGTCGACGTCATCACGTTCACGGCGGGTGTCGGGGAGAACGACCCCGACATCCGCGAACGGGCCTGCGCCCGGCTCGGGGCCTTCGGCGTCATACTCGACGCCCAGCGCAACCGGGCGACGGCGGACGGTGCGCGCGTCGTCTCGGCGGACGACAGCCGGGTTGCGGTCGCGGTGATCCCCACCAACGAGGAACTGGCCATCGCGCGGCAAGCCGCGAACCTGGTGGCATGACGCCGCAGCGCAGCCCCGGTCGCACCCGCAGACAACACGCCGTCACCCTCAGCAATAGGGCTGTCATCCGCAGCAACGCCACCGCCGCTGCCCTGAATTCTCCCGTAGACTGGATGGCCGCCGTCACAAGCCATCGGCGAGGTAGGGAGGCCAGTTCACGGTGGGTAACCCGTCATCGAGCAGCAGCGGCAGCGCGCTCGACGCCGAGCAGCAGCACCTCGATCTGCTGTACCGGCTGCTCGACAGGGAGCGGGCCCGGGTGCAGGAGCTGAAGAATGCCGCGCTGTCGGAGAACGACGGGACACCGTCCGGGCTGTTCACCCGGGACGCGCTGCAATTCCGCTACGCCGAGCAGCTCGCCGCCTACGCCGCCGCCGAGGACAAACTCTGCTTCGGCCGGCTCGACATGGCGGACGGCCACACCGTGCACATCGGACGATTGGGCCTGGCCGACGACTCGCCGGAGCGCGAGCAGGTGCTGGTCGATTGGCGTGCCCCGTACGCCGCGCCGTTCTACACGGCGACCACGCTCGACTCGCGAGGCGTGGTGCGGCGCCGGCATATCCGCACCGCGGCCCGCCGCGTCACGTCGGTGTCTGACGAGTACCTGCAGGCACCGGAGGGCGGCTTCCCCGACGGCGTCGACGAGTCGGCCCTTGACCTGGGCGTGGGCGGCGACGGCGCCCTGCTGGAGGCGCTGAGCGCGCCGCGCACCGGCCGCATGGGCGACATCATCGAGACCATTCAGGCCGAGCAGGATGCCATCATCCGCTCGGACCGCTCCGGCGTGCTGGTGGTGCAGGGCGGGCCCGGCACCGGCAAGACGGTGGTGGCACTGCATCGCGCCGCCTACCTGCTGTACACCTACCGCCAGCGGCTGGGCAGCCACGGCGTGCTGGTGATCGGCCCCAGCCGCACCTTCTTGCAGTACATCAGTCAGGTGCTGCCGTCGCTGGGCGAGACCAGCGTGGTGCTGGCCACCGTCGGCACGCTGCTACCCGGCATCGAAGCCACCGCGGTGGACGCCCCGCGCGCCGCGGCGATCAAGGGCTCGCTGCGCATGACGAAGATCCTGGACCACGCGGTGCTGCATCGGCAGCGCATCCCGAACCGTCCGATCCGCATCGCCTACGACCACGGCACCGTCACGGTGGGCACCGACCTGCTGCGGCGCGCCCGCGAGCGGGCCTGGGCCTCGCGCCGGCCGCACAACCAGGCGCGTGCCGTGTTCCTCCGCGTCGTGCTGCGCGGGCTGGCCGAGCAGGTTGCCGAGCGGGCGGGCGTGGCGTCGCTCGACCCGCAGGCGGTCGCGCCGGACGTGAACGAGATCGTCGCCGACCTGGCCCGCGACACCACCGTGCAGGCCGCGTTGTCCGGCATCTGGCCGCTGATCACCGCCGAGCAGCTGGTGCGCGACCTGTTCAGCGACCCGGAACGGCTGGCGTTCGCGGCGCCGTCGCTGTCCGTCGCCGACCGCGAGGCCCTGCTGCGGGACGCCGACGCGCCGCTCACGGTCTCGGACATCCCCCTCATCGACGAGACCTGGGAGCTGATCGGGGAGATCAGCGAAACCGACCGGGCGCGGGAGGCGGCGCTTGCCGAGGAGCTGCAATACGCCACCGACACGCTGGCCGCACTCGGCGCCGAAGAGGCCGGCCACTCCGATTCCGGCATCAGCTTCACGCTGTCCATGCTCACCGCGGAAGACATCACTCGCCTGCACGAGACCTCGGGCCCGGTCGGTTCCACGGCGGACCGCGCGTCCGCCGACCGTACGTGGACCTACGGCCATGTGGTGGTGGACGAGGCACAGGAGCTGTCGCCGATGGCCTGGCGCGCCGTGTTCCGCCGCTGCCCGCTGGGGTCCATGACGATCGTCGGCGACACCGCCCAGACATCGGACGCGGCCGGCACCTCGAGCTGGGCGCGGGTGCTCTCCCCGCACGCCAAGGACCGGTGGCGGCTGGCCGAGCTCACCGTCAACTACCGGACCCCGGACGAGATCATGCGATTGGCCGCGCCGGTGCTGGCCGCCATCGACCCGGCGTTGACCGCGCCGACGTCCGTCCGCGAATCCGGCGACAAGCCGTGGCAGCTGCAGGTGTCCGATCCGGCGGCGCTGCCGCGCGTGGTCGCCGAAGCGGTGTGGGCCGAGTCGCGCGAGATGCGCGCCGGCCAGCTCGCCGTGTTGTACGCGGGCGGAGACGGCAGCGACACGAACCCGACCGGAGCCGAGATCCTGTCCGCGGTACGGGATCTGGTCCCGGACGCGCGCGGCGAGGCGGGCCCGGATCGGCGTGTGGTGGTGTTGCCGGTGCGCGAAGCGAAGGGCCTGGAGTTCGACAAGGTGCTGCTGGTGGAGCCGGCAGCGATCGCGGCCTCGGGGGAGCGCGGCCTGGGTGACCTGTATGTGGCGATGACCCG
>JBIQMQ010000054.1:8139-10473 GCA_044463185.1 Nakamurella lactea | reverse complement strand
ATCTAATACAGCTCCTCCCGGGCGAGCCGCCGGCGCGACTCGAACCGTCGCCGCCGGCCGGTGAGCGGATCGGTGAACTCCAGCGACGCGGCGAGGAGCTGCAGCGGATCGGAGAAGTCGGCGGGCCGGTGCGGGCCGACCTCCGGGTAGAGCCGGTCGCCGACGATCGGGGCGCCGAGCCCGGACATGTGCACCCGGAGCTGGTGCGTCCGGCCGGTTTCCGGCGTCAGGCGGTACACGCCCAGCTCGCCGTGCGTGCGCAGCAGCTCCACGTGCGTCACGGCGTTCACCTCGCCGGGCACCTGCACCGCCTGGACGCTCCCCGCGGGTTTGACGATCCGGGACCGAACCGTCACGGGCGGCGTCATGCCCGGCGGCACCGGCGCCACCGCGCGGTAGGTCTTGACGACCTCGCGGCGCTGGAACAGCAGCTGGTACGGGGCGCGCAGTTCGGGCCGCACGGTGAACAGCAGCACGCCGGCGGTGAGCCGGTCGAGTCGGTGCGCCGGTGAGAGCTGCGGCAGGCCGAGCCTCCGGCGGAGCTGCACGAGCGCCGTCTGCACCACATGCGTGCCGCGGGGCATGGTCGCCAGGAAGTGCGGCTTGTCCGCCACCACGATGTCGCCGTCGGCGTGCAGCACCTCGAGGTCGCCCGGCACCGGCACCTCGTCGGGCAAATCCCGGTACAGGTACAGGGTCTGGCCGGGGGTGCAGGCGTCGTCCGAGTGCGCGACGGATCCGTCGGCGTAGACCACCTCGCCGGCGTCCAGGCGTCGGGCCGCCTCCGCGGCGCCGTGCGTGCGGTCGGCCAGGAAGGCGGCGACGGTCGGCCATCGGCCGCCCGGGGGAATCCGCAGCCGCGCGGCCGACACGCCGTCGCGGTCAGGCAACGGGGGAGGTCTGCGCACCGCTCCATTCTCGCCCGGCCGGCTCCGGCCTCGTGTCGTCGCGCGCGGCGTCGGCCCGATCGCGGCGACGCCGGCGCTTGTCCGCGTACATACGCATGTCGGCCTCGCGAATGGCGTCGAACAGGCTGCCGCCGGCGGGGACGGCGCACACGCCGATGCTGGCGGCGACCGAGCCCTTCGTCGACTGCAGTCCGGCGAACGCCTCCACGAAGGCCAGGTAGGTCTCGTCGGTCGGGGCCAGCGCGTGCGGCACCAGGATGGCGAACTCGTCGCCGCCGATCCGCACCGCGAGGTCCGCCTCGCTGCAGTGCTGCCGGATGATGTCGGCGCAGCGGCGCAGCAGCTCGTCGCCGGCGGCGTGGCCGTACTCGTCGTTGACGGCCTTCAGGCCGTCGAGGTCCAGCGAGACGACGCTGTACACGGCACCGGCGTCCACCGCCTCCTGCGCGCTTCCGGTGGCCTCGTCCCAGGCGAGGCGGTTGCCCAGCCCGGTGAGCGGGTCGGTGCGGGCGGCGGTGACGGCGCGATCCGCGGCCAGCCGTAGCTCGTCGCGGAGGATGGCGGTCCGGGCCAGGATCATCCCGGTGTCGATCACGTTGTCCAGCAGTCGGCGGCACTGCCGGGAAAACCCGCGCGGATTGGCGGCCGTGTGGATGAAGACCGCGCACCCGCCGACCGGGTCGGGCAGCGGCGCGGCGAGCACGGCCCGGGACTCCGGGAGCGCCTTGGTGAGCAGCGGCGACGGGGACGACGCCATGTCCTGGGCGCACCACAGCTGGTCGCCGAGCCGCGCCTCGACCTCGTCGAGCACGGAGGTCCACGCGGAGGAGTGCAGGTCGCCGCCGCACAGGTCGCATTCCGGGATGTCGCCCACCACGATGAATTCGCCGCCGCGGGGCCGGATCACGCCGACCTCGCAGCCCAGTGCCCGGGCGGCGACGGTGGCGACGTGGCGCAGGGTGTCGGACAGGCCGCAGTCGACGGGGGCGTCCATCACCTCGCGCACGCAGGTGAGCACCTCGAGTTCGTCGGCGAGCCTCTTGGACGGTTCGACATCGGCGATCTCGGCGTCCACGCGGGCGGCCAGCCGCAGCAGCGCGACGTCGTCGATGTCGGCCAGCGTCCCGTCCGGGCTGCCCAGCACCACGGCGACGTCCGGCGTCACCCGCACGACGGCGCTGCCGGCCGCGTAGTAGGGGCCGAGCACCCGGTCCGGCTCGCCGAATTCGGCCCGGTAGACGGCGCCGACCTGTGAGGGAACCCGGATGGCCAGGGCATCGTCGGCCTCGTCGATGTCGATGATCCCGGCCCAGCCCTGGCCGCGGCCGAGCCCGCCGACGTGTGCCCAACTGGCGCTGGCGATCCGGCGGAACACCAGCGCGTCGACCACGCCGAGTTCCGCCGCCGTGCGGGCCGCGGAGACGGG
>JBIQMQ010000054.1:0-8039 GCA_044463185.1 Nakamurella lactea | reverse complement strand
GGATGATCTCCACCGCGTCCCAGACCTCGGCGAACGACGCGGGCAGCGGCGACAGCCCCAGCCGAATGCCGTCCGGGGTGCGGAAGTCCGGGATGACCCCGCGGGCGATGATGGCCTGCGTCAGCTCCCGCGCGTCGGCGCGGCGGATCGTCACGTGACCACCGCGCCGCTGCGACGCCCGAGGGCTCGCCAGCTCGAAGCCCAGCGGCGCGAGAACGGCGTCATACCTGTCGATCACCATCTCGGTGAGCGCCACCGACTTGGCGCGGATCGCCTCGATGCCGGCCTCGGCGATCAGGGCTGAACCGGCACGCACCGCCAGGATGCCCGGGATGGACGGCGTGCCGGACATCATCGACCGGACGCCCGGCGCCGGGAGGTAGCCCTGCTCCATCTCGAACGGGTCGCGGCGGCCGAGCCATCCCCAGAGCGGCTGTCGGAGGTCGGCGTGGTGCCGCTTCGCGGCGTAGACGAACGCGGGCGCCCCCGGCCCGCCGCCGACGAACTTGTAGGTGCAGCCGACCGCGAAATCCACCTGCCAGTCGTCCAGCCGCACCGGGTACACGCCCACGGAATGGCACAGGTCCCACACGACGACGGCGCCCGCCTGGTGCGCCCGGGCGGTGATCTCGGCGACGTCCGCCACGTAGCCGGAGTGGTACGCGATGTGCGACGCCGTCAGCACGGCCACGTCGTCACCGATCGGGTCGGCGAAATCGCCCGGCACCCAACGGATCTCGTAATCGAACTCGGTGGCGATCGACTCCACGACGAACCGGTCGGTGGGGAAGTTGTCCCGGTCCATCAGGATCACCCGACGGTCCGGGCGCAGCGCCAGCGCCGCCCGCATCGCCTTGTAGAAGTTGATCGTGGTGGAGTCCGCGATCATGGTCTGACCGGGCGCCGCCCCCAGCATGGCGGCCGCCAATTCGTCGCCGACCTGCTCCGGCAGCTCCATCCAGCCGCCGCCGGGCCCGGGTGTCCAGGACCGGATCAGTCGCTCGCCCCACTGGTGGTCGACCAGGTCCAGCCACGCGTCGCGCACCGCGCGGATCGGCCGGCCCAGCGAGTTGCCGTCCAGGTAGGCGACGATGTCGTCGCCCTGCGGCAGATACCGGTCCCGGAAGTGTGCCAATGGGTCTGCGGCGTCCAGCGCCTCGGCGTGGGATCGGTCGGTCATCGTCATAGCCGAACTGTATCCAGAGCGGTCACCGGCCTTTGTCGCGCCGTACGGTCAGCTCGCCGCCGCGGCCCGCCGACCGCGCCAGATCACCGCGACCAGGATCAACGTGCCCACGATCAACGCGGTCGACGAGGTGGCCAGCGCCCACGAGGCGCCGATCACGCCCGCCATGAGCCCCACGGTGAACCCGGATCCGATGCGCAGGCCCATCGCCGCCATGTTGTACACGCCGATCACCTGGCCGCGGGTCTCCGGCGGGGCCATGAGTTGCGTGACGGTCTGCGAGATGGACATGGCCGCCAGGTTGGACACACCGCCGACGAACAGCATCGCCACGGCCAGCGCGTAGTTCGTCGTCACGGCGAAGAGCCCGATCGAGATCCCGTAGGCGGCCGTCGCTATCACGGCGGCGGACACCGTGGGCCTGAGGAACCGGAACAGCTCCAGGACCAGCCCGCCGACGACCCCGCCCGCCCCGGCCGCGAACAGCAGGACGCCGTACGTCACGCCGGCCGAGCCGGCGCCGAGCTTGTCCGCGAAGATCGGCATCACGGACTGCAGCGCCGCTCCGATGAAGAACGACCCCAGCCCGCCCAGCACGATCATCGCCATCAGCACTTGGTTGCGGGCGGTCCGGCGCAGTACCCGCCCGGCCGCGAGCAGGGTCATCCTCGGCCGCTGCTGGATGCCGTCCCGGGTGTGTCCGGTGTACTTGGTGAACGCCAGGAACACCGTCAGTGGCAGGTAGATGGCGACGTTGACGAAGATGCCGACTGTCGCCCCCAGCCCGACCAGCAGTGCCGATCCGACCACCGGGCCGAACAGGATGCCCAGGCTGCGGAACGTCGCGTTCAGTCGCACCGCGGATTCGAGTTCGCCGCGCCCCACGAAGTCCTGCAGCATCAGCTGCTCCGCGGGTCCCCAGATCGACCCGGCAAGTCCGTGCAGCACCAGCAGCACGCAGGCGATCGGGATGGACAGGGTGCCGGTGGCGAACGCGATTCCCCAGCCCAGCGACACCGCCATGAACAGAATCTGCGCGGCCTGGATCACCCGGCGGCAGTCGTATCGGTCGGCGAGCGCGCCCGCATGCACCGAGAAAAACAGGAATGGCAGCCAGTGGCTAATTACCTCGAACGCGACCAAACCGGGCGATTGGAACTCTTGCCACAGAACCCAATACGTGATGACATGCTCAATGTTGTCGGCCATCATGGCAGTGCCGCCGCCGACCAAATAGATTGCGCAGTCGCGGTTGCGGAGGGCGGCGAACCGGGCGGGTCGTTCGAAGGAGGGCACAGCAAAGGCTAACGGTAGACCCATACCGGATAGCCCGCTACACTCTCCGTAAGATTACGCACACTGTGCGTAATGGACAGGAAGAGCCGCGATGGCAGACAAGCCCGCTTCTTGGTACTCACGACTGACACGGTGGGGCCTTCGTGCCGCCGCCGCGGGCTCAGCCGCACTCCTCGTCATCTCCACCGCCGGAACCGCGGCGGCGGCACCGGCGGAACTGACCGCTCCGGCGAGGGTCCTTTCCGGACCCGCGCTGCACCATTCTCTTCTGCTGGACAGTAGCTACAGCACCAGATGGGGCGACGCGCTCGCCGACCGGCGGGCCAAGTCCGCCCTCGGCCGGAACGCGGCGGTGGCCGATCCCGGCTCGCTGTACACCATCCAGAACGCGATCGGCGCCCGCGCGGTGTGGCGCCAACAAGACGCTGCGGGCCTTCAGATCACCGGCAAGGGCATCGGCGTGGCACTGCTGGATTCCGGCGTGTCGCCGGTGTCCGGTCTCGACAAGCCCGGCAAATTGGTCCTCGGGCCGGATCTGTCGATCGAGGCGAACGGCGACCTCGCGCACCGGGACACCTTCGGGCACGGCACGCACCTGGCCGGCATCATCGCGGCGCGCGACACGGCGGATCTGAGCGCGACCAATATCGGCCGGCTCAGCCCGGACACCCAACTCGGCGTGGCACCGGACGCGACGATCGAGGCGCTGAAACTCGCCACGACCGACGGCAGTACGGACGTGAGCCAGGTGATCGCCGCGCTGGATTGGATCACCCAGCACCAGTACCTGCCCGACGGCACCCGGATCCGGGTGGTCAATCTGGCCTTCGGCACCGACTCGGAACAGGCGTACCAGTCCGATCCGCTCGCCGCGGCGGCCGAGAACGCCTGGCGGCACGGCCTGGTCGTCGTGGTCTCCGGCGGCAACGAGGGCCCGGATGCCGGTCGGCTGACCAACCCGGCGATCGACCCCTACGTGATCGCCGTCGGCGCATCGGACGGGGGCGGCACCGTCGCCGGATGGTGGCAGCCGGGCGTCGCCTCGTTCAGCAGCTCCGGCTCGCCGGATCGGTCCGTCGACATTCTGGCGCCCGGTAAGTCGATCGTGTCGTTGCGCGATCCCGGTTCGTTCGTGGACGTCAACTACCCGCAGGGCCGGGTCGACGGCGACGTCGACGGCCGGCTGTTCCGCGGCAGCGGCACCAGCCAGGCCGCCGCGGTGGTGTCGGGCGCGGTGGCGCTATTGCTGCAGGCGTACCCGAATCTGACGCCGGATCAGGTGAAGCGGGCCCTCGTGCTGAGCGCGACCCCGGTGCCGGCGAGCCCGCTGGTGGCCGGTGCCGGCCAGATCAACGTGGCCGCGGCGCTCGCCGTCGCAGAGCGGATGTCCCGCGGAGGATACTGGCTCAATTCCTCCCAGTCGTGGCCCATCTCGGAAGGGCAGGGCTCGATCGAGGCCGCGCGCGGCGGCAGCCATCTTCTCGATCCGGCGGGTCTCGAGCTGGGCGGCGAGATCGACGTGCAGGGCCAGCCGTGGGATCCGGCTGCCTGGTGGGCTGCGTCATCCACGTTGACGGCGTGGCAGGACGGCTGGTGGAACGGCTCGGTGTGGACCGGCGACGGGTGGGAATCCGACGTTGCCGCGAGCTGGGCGTCCGCGCGCTGGTCCTCGGCGCGCTGGTCGGGGGCACGGTGGTCGTCCGCGCGCTGGTCGGACGCCAACTGGTCGTCGGCGCGCTGGTCGGACGCGGATTGGATGTCCGCGCGCTGGTCGTCGGCGCGCTGGTCGGGGGCGCGCTGGTCCGGGGACAGTTGGAGTTGACCGGGTGACGGGCGGCGCGCCCCGGAGGAGCGCCAAGAGGCAGACGTTCCTGTTATCCGGTGCCTTCGTGGCGATCGCGGTGGTGATCGTCTGGCTTCAGCCCACCCCGATTTTGATCGAGACGCCGCTGCCGCGTTGGGCACTGCTGGCCGTACTGGTCGGGGCGTTCCTGCTCGGTGAGCAGTTCCTGCTCAATATCGAGTTCCGTCGGCAGGCGCATTCGCTGACGCTTGCCGGCATCCCGCTGGCCATCGGGCTGCTGACCATGCCGGTGGCGGACCTGGTGCTCGCCCGGCTGGTCGGCGCCGCGACCGCGCTGATCCTGCAACGCATCAGCCTCGAGAAGATCATCTACAACTGCTCGGCCTACATCTTCGAGACCGCCGTCAATGCGGCGGTGCTCTTCGCCGTCTTCGGGCCGCGGACGGAACTGGACGTGCCCGTCGCCGTCGGCGTGCTGATCGTGATCGCCGTCTGCGACCAGGTGATGAGCCTGTTCGTGCTGTACGTGATCTGGCTGCACGGCGGGCCGGTGTCGCGTAAGGACCTGCGCGACGTATTGCTGCCGGCGCTGGCCCTGGCGGTGGCGTCCACCGCGGTCGCGATCGGCTCCCTGCTGCTCGCCAACGCCGGCCCGCTCGGCTTCGGCGTGATCGCGGTGTTCACGGTGGCGGGCATCGTGCTGTACCGCAGCTACCTCGCCACGACGCGGCGTCATCAACGCCTGGAATTGCTGCACGAATTCGTCAACGGCGGCGTCGGCGCGCAATCGCTGCGCGAGGTCGCCGAGGAACTGCTGGCACGGATCCGGTCGCTGTTGCGCGCCAGCTCCGTGGAGCTGCTGCTGATGACCGCCGACCTGCCACCCGGCACCGACGCCGCATCCGACGGGGCGGATCCCGGCCCGACGGCCGGACGCCGACCCGCGCCGCAGACCACCCGGTTCACCGACGACGAAGTGACCGGATTCAGCGTCACCCACGACGCCGCGGTGCTGGACTGGGCCACCATCCGCGCCCTGGACGAGGCGGAGCCGCTGCTGGCCCCGCGATCGACGAAGGACCGCGCCGTCCGGCGTTGGCTGCAGGAACACGACCGTCTCGACGCCATCCTGGTTCCGCTGCCCGAGACCAACGGATTCGTCGGCACCCTGACGGTCTGCAACCGGCTCGGCGAGACCGCCACCTTCACGTCCCACGACATGACGCTGTTGCAGACGCTCGCCGGTCACCTCGCCGTCGCCGGCGGCAGCGCCCGCCTCGTCGAACGGCTCGCCTACGAGGCCTCGCACGATTCGCTGACGGGCCTTGCCAACCGGTCGTTCCTGTCCCGGCACATCGAGCAGCACGTCTCCGAACCCGGCACCGCGGCCTGTGTCCTGGTACTCGACCTCGACCGCTTCAAGGAGGTCAACGACGCGTTGGGCCACAGCGCCGGCGACCGGCTGCTGCGGATCGTGGGCGCGCGCCTCCGGGAGTTCCTGCCGCCCTCGGCGACCGTCGCCCGCCTCGGCGGTGACGAGTTCGCCGCGCTGGTGCCCGACCTGTCCGGCGGGGAGGCCGCCGCCCGCATGCTCGGCCAGGAACTCGCCGCCCACCTCAGCCGGCCGGTCACCTTCCCCGAGGCCCTGCTCACCCCGGACGCGAGCATCGGGCTCGCCGTGTCCACCGGCGATACGCCGATGACGGACCTGCTGCGGCAAGCCGACACGGCCATGTATGCCGCCAAGGCCGACGACAGCACGGTGGCCATCTACAGCGCCACCATGGACAGCGGCCGGATCGAGAACCTGGCGCTGCTCGCGGATCTGCGGATGGCGCTGCGTCACCACCCGGAGCAGATCGAGGTCTACTTCCAGCCGCAGGTCGACCTGCAGACGCGCAAGGTCGTCAGCGCCGAGGCGCTGGTGCGCTGGAACCATCCGAACCTCGGACTGCTCGGACCCGACCGGTTCATCCCGCTGGCCGAGACCACCGGGCTGATCAACGAGTTCACCCCGCTGATCTTGAACGCGGCGGTCGGCGAATGCCGCCGATGGCGCGACAGCGGGCGGCACATCAGCGTCGCGGTCAACCTGTCGGCCCGCGACGTCGGCGACAGCGCACTGCCGGAGCGGGTTCGGCATGCCCTCGCCTACGCCGGGGTGCCGCCGAATAGCCTGACCTTGGAGATCACCGAAAGCAGCATCATCTCCGATCCGCAGCAGACGCTGCACGTGCTGGACCGGTTCGCCGACCTCGGCGTCAGCATCTCGCTCGACGACTTCGGCACCGGCTACTCCAGCCTGTCGTACCTGCAGCAACTGCCGGTGCGGGAGGTCAAGATCGACCGGTCGTTCATCCGCGGCCTCACCTCCGCGGACCCACGGTCCAGCCGGGCCTTGATCAGCAGCATCGCCGGCCTCGGCGCGAACCTGGGCCTGCGGGTGGTCGCCGAGGGCGTCGAATCGGAGGAGGTCATGGACGAGCTGCAGCACCTCGGCTGCCACGTCGCACAGGGCTTCCACATCTCCCGCCCCGTCCCCCGCGGCGCATTCCGCCAGTGGCTCAACGACAACGCCCCCGCCCGGGATCTGCCGCCGGGTGACGCCCCGCTGCGCCTGGTAGCCACCAACTGACGCGTCCCGGCCGCCCGGTAGTCTGGACAGCGTCGAATCCCCGTTTCTATCCCCAGGAGCGCGCCGTGGCCCGCGTGGCAGTGGACGTCGTCATCAAACCGGAAATCCTGGACCCGCAGGGCAAGGCGATCGAGGCGGCACTCGCCCGTTCCGGATACGGCGGGGTCGCCTCCGTCCGCGCCGGCAAGCACTTCGAGCTCGTCGTGGACGACGCCATGACGGACGAGGAGCTGGAGCAGCTCGCCGGCACCATCCTGGCCAACCCGGTGATCGAGACCTGGACCGTGACGCGCGTTCCGGACTCGCAGGGCGCGGTGAGCGGGTCGTGACGGCGAAGATCGGCGTCATCACCTTCCCCGGCACGTTGGACGACGTGGATGCGCTGCGAGCCGTGAGAGTGGCCGGGGCCGAAGCGGTCTCGCTGTGGCACGCCGACGCGGACCTGCACGGCGTGGACGCGGTCGTGGTGCCCGGCGGCTTCTCCTACGGCGACTACCTGCGGGCCGGGGCCATCGCGGCCATCGCCCCGGTGATGCGCTCGGTGATCGACGCGGCCCGCGGCGGCATGCCGGTGCTGGGCATCTGCAACGGGTTCCAGGTGCTGTGCGAGGCCGGCCTGCTGCCCGGCGCACTGACCCGCAACGTCGGGCTCAAGTTCCACTGCACCGACCAGCACCTCACCGTCGAGCGCACCGATACCGTGTGGACCAGCGAGTATGACGCCGCAGCAACGATTCTCGTCCCGCTGAAGCATGCCGAGGGCCGGTTCGTGGCGGATGAGGCGACTCTCGACGAGCTCGAGGCCGAGCGCCGGGTCCTGTTCCGCTACGCCGGCGGCAACCCCAACGGGTCGCTGCGCGACATCGCGGGGGTCTGCTCCGCCGACGGACGCATCGCCGGCCTGATGCCGCACCCGGAGCACGCCATCGACGCGCTCACCGGCCCCGGCACCGACGGCCTGTCCCTGTTCACCTCACTGGTGCACTCACTCATAGGAGCGGCCGCGTAATGGCGGAGACCAGCACCGGGACGCCCGCCATCACCCAGGACAGCGTCACCCACGCCGCGGCCACCCCGGATCGGGCCCAGCCGTTCGCCGAACTCGGCATGCAGCCGGA
>JBIQMQ010000053.1:10662-13651 GCA_044463185.1 Nakamurella lactea | reverse complement strand
AGGCGCTCCTGCAGCTTCTCGCGGTCGTAGTCGGAGTCCGACTTCTCGATCTCGGCGCGGATCTGCGAGACCCGGCCGGCGATCGCGTCGGCGTCACCGGCACCGTCGACGATGGTCGTCTCGTCCTTGGTGACGACGACCTTGCGGGCGGTGCCCAGCATGTCGAGAGTGGCGTTCTCCAGCTTCAGGCCCACGTCCTCGGTGATGACCTGGCCACCGGTCAGGATCGCGATGTCCTGCAGCATGGCCTTGCGGCGGTCGCCGAAGCCCGGGGCCTTGACGGCGACGGACTTGAACGTGCCCTTGATCTTGTTGACGACCAGGGTGGCCAGGGCCTCGCCCTCGACGTCCTCGGCGATGATCAGCAGCGGCTTGCCGGCCTGCATGATCTTCTCCAGCACGGGCAGCAGGTCCTTGACCGAGGAGATCTTGGAGCCGTACAGCAGGATGTACGGGTCGTCGAGCACGGCCTCCTGGCGCTCCAGGTCGGTGGCGAAGTACAGCGACGTGTAGCCCTTGTCGAAGCGCATGCCCTCGGTGAGCTCCAGCTCCAGCCCGAAGGTGTTGGACTCCTCGACGGTGATGACGCCTTCCTTGCCGACCTTGTCCATCGCCTCGGCGATCAGGTCGCCGATGGCCGGGTCAGCGGCGGAGATCGACGCGGTCGCCGCGATCTCCTCCTTGGTCTCGATCTCCTTGGCGTCGGACAGGAGCTGCTCGGACACGGCCGCGACGGCCTTCTCGATGCCCCGCTTCAGCGCGATCGGGTTGGCACCCGCGGCGACGTTGCGCAGGCCCTCGCGGACCATCGCCTGGGCGAGGACCGTGGCGGTCGTGGTGCCGTCACCGGCGACATCGTCGGTCTTCTTGGCAACTTCCTTGACGAGCTCGGCGCCGATCTTCTCGTACGGATCCTCGAGCTCGATCTCCTTGGCAATCGACACACCATCGTTGGTGATGGTGGGCGCGCCCCACTTCTTCTCCAGGACGACGTTACGGCCCTTGGGGCCGAGGGTCACCCGGACGGCGTCGGCGAGGGTGTTCATCCCGCGCTCGAGCCCGCGACGCGCTTCCTCTTCGAAAGCGATCAGCTTGGCCATGAGGTGTTCAATCCTCCAGATGTTCGCCTGCTCCTCGCGCACCCGGTAGGGCCGCTCAAGCAGTGACTTGAGGTTAGGTGGTCGCCCCCGACGCCCGCGACGGACGAGACGGCTCCGGCCGGATATACGACCCGGTCGGCGCCATCCCTCGCCGAGATGACCTAGCACTCACGACGTGCGAGTGCCAATCACCAGTTTGGCACTCTCCCCCTGAGAGTGCAACCACCCGGCAGCTACGTCATCCATGTATGACGCAGCCCTCGAGGCGGGCCCGCGGCGCGAGGTCCGGCAGCGCCGTCACCGCAGGCCGGCAGCGGCAGCCGACGCGACGGCCGCGGTGAGCCGGTCGATCCGGGCCGATCTCAACCGCCACGCCTGCCAGAACAGCGGCACGTCCACATGGCGCGCCCCGAGCCGCACCAGAGTGCCAGTCGGGACGCCGCCGAGCTGCGCGATCGGCACCATGCCCCAACCGAGTCCGGCGGCCACCGCGGCGACGAACGCCTGGGACGAGGGCACAGTGTGCACGGGCGGTCCGTCGCCGGCCACGCCCAGGCGCGCCAGGAACATGTGCTGCAGGTCGTCCTTCGCGTTGAACACGACCACGGGCATGCGCGTCCAGTCGGTTCCGCGGCCCCGTCGGTAGGCGTCGCGAACTTCGGGTGTCGCCATCGGGACGTACCGCATCGATCCCAGCGGGCGCACCGCGCAGCCCTGGATCGCGTTCGGGTCGGAGGTCACGGCGCCGATCACCTCTCCGGAGCGGAGCAGGGCTGCCGAATGGTCCTGGTCCTCCACGTGGAGTCGCACCGTGATGCCCGTCCAGGCCGCGATCGTGGACAGGACGGGGACGAACCACGTCGCCAGCGAATCGGCGTTCACCGCGACGGACAACTCGGCCGGGCCGCCGTCCGCCGGACTCAACTCGGCCAGGGCGTCGGCCTCGAGCACCGCGATCTGCCGAGCCATCCGCACCAGGACCGCGCCCGCCTCGGTGGCCCGACACGGCACCGCACGTTGCACCACGGGGCGGCCGATCTGCGATTCGAGGGACTTGATCCGCTGGCTCACAGCCGACGGGGTGACGTGCAGCGCCCGGGCGGCCGCCTCGAAGGTGCCGGTATCGACGATCGCCAGCAGCGCCCGTAGGTGGTCGGAGTGCATGAGGCTCGGTCTCCTTCCGGACGCCGGGGGCACCGGAGCCAGGCGCCCCGGATGAAGCCATTCTAATGCAGGTGCAGAATCATTAGTTTTTCTCCATCGGCGTCGAGCCCTATCGTCTATGGACGTGCTCGATGTCGCCATGCCTTTGCTGCTCACCGGTCTGGCAACCGGGCTCTCGCTGATCGTCGCGATCGGCGCGCAGAATGCGTATGTGCTGCGTACCGGCCTGGCCCGGTCGCATGTGGCCACCGTGGTCGGCATCTGCATCGGCGCCGACGTGGCGCTGATCCTGGCGGGCGTCGCCGGGGTTGGCACGCTGGTCGCCCGCATGCCGGATGCGCTGGTCGTACTGCGCTGGGTCGGCGCCGCCTACCTGATCTGGTACGGGTCGCGGTCGATCCTGGCCGCCCGCCGGGACCATTCGCTGTCCGCCGCCGCGGCACCGGCGCGTTCCGTGATCCTGACGATCCTGGCGCTCACCTTCTTGAACCCGCACGTCTACCTGGACACGGTGCTGATGTTGGGCAACCTCGCGAACCTGCACGGTCCTTCCGGGCGGTGGTGGTTCGCGGCCGGGGCGTGCCTCGCCAGCACGCTGTGGTTCACCGGGCTGGGCTTCGGGGCGCGCGGCGCCTCGCGATGGGCGTCCCGGCCGGCCGTGTGGCGGGTGCTGGACGTCCTGATCGGGCTCACCATGTTCGCCGTGGCGGCGCTGCTGCTGCTCG
>JBIQMQ010000053.1:3182-10562 GCA_044463185.1 Nakamurella lactea | reverse complement strand
CCCTAGCGGGGCATCCGGTCCCAGGCGGTCAGCGACTCGACGAGCCCGTCGGTGAGCGGCAGCCGATCCAGGTCAGCCCGGGTGGCCCACAGGAGATCCACGGCGTCGTCCCCGGCCCGGCCAGGCCATGGCGAGCCCCCGGGCGCTTCCGCTCCGGATTGCGCATCGGCCTCGAGAACGGCGTCATAGTCGAAGATCTCGTAGACGACGCCCGGCCCGCCGGACCGCTGCACCCGACCGACGAGCGCGCCCACCCGAATCGACAGGCCGGTCTCCTCGGCGATCTCACGGCGCACGGCCTGCTCGTCCGTCTCCCCCGGTTCGACCCGGCCGCCGGGCACGGACCAGGACCCCTTCGCCGGTTCGTGGCCGCGCTGGATCAGCAGCAACCGCCCGGCGTCGTCCCGCACGACGGCCCCAACACACCGGACGCGGCGCAGCCCCGCTGCGGCGTCATGCTCGGTCATCCCTCGCCCTTCGAACGACGCCGAATCCGCCGGCCCGCGGCGACAAGCGTTCCACCGCTGCCGGTCTGGAGCACATAGGGTCCGGCCGGATCCCCTGCGCGGGTGCGGCCCGCGGGGTGGATCGTCGCCGTGCGCCACCGCATCGCCTCCGCCGACGCCCCGGGAACCTGCAGCCGCAACGGGCGCAGCGTCGCGTCGTCGAACCGCATCTGAAGCATCGCCCGCTTGCCCTTGCCGAGGCTCAGCGCGTCGAAGGCCATGCCGAATCCGGTGCGGGTCGCCGCCAGCCCCTCGCCCGGCACCGGGGATCGGGTCAACTGGCCGATCGCTCGCCGTTCCCGCGTGTACCGCGCCAATCCCACCACGGCGAGCGCCAGCACTGCCAGCAGGACCGCCACCAAGATCACGTTCGGGCCGCGCGAGCCGATCACCACGGACTGCCAGCCGGCCACGGCGTACACGTCGATCACGTCGCCCACGTCGACGGCCAGCGCGGATGGGTCCGCGTCGGGGTCGGCGGCCGTCACACCGCAGGTGAGGAACGACCCGTCCCGACCGTCGCCCCACGACACGTGCACCCGCTCGCGCGTACAGGTGGAATCGACCGCGTTGTCGTCGGCCGGCAGCGGCTCGATCGACGTCACGGTGGCCGCGACCTTCGGCGCCAGGCCGAGCCCGGTCCCGACCTGCGGGGCGAGCAGGAAGCCGGACGCGATCACCGCGCCGGCGAGGATCACCATCGCCACGAGTTTGGCCGTGATCAAGGTGCGAAGCGGACGCACCGTGACCTCGTCCAGCGGGCCGACGCCGGGCCTCGCGGGGCGCTCCCCAGCGGACTCCGCGGCGGGCTGCACAGGTTCCATGTCCCGACCGTACGGCACGGTCATCGCGCCCCGGTACGGCACTGTCGCCGCGACACCGCCCGCACCGACGGCAGTGTCGAGAAACTCACGCGGACCGCCCGGCGGCGCTGCGCCGGGCTGGGCAAGATGGGAGCCATGCATGGAAACCCATCGAGGGACGAACACGGCGTACCACTGTCCGAACTGCGCTCCGTCGAGGCGCATCAGCAGGCTGTCGCGGCGCTGCTGCCGCGCACGGAACCGGTCGAGCTGCCGCTCCAGCAGGCACTGGGCCGGGTGCTCGCCGCCGATGTCACGTCGCCGGTCAACCTGCCGCCGTTCGACAACTCCGCGATGGACGGCTATGTGGTGCACCGCAGCGACATCGCGCCGCTGCTGAGCGGCGACCCGGGCTCGTCGGTGACGCTGCCAGTGACGCGCGACATCCCCGCCGGCGCAGGCGATGTCGGCCCGCTGGGCCCCGGCGTGTCGGCACGGATCATGACGGGGGCGCCGGTGCCGCCCGATACGGACTTCGTGGTGCCGGTGGAGTTCACCGACGGCGGCACCACCGAGGTGACGATCCGCGGGCCGTTGGCGGACGGTCCGCACATCCGGCCCGCCGGGGACGACGTCCGGGCCGGGAGCACCGTGCTGACGGCCGGGGTCACCGTCGGCGCGGCGCAGATCGGCGTCGCCGCGGCGACCGGGCACGCGACGCTGCCGGTGTTCCGCCCGCTGACCGTGCTGGTGATGTCCACCGGCTCGGAACTCGCCGCGCCGGGCAGTGCCCTGGAGCCGGGCCAGATCTACGAATCCAACGGACAGATGCTGACGGCCGCGGTCACCGCCGCCGGCGGCGTCGCGAGGCTCGCCCATTTCGTCGCCGACGACGTGCCGACGTTCAGGGAAACGCTGAGCGCGCGCCGGGAGGGCGTCGACCTGATCCTCACCTCGGGCGGGGTCTCGGCCGGCGCCTACGAGGTCGTCAAGGACGCGTTCACCGACGGCGGGGTCACCTTCACGAAGGTGGCCATGCAGCCTGGCATGCCCCAGGGCGCAGGCGTGTATGACGGAATCCCCGTGGTGACCCTGCCCGGAAACCCGGTGAGTTCGTTCGTGTCGTTCGAGGTGTTCGTGCGACCGGCCATGCGGGCCGCCATGGGGTTTGCCGATCCCCGCCGCCCGGCGGTCCGACTGAGCCTCACCGAGGCGATCACCTCGCCGCGGGGCAAGACACAGTTGCGGCGCGGCACCGTCGACGCGGTCGCCGGTACCGTGACGCCGATCGGTGGTCCGGGCTCGCACCTGCTGGGCGCGCTGGCGCAGGCGGACAGCCTCTTCGTGGTTCCCGCCGACGTGGAGCACCTCGAGGCGGGCGATTCCGTTGAAGTCTGGCTCCTCGACTAACGCCGCTCCTTCACGGCGGACGGCGCGACGCGTGATCGCCGCGACGCCCGACGGCCGGTAGCGTGGGCCGCATGAGCACCTTGGATTCGTGGATCGCCGAGGCGTCCGCGGCCCTGCGCCTGCCGCCGGAGCCCATCGACACCCCGTTGCGCGACGAGCTATTGGACGTCACCCGCGACGTCGCACACGGCGTGGCGCGGGTCGCCGGCCCGCTCACGACCTACTTGATCGGTCTGGCAGTGGGCGCCGGAATGTCGCATGACGAGGCCGTGCGCACGGTCCGGGCACTGGCTGCGACGCGCACCGACGACACCACCGGCGAAGCCGCCACGGCGTAGACCTGCCGGATGTCCCACTGAGGGGGAGCCGTGAACGTACTGTCGTGGATCCTGTTCGGTCTGCTGGCCGGCTGGGTTGCCGGGCTCATCGTGCGGGACAGCCGACCGCGCGGGTGCTTCACCAATATCGCGACCGGCATCGTGGGCGCGCTGCTCGGCGGATTCATTTACCGACTGGTCACCCGCGAACCGTGGACCTTCGGGTTCGACTTCGCGTCGTTCGGCGTCGCGGTGCTCGGCGCGATCGCGCTGATCCTGATCATCAACCTCGCCACCCGCAGGTAGCCGTCCATGTCGGAGCACACAAATGGCATGACAGACCGCGGCACGAGCGATCACGAGGCGCCGACCCGCACCGTTCCCGGGGACCGGGACCTCGGCGGCGATCCTGCCTGCTGGTTGAACCGCGTGTGCGACACGTGCGGCCGGTTCGTCGAGGATCGGTTGGCCGAGACCTGCCCGGCCTGCGGCGCGGCCCGGGAGCCGTAGTCCGCGCAGGATGCCTCACTGGCAGGGCGGGTCGTAGTCGCGCTCCTGCACATACAATGCCCACTCGGACCTCGTGATCACCGTGCCAGCAGCGGCGCACACCTCGGCTTCGGCCGCCTGCGCATCCGATGTCCACGTCCACACCTGCTGTGCCGACCCCCCGGACGAAATCTCGGCGCCGTCCGGCGACCACGCCAGCGCGTAGAGCACGCCGTCGGCGGCGCGCAGTTTCGCCTGCAGCACCGGGTGCGCGGGGTCGACGACGTCCCATAGCCACACCACGCCGCCGTACGTGGCGGCCGCCAGACGGTCGCCCGCCGGGTCGAACGCCACCATCCCGATGTCGTTCGCCGGGCCGATAAGGGGTGGCCCGACTGGGGCGATGCGCCGGGGATCGCGGACGTCCCACAGCCGCACCTCCCGCGCCGAGCCGCCGGCCGCAAGGAGCGCCCCGTCGCGCGAGAACGACACCGACAGCACGTAGCCGGTCAGCCCGAAAAGGTTCGCGATCCATGTCGGGTGGGTGGGTGTGGAGATGTCCCAGACCATCACATTGCCGCCGGTGGTCGCTGCTGCCAGCAGCTTCCCTCCCGGCTGGAACGCGACCGACGCCACCTGGCCACCCGCATGGTCGGTCACGGCGAGCTGTACGGGATCCGTGGGGTCGGTGACATCCCACAGGTTGACGACCGACGCGTCCGACCCGACGGCGAGCATGGTTCCGTCCGCCGAGAACGCCAGGCCGTTGACGAAATCGCCCGCCGCGGCGAACGGTGCCCCGATCGGGCGGGGGTGATCGGCGTCCGTGGTGTCCCAGAGCTGCACCTCGCCGCCCGCGGCGCCGCTCGCGACCAGGTTCCCGTCGCGGGTCGAGGCGAGAATCCCGGCCAGCCGGACGTCGCCACCGTCGGACATCGGGGTCGCCACGCCGACGGGGTCGGAGCGCCGCGACACGTCGTACGTCAAGAGCCCGCCGACCTTCTGGGCCGCGCCCACGTCCATCCGCCCCGGAGCAGGGCGGGCCACGTCGAAGACGGAGTCTCCGACCGGTCCGATCACCACGCCTGGCACCGGCCACAGCCGCGCAAAACCGTCGCTGGATCCGGCCGCCAGCTCGCCCTGGCCGGTATAGGCGACCGCGGTGACCGGACCAGGGGCATCCATGGCTGTCTCTTGCACCAGGTCCGGCACGCTGAGGATGCGGAGATCGTTGCCGGTCGCGCCGACCGCCAGGCGTGCCCCGTCCGGGGCGAACGCGAGGGTGTCGACCCATCCCGCCAACGGCGCCAACGGCTGCTCCTGCTCGAACCAGGTGCCCGCACGCTGCCGCCACACGTGCAGTTCGCCGCGCTTCGTGCCGACTGCCAGCGTCGATCCGTCCGGGCTGATCGCCACCGCCGAGACCGCCGCGGGACCCGTCGCCAATGTGCTCGGCGTGGCACCCGGATCGAGTGTGACGCCGTCGCCGGCCAGCGCCTGTCCCGTCACCGTTCCCTCCCCGTCGCCGACCCAGAGGGTCCGGCCGTCCGGCGAGAATGCCAGCGCGGTCACCAGAGCCGCGGCAGGGATGTCCGGTAGCGCCGTCGCCTCTCCGCCGGCGGACAGCGTCCAGCGCTGGACCGCGCTGCCCTCGCCACCCGCGGCCAGCTGACGCCCGTCCGGGCTGAACGCCAGGGTCAACACCCCGGACGGGAACACGACGCCCGGTCCGGGAAGTTCCCGCGGACTTCGCGGATCGGAGATGTCCCAGCGTTGGATCAGCCCGGCTGCGTCGCCCGCGGCCAGCTGACGCCCGTCCGGGCTGAGCGCGATCGAGAACTTCTGCACCCCGGGCTGCGCTGTGGACAGCGCCGCGAGAAGGGTCGGAGAACCCGGCGTCTCGATCGACCACAGATCGACGCCGCCGCTCATCGCCTGCGTGATGGCCAGCACCGACCGGGCCCGGTCCACCGCGATGAACGTCGGGCCCTCCTGCGCGAGAATCCGCGTGGGCAGCGGCAGCGCGGTGCTGTCCATCAGCGCCGACCGGGCGTCGACCGTCGGGGCGATGCGGTACGCCGCCAGCGAGAGTTGCGCCGCCAGCGCCGGATCGGACAGCCGGAGCCGGTCGGCCGCGATCGCCAGCTCGCGGGACTGCGCGTCGTCGCGGGCCGCGGTCGCCTCCGCGGCGCGCTGGTTCGCCGAGGATTCCGAGTGCAACGCGAACACCGACAATCCGCTCGTCACCAGGGCCAACACCGCGACGGCCACCAGGGCCGCACGCAGCCGGAGACGCTGCCGGCGGTCCGATTCCCGACGCTCGGTCGACCGCTTGGTGCTGGCGTCGACGAACGCCTGCTCCACCTCGTTGAGCGTGACCCGGCCGGATTCCAGGAGGTCTTCGACGACGGCGAGACGACCGCTGCGCAGTAGGTACGACTCGTCCCGTCCGGACTGCTCCCAGGTGCGCGCGGATTCCGCGAATTGCCGGTGGGTGCGCAGCGCGTTGCGGTCCGCGTTGATCCACTCGTTCAGGCGCTTCCAGGCCCCGATCAACGCCTCGTGGCTGATCTCCACCGCGTCGGTGCGCAGGGTCAGCAGCCGGGCATCCGCGAACAGCTCGATCACGCTCGTCACCGTCGGACCGGCGGCGGACGTGCCGCCCGCGACGTGTGCGGCGTCGGCGGTCGCCGGCTCCAGCCCGCGCAGCTCCGCCAGACGAGCACGCCGGCGGGTGACCATCGACTCGTCGTCGACGAAGACGAGGCGCAGAAATATGCGCCGCACCAGTTCGCGGGACTCCTCGTCCAGGTCGCTCCACAACGACTCCGCGGTGCGCTCGACGGCCCCCGCGATACCGCCGGTGGACAGATAGTCGGCGACCGTCATCCGGCCGCGGCGCGCCACGAGCCAGGTGGCGTGCAGTGCGTGCGCGAGCAGCGGCAGCGCGCCGCGGTCGTGCGCGCTGCCCGGCCGGTCGCGGGGCGCGAGGTCCTCCAGCAGCGTCTGCACCAGCGCGTCTTCCACGTGCATCCCGACGGCGGCGGCGGGGGCGACGATGGCCTCGGTGAGTTCCGCGCGGCTCATCGCGCCCACCACGATCTGGGAATGACGTAATGCCGGGAGCAGCACCGGCTCGTCGGCGGCGGCGACGTAGAAGTCCGCCCGCAGCGCCAGGATCGCCGTCGCGATGGATCGGCCGGTCGGGTCGGAGGCATCGGTCAGGCGCTGCAGCATTGCCAGGAAATCGGCGCGGCGCGTCTCGTCGGGGCAGGCCGTGAACATCTCCTCCGCCTGGTCCACGACGAGCAGGATCGGCTGGCGCGCCAGCGCGGCTGCGGCGTCATCCAAGGCGTCACCACCGGGGCCGAGCGCTGCGGCCACCCGATCGGCAGTGGTGTGCCACCGGTCGGCGAGCACCCGGGCGAGAACCGCAGCCGGATCGTCGCCGGGCGTCATCACCACCGGCGCGACGCCCCGTCCCACCGCGGCCGGGATCACCCCGGCCCGCAGCACCGACGACTTCCCGGATCCGGACGGTCCGGTGATGACGACGATGCGCTGGCGGTGGCGACCGGAGCGGATATCGTCCAGCAGCGCGTGGATCTCGGCGACGAGGCTCGACCGGCCGAAGTAGAACTCGGAGTCCTCGGGCTGGAAGCTGGCCAGGCCGGGGTAGGGCGACGGGCTGGAGGCGCTGCGCCGGCCGGGCGCCTGGCGCACCCGGCGCAGGGCCGCGAGCCACCCATCCTGATCGGTTTCGGCGGTGACCCCGCACGCCGCGAGCACGTCCAGGAAAGCCTCGGGCTGAGACGGGTTCGGCAGGTGTCGCCCGCTGAGGTAGCCGCTCACGGT
>JBIQMQ010000053.1:0-3082 GCA_044463185.1 Nakamurella lactea | reverse complement strand
CCTCGGGCTGAGACGGGTTCGGCAGGTGTCGCCCGCTGAGGTAGCCGCTCACGGTAGCCGTGGGCACCGCTGCCCTTTTGGCGAGATCGCGCACCGTCAGCCCGGCGGCCTCGCGCAGCGATGTCAGAGCGGCAGCGAAATCCACGCGATCCGAGATTCGCCCCGGATCGATCGTCGCACCCGGCTTTTCCAGCATGCCCGGATTGTAGGGAGCAACGCCGACAATCCGTGCAAGCTTCACAACAGGTGAGCGACCCGCCTGGATCGCCGAGCGGGGCCAAGATCGAACTTATCGCCGCGGCCTGCACAGACAGTGTCCGGGGTGTCCGGACCTGTCCGGATATTGCGTTCCCGCTTGTTTCCGCACGCGAACCGGCGTGCAATCGGAACGGGGTGCCGACACTTTTCACCGACAAGGTTCTCAACCACAAGGTTCTCACCGACAAGGACATGCGCACGTGCCGTTCGTCGACCCAGTTGCCACGAATCTCAGCCGGCCACCTCTGACGCGACCTCACGCCATGACACACCGCCACCACCGATCCTTCGCCCCCTCACCCGCCATGACTTCAGCTCCGCCTCGCCTCGCCGTCATCGACCCGAGCGCCGTGATGCGCGCCGGGCTGCCGCTGCTGCTCACCGGATTCACCGTGACCGCCGGGTTCCCCTCCGTGAAGACCTTCCTCACGTCGGGGGCCGAGGCCGACATCGTGCTCGTGGACATCGCCGTCGACGGGGGCCGCGAGACGGCTGCCGTGCGGACCCTGGCCCGCATCGGCTACAGCGTCTGCCTCTACACACTCGAATCGCGGCCCGCGGTGCTGACGCGCTACGTCGAAGCCGGTGCCCGCGGCATCGTGTCCAAGGCGGATTCGGTCGACGTGCTGGCGGGCGCCCTGGCCAGAATCGCGGCAGGCGGCACCGTTATCAGAAACGACCACCTGGACGGTGCGGCGACGCTGCGCTCGCTAACCCTGCGGCAGATGCAGATCCTGGCCGGCCGTGCCCGTGGCGAGACGTTCCATAGCATCGCCCGCCGGCTGGACATCAGTGAGCGCACCGCGCAGGACCACTGGTCGGCCATCGCCCGGAGATTCGCAGCGTTCCTGCGGAACCATTCGCCGGCGGATCTGGAGCGCAGCCTCGGCCTGGACAGCGGCGTCGCGCCGCTCAGCTTCGGCAAAACCCGCTGACGCCGCGCGGCCGGCGGCTCCGGGGTTGACCCCTCGCCCCTGTCGACGTGGCATGGCGGCCGTGTCGCCGCGGGGCGCTACGGTGAGCACTGGTGGAACCCACCAGACCCATCGGGACGACCGCCGGCACAGCGCGCGAGCGCGAGCGCCGCACCTGACGAAAGGCGACAGGCCGCATGAGCAAGCCGCCGGCCACACCTCACGCCGCCGACAGCCCGGCCGCGGACGTCGGTACCGCACGGCATCTGGCCGGGCTGGTACGTGCCGCGGTGCCGCGGATCCACCCCGGCGGCTACGTGGTGGTGGCCGGGGTATGGGGCACCCTCCAGCTCCTGCGCCGGCTGCTCGCGGCTGTGGGTCTGCGACGGCTGGCGGGCCTGGTCGGGCGGATGAGCTGGCTGGCGACCGCCGGCTCGGCGCTGTTCTTCCGGGTACCGGACCGCGTGCCGCCCGCCGACGCAGCGCTGGTGGTGGCTCCGGCGGACGGCATCGTATCGCTGATCTCCGAGGCCGCCCCGCCCCCCGAGACAGGGCTAGGCGACCATCCGCTGCCGCGGGTGTCGATCTTCCTGTCCGTGCTCGACGTGCACGTTCAATTCGCGCCGGTGGCCGGCACGGTGCTATCCGCGCACTACCACCCGGGGGCGTTCCTGTCTGCGGATTTGGACAAGGCCTCCGAGGTGAACGAGCGGAATTCGCTGGTCATCGCGCCCGCCGTCGGCGGGCAGGCCCTCGTCGTCACGCAGATCGCCGGCCTCATCGCCAGGCGCATCGTGTGTGACGCCGCAGCCGGCGAGGAGCTCGCCGCGGGCCAGGTCTACGGGCTGATCCGCTTCGGCTCCCGGCTGGACGTCTACCTGCCCGAGGGCTCCGTGCCCCAGGTGCGCCTCGGCCAGCGGGCCGTCGGCGGCGAAACCGTACTCGCGCGGTTGGGTGGCCGTTGATGGCGACCGTCCCGGGCGTGCGGTTCCTGCCCAACGCGATCACCGTCCTCGCCGTGTCGTCCGGGCTCACTGCGGTCGCGTTCGCCCTGCAGCGGACGCTGCCGCATCACTTCACGTATGCGATCGGGGCGATCGCCGCTGCCGCCATCCTGGATTCGCTGGACGGGCCGGCCGCGCGGCTGCTGCGCTCGCAGAGCCGGGTGGGCGCCGAGCTCGATTCGCTGTCGGACGCGATCTCGTTCGGCGTCGCGCCGGCGCTGCTGCTGTACATCTGGGCCCTGGAGGGCCATTCGCTGGGCTGGGCGGCGTGCCTGGTGTACGCGGTGTGCACGGTGCTGCGGCTGGCCCGGTTCAACTCGCTGCTGGACACGGCCCCGAAGCCGTGGGCGAAGGGGTTCTTCACCGGCGTGCCGTCGCCGGCCGGCGCGCTGCTGGCGACGGTGCCGCTGCTCGCCGAGATCCGCTTCGGCACCGGATTCTGGTCGGCCCCGTGGTTCGTGGGATTGTGGGCGATCCTGATGGGCCTGTTGATGGTGTCGCGGCTGCCCACCATCGCGCTCAAGTCGGTGCGGGTGCCGACGCAGATGGTCCTGCCCTTGCTGGTGCTGCTCGTGGTGGGCGTTGCCGCACTGTTCTACGAGCCGCACCTGATCCTGCTGTTGGGCCTCGGCGTGTACCTGCTGCACCTGCCCTACGCGGCGTGGAAATACCAGCATCTTCGGCGCCACCCGGAGCTGTGGGACGCGGACGCTCGACGTCAGGTGGCCCGCGCCGCTCGGCGGCAGCTCCGCATGACGGTGCGCATGCCGCGCCGGCGGCGGGTAGCGGGCCGGGATCTGTCCGGGACCCCGCTGCCGCGGTCGCGGCGGCTGGGGCGGCTTCGGCCCGGCCGCGGACAGCGCCGGGGTCGGGAGCAGTAGTGCGCTCGGTCAGCGGTCCGGCGCG
>JBIQMQ010000052.1:0-13904 GCA_044463185.1 Nakamurella lactea | reverse complement strand
GAGGCGGCCGGCGTGCAGCATGTCGTGGCGCAGTCCTATGCGAGCTGGAACGGCATCCGCGAGGGCGGCTGGGTGAAGACCGAGGACGACCCGCTGGACCCGAAGCATCTGGCGACGGCGTCGCTGCATCACATCAAAGACACCGTGCTGTCCCGGGGCGGCGCCGTGCTGCGGTACGGCTGGTTGTACGGGCCGGGCGCGAGCGACGGCCTGACCGAGCCGGTACGCAAGCGGCAGTTCCCGCTGGTGGGGGGCGGCGCCGGGCACACCTCGTGGGTGCATGTGGACGACGTGGCCAGCGCCACCGTGCTGGCGGTGGAAAAGCGAGCGCGCGGCGTGTTCAACATCGTCGACGACGAGCCCGCGCCGGTCAACGAATGGCTTCCGTATCTGGCCGAGTGCCTCGGCGCGAAGCGACCGATGCGGGTCCCCGCCTGGCTGGTTCGGGCGATGATGGGCGAGTTCGTGGTGTGGATGATGACCGAGGGTCGGGCGTTCTCCAATGCCAAGGCCAAGGCGGAGCTCGGCTGGGAACTCCAGTACCCATCGTGGCGCCAAGGATTCAAGGAGAATCTCGGATGAACCGAGCGGAGGAGTTCGAAGAGCTGCGCCCGCTGCTGTTCTCGATCGCCTACCGCATCCTCGGCAGCGTGAGCGAGGCCGAGGACGCGGTGCAAGAGACCTGGCTGCGCTTCGACGCCTCCGCGACGCCACCGCTGTCTACGAAGGCGTTCCTGTCGGCGGTGGTCACGCGCATCGCGATCGACGTGCTGCGCTCGGCGCGCGTGCGGCGCGAGCGGTATGTCGGTGCGTGGCTGCCGGAGCCGTTGATCGCGGACCCGTATCAAGACCCGGAGCGGGCGGCCGAGCTGGCCGACTCGGTCTCCATGGCCGCGCTGCTGCTGCTGGAGCGGCTCAGCCCTCTGGAACGGGCCGTGTTCGTGCTGCGCGAGGTGTTCGGATTCGGATTCTCCGAGGTCGCGTCCGCGGTCGGGCGGTCCGAGGCCGCCTGCCGCCAGCTCGACGCGCGGGCGCGGCGCCACATGGACGACGGCCGTCCCCGGTTCGAGGCGGGCCGGCGCGAACGGGACACGCTTGCGCGGCAGTTCTTCGATGCGCTCTACGAGGGTGATGTCGACGGACTGCGCGAACTGCTCACCGCCGACGTGCAGATCGTCTGGGACAGCGGCGGCAAGGGCCCCCATTGGAGCAGGACCGTCCACGGGTCGGTGCAGGTCGCCCGCGCGCTCGCCACGGCATTCCCGCCGTTCGTTCGGATCGGCGGCACGTTGGAGTTGCACGAGGTCAACGGCGAACCCGGCGCCATCTTCCGCGACCGGGACGGCAACGTGTTCAGCACGCTCGCCCTCGATATCGCGGGCGGCCGCATCCAGACGGTCCGCTCGGTGATCAACCCCGACAAGCTGGCGCACCTGGGCCCCGTGGCCGATGCCCACGCCGTGGTCCACGAGGCGAACCAGGCCCGCCGCAAGGGACCGGTTCGGTCCGGCGGGGATCCGGGTGTCAGCGAGGCCAGGTCCAGTCGCTGATGGCCGGGTCGTCCGTGCCGTATTCGCGGGTGTAGGCGCGGGCCGCGAGTCGGGCGTCGGACATCTGCTGCCGCACCACGGCGGCATCCCCGCCGAGGGTCGAGGTGCGGTCGATCACGTCCATCACCAGGTGAAACCGGTCCAGGTCGTTGAGCATCACCATGTCGAACGGCGTCGTCGTGGTGCCCTCCTCCTTGTAGCCGCGCACATGGATGTTCGCGTGCCCGGTGCGCCGGTAGGTGAGGCGGTGGATCAGCGTCGGGTAGCCGTGGTACGCGAAGATCACCGGCCGGTCGACGGTGAACATCGCATCGAAGTCGCGATCGGCGAGTCCGTGCGGGTGTTCGCTGTCGGGTTGCAGGCGCATCAGGTCGACCACGTTGATCACCCGGACGGCAAGATCGGGGAAGTGCTGGCGCAGTAGATCCGCGGCGGCCAGTGTCTCCAGCGTCGGGATGTCCCCGGCGCACGCAAGCACCACGTCCGGGTCTCGCTCCGGGTGGTTGCTCGCCCACGGCCAGATGCCCAGGCCGCGGGTGCAGTGCGCGATCGCCTCGTCCATGGTCAGGTAGGTCAACGCGGGTTGCTTGCCGGCGACGACGACGTTGACGTAATTGCGGCTGCGCAGGCAGTGATCCGCGACCGACAGCAGCGTGTTGGTGTCCGGCGGCAGGTAGACCCGGACGATCTCGGACTTCTTGTTCGCGACGTGGTCGATGAAGCCCGGATCCTGGTGCGAGAAGCCGTTGTGGTCCTGGCGCCACACGTGCGAGCTGAGCAGGTAGTTGAGGGAGGCGATCGGCCGCCGCCACGGGATCTGACGTGTCGTCTTGAGCCACTTGGCGTGCTGATTCACCATCGAGTCGACGATGTGGATGAACGCCTCGTAGCAGGTGAACAGGCCGTGTCGGCCGGTGAGCAGGTAGCCCTCCAGCCATCCCTGGCAGAGGTGCTCGGACAGCACCTCCATCGCCCGGCCGCTCGGGCCGAGATGGTCGTCGCCGGGCCGGATCTCGGCCTGCCACACCCGGTCCGTGACGTCCAGGACGGCGCCGAGCCGGTTCGAGACGATCTCGTCCGGGCCGAGCACGCGGAACGTCGACGGGTTCGCCGCGACGACGTCGCGCAGCCATGTGCCGAGCACCCGGGTGGCCTCGCTGCGCTCCGTTGCGGGATGGGGCACGTCGACCGCGTAGTCGCGGAAATCCGGCAGGTTGAGGTCGTGCAGCAGTATCCCGCCGTTGCTGTGCGGGTTCGCGCTCATGCGGCGGTCGCCGGTGGGGGCCAGCGCCGCCAGGTCGGCGCTCAGCCTGCCCGCATCGTCGAAGAGCTCCTCCGGCCGGTAGCTGCGCAGCCATTCCTCGAGCTGCGCCAAGTGCTCTGGGTTGCTGCGCACCTCCGCCAGCGGAACCTGGTGCGAGCGCCAGGTGCCCTCGACGGGAAGCCCGTCGACCATGCGCGGGCCGGTCCACCCCTTCGGGGTGATCAGGATCAGGGCGGGCCACGCGGGACTGTCGGTGCCGGGAGCAGCGCGGCCGCGCGCCCGGTCCTGGATCGCGGCGATGTCGTCCAGCGCGCTGTCGACGGCCGCCGCCATCTGCGGATGCAGCGTTACCGGGTCGCTGCCCTCCACCACGATCGGGCGGAAGCCGTACCCGCGCAGCAGGTTCAGCAGTTCGTCGCGCGGGATGCGGGCGAGCACGGTCGGGTTGGCGATCTTCCAACCGTTCAGGTGCAGGATCGGCAACACCGCACCGTCGCGGACCGGGTCGATAAACCGGTGCGAATGCCAGCTCGCGGCGAGCGGACCGGTCTCCGCTTCACCGTCACCCACGACGCACGCCACCACCAGATCCGGGTTGTCCAGCACGGCCCCGTAGGCGTGCACCAACGCGTAGCCCAGCTCCCCACCCTCGTGGATCGAGCCGGGGGTCTCCGGTGCGACGTGGCTCGGTATCCCGCCGGGGAACGAGAACTGCCGGAACAGCCTGCGCAGGCCCTCCACGTCGCGTCCGATGTGCGGGTACACCTCCGAGTAGGTGCCCTCCAAATAGGCGTTCGCCACGGCCGCGGGCCCGCCGTGGCCGGGGCCGACGACGTACATCATGTTCACATCGCGCGCACGGATCGCGCGGTTCAGGTGGGCGTAGACGAAGTTCAGGCCGGGCGTGGTGCCCCAATGGCCCAGAAGCCGCGGCTTGATGTGTTCGGGTCGCAGCGGCTCGGCCAGCAGGGGGTTGTCCATCAGATAGATCTGCCCCGCCGACAGGTAGTTCGCCGCGCGCCAATAGGCGTCGAGCAGCGAGTATTCCGAAGCCGTCATCGTTCGAGGTTGATACAGCGCTCTCCCGTGCGCAAGGTTTCCACCAATGTTGGGGGCCATGGTCCCCGTGTCGTGAGGACCTTCGGCCCGGCGAAATCCTCTCTTCCGCGCGCACGCTGACAGGGTGGACCTCGCAGTCGGCGGGTAGGCGGCGGCCGAGAGCGCGCGCGAATTCGCCGGTCCGCAGTCGCGCAACGCTATGGTCTGGACGTCGCTACAACAGGCCGGCGGCCCTGAGCACGCCGCGCCATTCGGCACGCGGCCCCAGAGGCAGATCGAGGCGACGCCACACGGTCGCTCAGCCACGGTCGCCGGCCGACCGGTCGGGGCCGGACCTTGGTCCCGATCTGGACACTCGGCGCCGCAAATAAAGCCCTTGGACTCTGCCGGTGACATCCGGCCGGGCCCAGGCTGCCTTCATGGACACCACATCAATGAACCGTCCATCGGCCGCCGCGACGCTTCGACCTGTGTCGACGAGGACCAACCATGCTCGGCTCGCCGCGACCGACGGACGTCCCAGACCGTCCCAGCCGGACCTCGCCACGATCAGAGCGGCGCTGATATGCGCGACGAGGGCGCCGTCGATACACAACTCGCAGCCTTGGCAGTGGCGACGAACCATCAGCGGCCTCGACCTGCTGTCAGACGATACTCGCTGGGCGGCCGCTACGGATCCGACCAGGACGGACCTCGTGCTCAGTTGCGGCGCGGCACTGCATCATGCCCGGATCGCGTTCGCTGCTCTGGGCTGGTCCACGGCAGTGGAACGAATTCCGGACTCCGGCGAGCCCGCGCACCTCGCCTCGCTGCACTTCACCCGTGCAGCTCAGGCGGCCATCACCCCCGAGCTGCTGGCGCTGTCCGCGGCGATGACCAAGCGCTTCAGCAACCACGCCCCGTTCAGTTCGTGGGAAGTCCCAGCCGGAATTGTGAACATCCTTCTCAAGACCGGAGCCCGCCAGGGCGCGGTGGTCGGAACGGTGGACGACGAAGCGGTCGCCGAGGAGCTCAACCGACGCGCAGTACGCGCGGATCCGATTCCGCCAGCAGCGATCGAACCGTCGAGCCTCGATGAGGACGCCTCCAAATTCTTGGTGGTGAACACCGAGCACGCAGACACCGAATCCCTCCTTCGCGCCGGCGAAGCGGCGAGCGCCATCCTGCTCGAGGCAACGGCGATCGGCTTGTCGACGTGTCTCATCAGCATCAGCGCCGAAATGCTCAGCGGGAGACGACCTCTGCGATCAGCGGTGATCTCGGATTTTGCCGATCCCTGTGTCGTCGTGCGGGTCGGATGGGCGCACATCCATCAGCGACCGCCCCAGCCGAGCCCGCGCCTTCCACTGAACGCCATCTTTCGGCCGTGAGACGGCGGTCCCGAACGCAGCCGCCGCCGGCACGGCGCAACCCGGACGCGTGTCGCCCGGCAAACCCGCGCGCGACATAGGTCACCGCAACAGGGGACCAATGGCCCCATGACCGCGGGCACCGCAAGGAACATGCTGGGGATGTCCGATCCCACGCCAGAACGAAAGGAGATGACCATGGCTCTCGTGAAATGGGAGAGGCCGTTCCCGCGGTCGCTGTGGCCGGATGACCGGGTCGACCGGCTGTTCCGCGACATGCTGACCGGATTCTCGCGCCCGGCCGAGAAATGGCCGATGCACGTCGAGGAGTACGTCGAGGACGGCCAGTGCGTGATCCGACTGGAGATGCCGGGCCTCGATCCCGAGAAGGACATCGAGGTCGAGATCGGTGACGGCGCATTGCATGTCACCGCTCACCGCGAGGAACGCAGCTCGGAGGACAAGCCGAACATGTACCGCACTGAATTCCGGTACGGCAGCTTCGAACGCTATGTCCCGCTCCCCGACGGCGCGACGGAGAAGGATGTGACGGCCACCTACAAGGACGGCATCCTCGAAGTCCGGCTCCCGCTGGCGGCCGAAGAGGAGAAGCCGGCCAAGACGCGAGTCGAAGTCACGCACGGCTGACGCGCATCGACCGGGACGGTGGGCGCTCCGTCATCCATCGCCCCGGTCACCCGCGCGCGCGGCGCCTCGGCGTGTGCGCGGCTTTCCTATCCACCAGGCGCGCCGGTCCCTCGGCGATCCGGTTCTTCGAAAGGCTGCGACGCCATGGCCCGGTCTCGCCCCACGGTGACCTTCCTCGGCGGTGTCGGCACCGTGACGGGCAGCAAATTCCTGCTCGACACCGGTACGTCACGCGTGCTCGTCGACTGCGGCATGTTCCAGGGATCGTCGAGCCTGCGCAGACGCAACTGGGCCGAGCCGCCGGTCGACTGGGACACGGTGGACGCCGTCGTCATCACCCATGCGCACCTGGATCACACCGGTTACCTTCCGGTGCTGGCTCGCCAGGGCTGGACGGGCCCGGTCTACCTGACGCCCGGCACTGCGCGGCTCGCGCAGATCGTGCTCGCCGACAGCGCGCACCTGCAGGAGGAAGACGCCCGCTACGCGGCGGAAGGCGGCTGGAGTAAGCACAGCCGGCCCCTGCCGCTGTACGACACCGAGGACGCCGCGCGCGCCTGCGACCTGTTCGTGCCGATCCAGCACGGCGAAAACACCAGCGTCAGAGACGATGTCACCCTCCAGTTTGGTCGGGCCGGGCACATCCTGGGATCCGCGTGGGCGATGCTGACCGTTGCGGGGGCGGGCCGTCGACTGATCGGCAGCGGCGACCTGGGCCGGCCATCGCACCCGCTGCTACGGCCCCCCGAACCCCGGCCGGCCTGCGACATCCTGCTCCTCGAATCAACCTACGGCGATCGCCCACGCCACGATCCGGGCGGTGCCGAGATGCTCGCCTCGACGATCGCTCGCACCGTTGAGCGCGGCGGCAGCGTGCTCATACCGGCGTTCGCCGTGGATCGCACCGAGGTGCTGCTCATGGCCCTGAGCACGATGATCCGCGACGGTCGGATTCCTGACGTGCCCATCGTGATCGACAGCCCCATGGCGCTCGCCTGCCTGCGCGTCTATCGCCAGGCGATCGAGCAGCGGTGGCCCGAAATCCGCGGTGACGTGCGCCCCGATGCGCTCAGCGCAACCGGCCTGGTGGAGGTCCACACGGCCGAGGAATCGCAGAGATGGAACCGGCCGGCGTCACCCTCGATCGTCATCTCGGCATCGGGGATGGCCACCGGCGGGCGGGTGCTGCACCACCTGAAGAGCATGTTGCCCGACCGACGGCACACCGTGGCGATCATCGGCTTCGCCGCCGAGGGCACCCGGGCGCGGCAACTGGTCGACGGCGCCCGGCAGGTGAAGATCCACGGCGACTACATCCCGGTGCGCTCGGAGGTGGTGGCGGTCGACTTCAGCGCGCACGCCAGCGGCGACGAACTCGTCCAATGGGCGGCCGCGTCCGCCGCACCTCGGGTGTGCTACATGGTCCATGGCGAGGAGCACTCGTCGCAGGCCCTGGCACGGCGCCTGCAGGAGGAGCATCAGTGGACCGTTGTGGTGCCCCGCGAGGCGGAACGCGTCGTCGTCTGATCGACGCGAAACCCGCCTCGCGACACCGGGTGGTCACCAGACTGCGGCGTCAAGCCGTCTGCCGGACGATGGCGACGGGGCACTGCGCCAGCTTGCCGACGGCGCGGCTCGTCGAGCCCAGAATCGCCCCGGACAACGGCCCCCGGCCGCGCGTCCCCACGACGAGCAGCCGCGCTTTGGACGAGTGGTCCACCAGCGCCTCGGCTGGGCGGTCGTAGGCGATGACGGGACGCACCGGCACATCCGGGTAGCGCTCGGCGAATCCGGCGAGGCTCTCGGACAGCAGCCGCGTCTCGCGTTCCTCGATCGGCTGCCACGCCTCCCGTGCGCTGGCCACCCTGTCGAACTCGGGCAGCACGGAATCGCTCCAGGTGTGCACGGCGACGAGCTCCGCGCCGCATCCTGCGGCGTAGTCGTAGGCGAATTCGAGCGGCGCCTCATCGAGCTCCGAACCGGACACGCCCACCACGACGGGACCGGTATCCAAGGGGGTTCCGTCATCCGCGCCGCGCGCGATGACGACCGGCGCGTGCGAGGACGCCGGCAGGGTCAACGCGGTCGACCCGATCATCAAGTCGCTGAATCCCGAGCGTCCGGTCGCCCCGATGACGACCATCCGGCTCGAGGCCGACTCCCGGCTGAGCACTTCGGTCGCACCGCCCAGATACGGCACCTCGGAGACCTCGACGTCGCCGGCGATCTCCTCCACGGTGCGGCGTGCTTCGGACAGGAATCGCGCGCCGTCGGCCTCGGCGGCCGCCCTCAGTTCCCTGATGTACCAGCCGGACGTCGGGTACGGGTTACGCGGTAGCCGCGGCACGGCGTGCACGAGACGCACCGGTGCGCGCTGCCGTTTCGCCTCGATGGCCGCCCATCGCGCGGCGTCCAGCCCCGCGGGCGATCCGTCGACTCCGACCACGATCGGTGTGGTCGCTGAAAGTGGGCGCATGGCAATCCCCTCCGCAGTAGATCGTTCGGACATCCGTCACCGAAAGTCCAACACCCGCAGGCGATGTCGTGTAGTGCCGAAGGTCCCATCCTTGCCGCAATGGGGTCTTTCGTCCCCACGGATTGGGGTCGTTGGACCGTATCTGCCCGCGCTCGCGCCGGATCACCGTGGAATCGACGACCGAGGAGGCGATGTGTGGTGCCTGGCGCGACCTACCCCGTGCACGTCGATGCCACCTTGGACCCGGGGCTGAACCGCTGGCTCTGGCTCGTCAAGTGGCTACTGGTGATCCCGCACCTGGTGGTGCTGGCCTTGCTGTGGATCGCGTTCACGGTGCTGACCATCGTCGCCTTTTGGGCGATCCTTTTCACCGGCCGCTATCCGCGGAGCCTGTTCGAGTTCAACGTGGCCGTCCTCCGCTGGACGTGGCGGGTGTCCTACTACGCCTACGGCGCCCTGGGCAGCGATCGGTACCCGCCGTTCACGCTCGCCGACGTGCCCGACTACCCGGCCCACTTCGACGTCGCCTACCCGATCCAGTTGTCCCGCGGGCTCGTTCTCGTCAAGTGGTGGTTGCTGGCCATTCCGCACTACCTCGTGGTGGGAGTGTTCGTCGGCGGGGTGTGGGCCATCGGGGACCACATCGACGACGTCGCGAGGCCACCCGGTCTGATCACGCTGCTGGCCGTGATCGCCGGGGTCGCGCTGCTCTTCACCGGCCGCTACCCACCCCAGATTTTCGACTTCGTCGTCGGCATGAACCGGTGGGCGCTGCGCGTCGCCGCGTACGCCGGGCTGATGACGGACCGCTACCCGCCCTTCCGGATGGATCTCGGCGGCCGGGAACCGGCTGAGGAAGCCCTGTCCCCCGCTCCCGACGTCACCCCGGCGACTGCTTCCGGCCTCGCCCCGCCCCCCGCTCCCGACGTCGCTCCGACCGCTGCCCCGGGCTTCGTCCCAGCCGCTGCCCCGTCGGCGCCATCCGGGTGGACCGCGGGCCGAATCGTGTCCGTGGTCGCCGGTTCGCTGGTCGGGCTGATCGGGCTCGCCTTCCTCGGCACCGGCGGCGTGACGGCCTGGGCGACGACCACACAGCGCGATGCCGCCGGCTATCTATCCACAGAGTCGCGCAGCCTGGACACCTCGTCATATGCGATCACCAGCGAGAACTTTCGTATCCGCGGCCCGGTGGGCTGGTTCGCACCGACGAACGTGATCGGCACGATCCGCGTGCGCGCGACGAGCGCCGATCCGCAGGACGCCGTGTTCATCGGCATCGGCCCGGAGGCACCGTTCCATCGGTACCTGGCCGGTGCTCCGTACGCCGTCGTCACCGGATGGGGCATGGCCATCGACGCCGCTCCCTCCGGAGGCGACGCCGCACCGATCGCCGCGCCCACCGACGCCGACGTGTGGACCGCCCATGTGTCCGGTGTGGGCACGCAGTCCCTGCTGTGGCAACCGGGCAACGGCTCGTGGGTGCTCGCCGTGATGAACGCGGACGGCAGCCCCGGGGTCGCGGTGCGCGCGGATATCGGCGTCAGCGCGCCGTCGCTGGGCGTCATCGCGGCAGCGTTGATCGCTGTGGGTGTGCTGCTGACGGCCTTCGCCGTGGTGCTCGTCGCCGTCCCCGTGGCGCGCTCGAGCCGTCGCATCGATTCCGGAATTCCGATCCCCGAAGGAGGATTCACATGACGCTCATCTGGTTCATCGTGTGGCTCATCGCCAATCTGGTCGGTGAACACGAGGCGCTCCAATTCGACCCGGTCAATGCCTGGACGGCGACCCTGATCCTGGCCGTCGCGTTGGACCTGGGCGCCGCGCACGCCCGTACGGCACCCCGCCGGCGGCTATAGACACGGGCCGCCCACCATCGGGCGGCCTCATCCGCCCGACACGCACCCACAGGTATGACGTAATTCGATGGCGAAGGAGTCCGACCATGAACACTCCCGACACATTCGCGGCGCAGCGGGAAGCGCTCAGTGCCGTCGCGCACCGCACCAGCCCGGACGACGGACGTTACCGTCAGGCCATGCAGCGGTACATCGCTGCCCTGGCCGGCCGCCCGCACCGGCCGGAGGTGACCTCCGGCGAGGCGCACGAGTCGGCGGCGACCGAACCGGCACCGCGATCCGGCCCGTGGGTCGGGACGTTGGTGGGCGACGTGATGACGAAGAACGTGATCGTCGTCGAGCCGGAGGACAGCTTCAAGCACATCGCCGAGGCGCTGGCGCACAACCAGGTGAGCGCCGTGCCCGTGGTGGATGGCGCGGGCAGGGTGCTCGGCGTCGTGTCGGAATCCGATCTGTTGGCGAAGGTCGCAGCAGGTGGCGAACCGAGTCCGAAGCTCGGCAAGGGTTTTGCCGAACGGCGGCACCTGCAGCGCAAGGCGCATGGCGAGACCGCCGCCGACCTGATGAGCGCCCCGGCGATCACGGCGCTCGCCACCGATCATGTGGTCGATGCTGCGCGGGTTGCGGCACAGGCCCACGTGAAGAGGCTTCCGGTGGTGGACGAGTCGGAGCGGATCGTCGGCATCGTCACTCGTTCGGATCTCTTGAGGGCTTTCCTCATCGACGACGAAGCCATCGAGAGATACGTCAATGACGTCGTTCTCGCGCAGCAGTTCCTGCTCAGCCCCACGTCCATCACCGCGGACGTGCGCGACGGAGTCGTCACCCTGCGAGGGCGGTTGGACAGCGAGCAGGTCCTCGGCCCCCTGTCGGAAGCGCTCCGCGGAGTTGCCGGCGTGGTCGCCGTGCACAGCGAACTCAGCTTCGACACGGCGTATCCCTTCCCGCCGCCGGTCGAATACTGACGGGCAGCGGGGCCCGGCCCCGGGATTCCGTCATGCCCGGCCCGGGGATCGATGCCCGGGCGCCCGCCCGGCCCCGGGATTCCGTCACGCCCGGCGGCCGGCGGATACGGCGCGCAACGCGTTGCCGATCGCGGCGAGATCCACGAACTCCTGGCTCACCGCGCCGAACACCGGCGCCAGCGCACCGAACGCCGCCACCACCATGAGCGCCACGCTCAGGCCGATGCCCAGCCAGATGCTCTGCAGCGCCACCTTGACGGTGCGCTGCCCGATCGACACCGTGTCGGCGACCAGATCCAGCCGGTCCCGCAAGATCACCACGTCCGCCGACTGGGCTGCCGCGGTGGCTCCGCGCGCGCCCATGGCAACGCCGACGTCGGCGACGGCGAGCACCGGCGCGTCGTTGACGCCGTCGCCGACCATCATGACGGGGCGCTGTGGCTCGTTCCGGACGACGGCCACCTTGTCCGCCGGAAGGCACTCGGCCCGCACGTCCTGCACGCTCACCCGCTCCGCAATGGCCCGCGCGGTGGGCTCCGCATCCCCGGTGAGCATCAGCGTGTGCCGGATGCCCATGTCCCCCAGCCGGCGCACCGTCTCGCGGGCTTCGGGCCGGGGCTTGTCCGCCAGCCGCAGCACCCCGGCGTAGCGATCGTCCACCGCGACATGCACCGCGACCTCGCCGCCCGACAGATCCACATCGGGCACGTCGATCCCGGCCTCGGCGAGGAAGCCGGGTTTGCCGACGCGCACCACGTGGCCGTCGACGGTGGCGCGGACGCCGTGGGTGGCCCATTCGTGACCATCCACGGCTTCGGGCACCGCGAGGCCCCGGTCGATCGCCGCCCGGATCACGGACTGCGCCAACACGTGCGACGACACCTGCTCCGCGGCCGCAGCCAGCGACAGCATCCGTTCCGCGCCGATCCAAGGGGCCGGGTCCGCCGATATCAGCTCGGGGCGGCCGACGGTCAGCGTGCCCGTCTTGTCGAACGCAACCGTCCGAATCCGGGACGCGATCTCCAACGCAGCGGCGCTTTTCAGGATGATGCCTCGGCGTGCCGCCCTGCTCATCCCACCCAGGTAGGCGACGGGCGCCGCGATCAGCAGCGGGCACGGTGTGGCTACCACCAGCACGGCGGCGAACCGAGTCGCGCTGCCGGAGGCGATCCAGGCGACGGCGGCGAGCAGGTAGGCGAACGCCGTGAACGGCACCGCGTAGCGATCCGCCAGACGCACCACGCGCGACTTGCTCTGGGTGGCTTCGGCGACGAGCGTCACGATCTGCGCGTACTGGCTCTCCGCGGCCGTGGCCGTGGCCGTCACCGTGATCGCCGAGGCGCTGTTGACGGCGCCGCTGAACACGCGGTCGCCGGAGGTGCGCTCCACCGGCATGCTCTCGCCGGTGAGTGACGACTCGTCGAACGTGGCGACGGCCGATTCGAGAATCCCGTCGACCGGTAGGACCTCGGACGGCTTGACGAGCAGGGAATCGCCGACGGCGACGTCGTCGACGGGTACGTCCCGGATCGCGCCGCCGTCCCACAGGTGGGCGACCCGCGGCGCACCGGCGAGCAGGGCTGTCAGCTCACGCCGGGCCCGGTTGTTCGCGTACTCCTCTAAAGCGTGCCCGCCGGTGAGCATCAGCACGATCACCATGGCCGCCGCGTACTCCCCCACGGCGAGGGTGGCCGCGATCGCCGTCACCGCCAGCACGTCCACCCCGGCGTGACCCTTGACCAGGTCCGCGATCATCGCCACGGCCAAGCGGATGCCGACCGCGCCGGCGACGACGATGACCACCCACCGCGCGGGTTGAACGGCACCCGACAGTGCCAAGGCGGCGGCCGCCGCGGCCGCGAGGACCGTCACAATGAGCAGCCGATACCGGGCGGCGGTGGACCACCAGGGCGCGGCCGGGCGCTGCGCCTCCCGTTGCTGTGTCTCTGCCGTCTGAGCCATGGTCGCCTCCGTCGCCGGCAGCGGTCCTCAGCGGCCGACCTCAGCTCCCACCCTATGGCCCGTCGCCGGTGCGCCACCACGACTTTCGGACCTGCGCGACAGGGCCTTTGGCCCCGGTCCGGGCCCCGGGTGCCGACACGAAGATGCTCGGCGCGAAGGGCCGCGCCGCCCGACCAGCTAGCCGAGCGCGCTGCCGGACGGGGCCTGCGACGCAGCCTGCGCCGGTGCCTGCGACGGTGCCTGCGACGCTGCCTGCGACGGCGCGACGGCGATACTGGCGAAGGCGCCAGCGATGTCGATGCCGTCGATCTGCACTGCCCCCCAATCCGACGGCGGCACTCCGTCGGCGACAACGGTTCTCGCCTCCCTGTCGGGTCGGAGCTGCAAGAGGGCCGACACCAGCGCCAGCGGTGTCGCAGCCGCCCACGCCTGCGGCGAGCATGCGGTCGGATAGCTCACGGGACGGGCCGCGATGGACCGCGGAAAGCCACAGAACAGCTCCGGCAGCCGTGCGGAGGTGCTGGTCGATGCGGCGATGATCCCGTCGGCGACTCGGCGGGCCTCGTCGACGTAGCCGTAACGCATGAGTCCACCGACGAGCAGGGCGTTGTCGTGCGGCCAGACGGAACCGTTGTGGTAGCTGATCGGGTTGTACCGGCCCGCGGTGGTGGCCAGGGTGCGCACTCCCCATCCGGTGAACATGTCGTCGGACATCAGGTGACGGACCACCGAGGCGGCGCGGTCGGCCGAGACGATGCCCGTCCACAGGCAGTGG
>JBIQMQ010000051.1:7947-14235 GCA_044463185.1 Nakamurella lactea | reverse complement strand
TGCACACCCAGTTCCTCACCGAGGATCTCGCCGACGAACTGCAACTGGTGATCGCGCCCATGTTCGTGGGCGATTCACGGGCGCGGCGCTTCGTCACCGACGGGTCGTTCCCGTGGACGCACGACCAGCGCGCGGAACTGGCCGATGTGCAGCGCATCGGCGACGTCGTGATGCTGCGCTACGCGCTGTCGCCGCGTTTCCGCGCCGAATACGCCAGCTAGTCTCCGTCCGACGCGCGGCGCCGTCGGGCCAGCATCACCGTCGCCGCCAGGCCGGCCACGACCGCGATGTACTCCGCGATCTCCGAGACCAGCACCGGCCAGCCGGTAGTCACGGTCTCCTGGAACCCGAACAGCCCGAAGAGCACGGAATACCAGTACGCGGCCACGGTGAGCGCCCCGAATCCGGCCGCGAGGAACGTGGGCAGCCAATGTCGCCAGGCGATGACGAGGACGGCGATCACCACGCCGCCGATCGCATTGAGCAGGAACATCGGCCCGATCACGGACACCGAGGAATATCCAGCGAGATATTGCTGGAAATGCACGGCTGCCGATACCAGGACCGCGATTGCGGTCACGTAACGCGCCAGGTCGATGCGCCGCTGCGAGTCGGTCCGCGCGACGCCCGCCGCATGAGTGGTGGAAGCATCCATGGCACTAGCACGTCGTGCCCGGCGCATCGGTTCAATTCCCGCCCGAAAAATCGCGCGGCGACGGCGTCAGTTCCAGCCGCGCGAATCCTGTTTCAGCGCCGTGTCCACCGTCAACGCTGCGGCGACCACCAACGAGCGCATCGGTTCGGCAAGCGGTCGGTGGATCTCCACCAGGTAGTTGTCGGCGCTGGTGAACATCGTGGTGAGCAGGCCCTCCCAGGTCTTGGTGATGCGCGCGACCTCGGTGCCGGTGTGGTCCTGGATCGAGAAGTTCCACGCCCGCCAGTTCTCCGCGTTCAGCGAACCGATCTCGGTGCCGCCGGACTCCATGCCGAAGCGGATCTTGCCGAACACGTTGCGCTGCACCAGTCGGCCGATCTCCGCGCCGTCCGGGCGGGCCACGATCATCGTCGACTTGAAGACCTTCGCCGGTCGGGTGAGCACGATCTCGGTGCGGCCGACGGAATCGTTCACCTGCACCGTGTGCGTCATGTACTGGTCCAGGCTCGACACGAAGCGCATGGCCTTCTTCAACCCGCTCTGCCCGACCTCGGTGACCGCGCCCACCTGTGCGCCGTCCGCGCCGAACACGGCGTACTCGTTGGTGAGCTCGATCAGCTTGCGCTTCTGCGAGACGAACAGCCGCGACTCGGACAGCGGCGACCGGACACCGGCCGGCGCGGCCGGGGCACCCGCGGCGCCCATCGCCCGAGCGGCCGACTCCTGCTGCCAGGTGGTGGCCGCTCCCGGCAGTGCCTGCTGCGGTTCCTGCACGTGCTCGGTCCAGGCGGCACCGTCCCACCAGCGCACCGCTCCGGAACCGGACGGGTCGGGGTACCAGCCAGCGGGCGTCGGTGTCGTCATGCGGAATAGTGTCGCACGGCTGGCAAGATGAGGAACATGACGGACAAGCATCCCAGAGCGGTTGTCCCTGACCGGCTTTTCGGCGACGACGCCGCGGAGTCCCGGTGGCGCAGCCGTTTCACCGCGGCTCGCCTGTCGCTGCCGGAGCCGTCGCGTGACGACCCGAACCACGCGGTGTACGTGTCGAACGAATCCGGGAAGTTCGAGCTGGTGACCTGGGATGTGGCGACCCGCACGTCGGTGCAGGCGACCGACCGGCCGGACGGCACCACGATGGGGGTGCTGTCGGCTGACGGACGTTCGCTGTGGTGGTTCGACGACCACGAGGGCGACGAGTTCGGCATCTGGCGTTTTCAGCTGTTCGGCGCCCGCCCGGCCAGCGGCGGCGAGGGCCCGGCCGAATCCCTCCCGGGCGTCCCGCCGGGCTATCCGGCAGGGGTCGAGGTCGGCACAACCCTTGCCCTCGCAGGATTCTCGGACGATGACGGCACCCGGGTGCACCTGGCCAAGGACGGCGCAATCCGCACGGTCTACCGGCACGAGACCGACGGCGGCGTGGGCGCGCTGGCCCCCGACGAGTCGATCTGGATTCTCTCCCATTCCGAACACGGCGACTCCCGCTATCCAGCGCTGCGCGCATATTCCGTCGAGAATGACGCCGTCCTCTTCGATCTCGACGACACGCCAGGCAAAGGCCTCACCGCGCTGGAGTTTTCACCGGTACGCGGCGATCAACGCCTGTTGGTGGGACATGAGCGGCTCGGTCGCGACGGGCTCGGCATCTGGGATCTGGCCACCGGGGCGTTCACCGAACTGGAGATGGATTTGCCCGGCGACGTGGACGGCTCGTTCTACGCCGACGGCCGGTCGGTGCTGGTCGTGCACACCCACCACGGGCGGTCCGCGCTGTTCCGGTTCGACCTCGACGCATCGCAACTGATCCCACTGCCGTCCGAGAAGGGCGTCATCACATCGGCTCTCGTCCGGCCCGACGGGTCGGTGTGGTACCGACACTCCAGCGCCGCGCACGCGCCGCAGGTGCTGACGCTGCCGGCGAACGCCCGTCGCACGCCGGGCCGGACGATTCGCAGCACGGTACTGCTGGCACCGCACGCCGGCAAGGCCGCACCGTCCGAGCCGCTCACCGACCTGTGGGTGGATGGTCCGGGCGGCAGCATTCACGTGCTGCTGGCGCACCCGCCGGCGTCGGTCACACCGCACAGCACCAGCCTGGCGTTGCCGACGGTGTTCATGGTGCACGGCGGCCCGGCGGCCGCGGACGACGATAGCTTCGACGCGCTGCGGGCCACCTACCTGGACGCCGGTATCGCGGTATGTCAGGTGAACTACCGTGGCTCGACGGGCTACGGGTCGGCGTGGCGGGACGCGTTGACGTCACGGGTGGGGCACACCGAGCTCGCCGACATCGCGGCGGTGCAAGACCATCTCACGATCCACGGCCTGGCCGACCCGGGACGGTGCGCCATCGCGGGCCACTCCTGGGGCGGATTCTTGACGCTGCTCGCGCTCGGCGCGCAACCGTCCCGGTGGGCCTGCGGCGTCGCGGGGGTGCCAGTTGCGGACTACGTCGCGGCCTACGCCGACGAGATGGAGCCCATGCGGGCCTACGACCGCGCCCTGTTCGGCGGCTCCCCGGAGGACAAGCCGCTGGCCTACGAGGATTCGTCGCCGCTGAGCTGGGTGGACTCCGTCACCGCGCCCGTGCTGGTGCTGGCCGGGGAGAACGACCCGCGCTGCCCGATCCGGCAGATCGACAACTACCTGGACGCGCTGGCAACCCGGGGCAAGGACTACTGCGTCTACCGGTTCAACGCCGGGCACGGCTCAATGGTGGTCTCAGAACGCATGCGTCAGGTCGCGACCGAGGTCGCCTTCGTCCGGCAGCACCTGCTGCCCGCGTAGCGCCGCAGCCCGCGCGGCGATCGATCATCTGGTGGCTTCGGCCATCGACGCGGGTAGCCGGCCGTGGTGGAAGTCGATCAGCCCGACGGGCGTCATCCAGGGATGTATCTCCGATCGGTACCGGCCGCCCCGCACGCCCGGATCGGTCGCCGTCAAGCTGCGGACCTCATCGACCGTGCCGCGGTATATCCCGAACCCGCGCAGCCGCCGGTCGGGCGAGCCCAGCACCGGTCCGGCGGCGAGGAGTTCGCCCCGGTCGTGCAGCGCGGACAGGTGCGCCATGTGTGCGTCCTGCAGTGCGTCTTCTTCCTGTTCGCTGAGCTCGGGTTTGTCGTCTCGCACGTACAGCAGCGCGAGGGTGTAGTGCTCGGTCTGCATGGTTCCTCCCGATCGAAAAACGCCGCGTCCTCATCGGGGTGTGCGGCGGGCCAGTTCGGCGTCAATATCGTCATGATTGAGGTACACGACGACGCTCCAGTTCCCCTCGGACTCGCGCAGCAAGAATGTCGAGCGCAGCACCAGTGGGGCTCCCTTCGGGTCATCGGACTCCGTGGACCACGTCGTCTCCGCCAGGTGGTGCCGGTCGTCCAGCGGCCGAGTCCGAAGAGTGTGCAAGTGCGTGGCCCGAATACCCGCCGCCGCGAACCGCGTGCGTCGCTGAACCAACGCAGCGCGCATCCGCTCGCGAGTGACGACCACGGTCCGGACCGGGTCGAGAGCCAGAAACGTCTCCGCGAAAAGGTCGGCGGCGGCGCCCGGCTCCCGTCCCGCGTCGGACCCCAGCCGTTCCAGGTGGGCACGCAATCCGGCGGGAATCGACGCGTTGGGCTTCACAACGGACTCCTTCATCAGTTAGCCTGACAGCAACAGCCTAGACAGTATCTGTCCTGACAGTCAATAGGAGTGGTGATGCCGAGCGTCGGCGTTCAGGCCTCCGGATCGATCCTTCGGCTCGCGCGCGAACTGCGCACGGCGCTCGACCAGCGATGCGCACCCCTCGGGCTGACCTCGCAACAGGCCGGTCTGCTCATCCACGTCTTCACGGGCCTGAACAGCGGCAAGCAGCTCGCCGAGGCGCTCGGCACCGACTCGGCCAGCATCACCCGACTGCTCGACCGACTCGAAACGAAGGGATACCTGGAGCGGTCGCCGGATCCCACCGACCGGCGCGCTCAGGCAATATCCCTCACCCAGGCCGGGCGCGCCCTCATCCCCGACCTGCCCGGCCTGTTCGAGGACGTCGCGGCGGCCATGCTGCGCGATGTCGACGCGGGCCGCGTCTACCTGGACACCAGCACGATGCTCGACAACCTGCGCGCCGCAGCCCACAGCCCCGCGGCGGCGTCATCCACGTCGTCGCCGGCACAGCCCCGACGAACCTAGACCGCTCGAAGGAGAGCGCCATGAGTGAATTCCTGCTGCTGTATCGCCTGCCGGAGGGTTACGTCAACGACGACGCCGACGTGTCCGCCTGGAACGACTGGCTCACTGCGCTCGGTGCTGACCTACTCGACGTTGGCCGCCCGGTCACCACGTCCTCGCACATCGGAAGCGAACCGCCCGCGATGCGGCTCACCGGATTCAGCACCATCGCCGCCAAGGACCTGCGCGCCGCCGAGGACATCGCGCGCCGCTGCCCCGCGGTCGCATCCGGCGGCACCGTCGAAATCGGAGAAGTCGTTGCCATGCCGGAGGGCCACGGCCCGCAGTAGCGGGCGCCGGCTATCGGAGCTCCGGGAAGTCCTCCAGCCGGAACTCGCCGGTCGCCGGGCCGGCCTCGCCGACGGCGTGCAGCGCGATCTCCCGTTCGCGCAACTGCACCCGACGGATCTTGCCGGAGATGGTCTTGGGCAGCTCGTCGGTGAACTCCAGCCGGCGAACCCGCTTGAACGCGGATACGTGCGACAGGCAGTACTCGAACACGGATGACGCCGTGCCGCGGTCGGGCTCGTATCCCGCCGCGAGGGTCACATACGCCTTGACCACGTTGAGCCGGGTGGCGTCCGGGGACGGAACGACGGCCGCCTCGGCCACGGCGGGATGTTCCAGCAGGATCGACTCCAGTTCGAACGGCGAGATGCGGTAGTCGGAGGCTTTGAACACGTCGTCGGCGCGGCCGACGTAGGTGATGTAGCCGTCGGCGTCCCGCGATCCGACGTCCCCGGTGTGGTAGTACCCGCCGCGCATCACCTCGGCCGTGCGCTCCTCGTCGCCCTGGTAGCCCGTCATCAGCCCGACCGGGCGGTCGGCGAGCGCGATGCAGATCTCGCCCTCGTCGCCGATCTCGTCGCTCGCCGGGTCGATGAGCGCGATGTCGTATCCCGGCAGCGGGCGGCCCATGGAACCCGGCTTCACCGGCCGGCCCGGCGTGTTGGCGATCTGCGCGCAGGTCTCGGTCTGGCCGTATCCGTCCCGGATCGTCACTCCCCACGCCTTCCGTACCTGGTCGATGACCTCCGGGTTCAGCGGTTCACCGGCGCCGAGTGCCTCTCTCGGCGGAGCCGCGAGCTGCGTCATATCCGCTTGGATCAGCATGCGCCACACGGTGGGTGGTGCGCAGAAAGTCGTGACGCCGTGCTGCTCCATGGCCGCCATCAGGGCGGCAGCGTCGAACCGCTCGTAGTTGTAGAGGAATACGGTGGCGCCGGCGTTCCAGGGCGCGAAGACGTTGGACCAGGCGTGCTTCGCCCACCCCGGCGAGGAAATGTTCATGTGGACGTCGCCGGGTTGGGCGCCGATCCAGTACATGGTGGACAGGTGCCCGATCGGGTACGAGATATGGCTGTGCTGCACCAGTTTCGGCAGCGCCGTGGTGCCGGAGGTGAAATAGAGCAACAGCGTGTCGC
>JBIQMQ010000051.1:3638-7847 GCA_044463185.1 Nakamurella lactea | reverse complement strand
TTGATGGCGGCGAGGATCGTCTCCCACAGTTCGACCTGGTTGCCCAGCATCACGATGATGTGGTCACCTCGAACCACACCTAGGGACCGCAGCCATTGGGCGACCTGGTCGGAGCGCCGGGATAGTTCGCCGTACGACCACGACTCCGACGATCCGTCGGCTTCGGCGAGCACCAGCGCGGGACGGTCCGGGTGGCCCTCGGCGAGTACGTCGAACCATTCCAGTGCCCAGTTGAACTCCGCGGGCCTCGGCCACCGGAACCCCGCCTGGGCGGCGTCGAAGTCCTCGCGATTCGCCTGCAGGAAATCTCGCGCCGCCCGAAACTCCGCTCCGGCAGCCGTGCGCACAGCCGACATGCGTGCCTCCCTCAACAACCGATCTGTTGAGAATGGCACCGCGCGCGGCCGGGCGCCACCGACCCGCGTCGCTCCGCTGCTACTGGATGCCGGCGATGACCTCGGCGATCTGGATCGTGTTCAGCGCCGCGCCCTTGCGCAGGTTGTCGCCCGAGACGAACAGGGCCAGACCCCGGCCGTCGGCCACCGACTGGTCCTGCCGGATGCGGCCCACGTACGACGGGTCGGTGCCGGCGGCCTGCAGCGGATTCGGCACATCCGTCACCACCACGCCGGGTGCGTCGGCCAGCGCCGCCCGCGCCTCGTCCGGGGTGATGGAGTGATCGAACTCGGCGTTGATGGACAGCGAATGCCCGGTGAACACCGGCACCCGCACGCACGTGCCGGAGACCAGCAGGTCCGGTATGCCCAGGATCTTGCGGGACTCGTTGCGGAGCTTCTGCTCCTCGTCGGTCTCCTCCGACCCGTCGTCGACGATCGACCCAGCCATGGCGACCACGTTGAACGCGATCGGCGCCACGTACTTCACCGGCGCCGGGAACTCGACGGCGTGCCCGTCCAGCGCCAGCCCGGCGGCGTTCGGCGCCACGGCGGCGGCCTGACCGGCCAGCTCCTGCACGCCGGCCAGCCCGCTGCCGGACACCGCCTGGTACGAGGAGACCACCAGTCGCTTGAGGCCGGCGATCTTGTGCAGCGGCCCGAGCACCGGCATGGCCGCCATGGTGGTGCAGTTGGGGTTCGCGATGATCCCGCGACCGCCGCGCTCCTGGTCCGCCGCGTAGGCCGCTTCCGGGTTGACTTCCGAGACCACCAAAGGAATCTCGGGGTCCTTGCGCCACGCCGACGAGTTGTCCACGACGATGGCGCCGGCCTCCGCGAACTTCGGCGCCAGCGCCTTCGAGGTGGCCCCGCCCGCGGAGAACAGCGCGATGTCGATGCCCGTCAGGTCCGCGACCGACGCCGCGGCGGCGTCCTCGACCACGATCTCGCCGTCGCCCCACGGCAGCACCGAGCCGGCCGATCGCGCGGACGCGAAGAAACGCAGCTGCGCGATCGGGAACTTCCGCTCCCGCAGGATGTCGCGCATCACCCGGCCGACCTGCCCGGTCGCGCCGACCACCGCCACCACCAGGCCACCGTCGGCGGCCTTCGCCACCAGCCGCTCGATTCCCGCCATCAGATGCCACTCCCCGCGTACACGATTGCCTCTTCGTCACTGCCGAGATCGAACGCCGCGTGCAACGCGCGAACGGCGTCATCCAACTCGGTATCCCGCACCAGCACCGAGATACGGATCTCGGACGTGGTGATGATGTCGATGTTGACCCCGGCGCCCGCCAGAGCCTCGCAGAACGTCGCCGTCACGCCCGGATGCGAGCGCATGCCCGCGCCGATGAGCGACACCTTTCCGACGTGGTCGTTGTAGATGATCTTGTCAAAGCCGATCTCCTCGCGGCGGGACTCCAGGGCGGCAACCGCCTTCGGGCCGTCGGCCTTGGGCACGGTGAACGTGATGTCCGTCCGGTTGTCGGCCGACGCGGAGATGTTCTGCACCACCATGTCGATGTCGATCTCGGCGTCGGCGACGGTGCGGAAGATCTTCGCGGCCTCGCCCGGCTGATCCGGGATGCCGGTGACCGTCACCTTGGCCTCGCTACGATCGTGCGCGACGCCGGTCAGAAGTGCCTGTTCCACAGCTTGATCCTCCATCGATCCGGTCACGATCGTCCCCGGCTTGTCCGAGTAGGACGACCGCACGTGCACGGGCACGTGGTAACGGCGGGCGTACTCCACGCAGCGCAGCATCAGCACCTTGGCGCCGGAGGCCGCCATCTCCAGCATCTCCTCGTAGGTGACGGTGTCCAGCTTCGCCGCGTCGTGCACGATGCGCGGATCCGCGCTGTAGACGCCGTCCACATCCGTGTAGATCTCGCACACGTCGGCGCCGAGCGCCGCGGCCACCGCGACGGCCGTCGTGTCCGAGCCGCCCCGACCCAGCGTGGTGATGTCCTTGGTGTCCTGCGAGACGCCCTGGAATCCGGCCACCAGCGCGATGTTGCCGTTGTCCAGCGCCTTGCGGATGCGGCCCGGCGTCACGTCGATGATGCGGGCCTTGCCGTGCGTGGACGTGGTGATGACTCCGGCCTGGGAGCCGGTGAACGACCGGGCCTTCGCGCCGAGTGCGTCGATCGCCATCGCGACCAGCGCGTTGGAGATGCGCTCCCCGGAGGTGAGCAGCATGTCCAGCTCGCGCGCCGGCGGCGTCGGGGAGACCTGCTGCGCCAGATCCAGCAGGTTGTCGGTGGTGTCGCCCATCGCCGAGACGACCACGACCACGTCGTTGCCGGCCTTGCGCGTGGCCACGATGCGCTCGGCGACGCGTTTGATGCGCTCGGCGTCCTGCACCGACGATCCGCCGTACTTCTGCACGATCAGTGCCACGAGAGCGCCTGCCCTTCACCCGTAGTCGCGCCGCCGTGAATCGATCCAGTTGTATGACGCCGCAGCGGGGTCGAGCGCATGCTGGGTTCTCTGCGCTGCTCATGCCACACGGGGATCGCCTGTGCGGCGGAGCTGATGCTGCGGCAACAACGGGACACGACGGCCTCAACGGCGGCGAAGCGGCCGAGTCCCGATTCTACCGGGGTGAGCAGCAAGGATCCGCACCGCGGGGGCGGATCGGGAGCGGCGTCACACAGGCTCCGCCGCGGATCGGCGCCGCGCCGCCGGATCCGCCCGGTCAGCCGATGAGCGCGGTGATCTCCGCGGCGGGCACCGGACGGCCGAAATGGAAGCCCTGCGCCAGGTCGCAGCCCAGTTCGGCGACGCAGTCGCGCTGCGCCTCGGTCTCGATGCCCTCGGCCAATACCCGCAGTCCTAGCGCGTGGCCCAGGCCGGTCACCGCGGCCACGATCGCCCGGTCGCGTTCGTCGGAGGCGATGTCGATGATGAACGACCGGTCGATCTTCACGACGTCCACCGCGAACGACTTGAGGTAGGCCAGCGACGAGTATCCGGTGCCGAAATCGTCCAGCGCCACGCCGAAGCCCTGGGCCTTGAGGTCCGCCAGGATCGCGGCCGCGGCGGCCGGGTCGTGCATCAGCATGGACTCGGTGACCTCGAACACCATCGCGGGATACGCCGAGTCGAGGGCGGCGTCATGCACGGCGGAGACGATGTCCGAGACCAGGCCGGACTGCGTGAATTGCCGGGCGGAGAGGTTAACCGCCACCGATAATCCTTGCGCGCCAATACTTCTCCACTCGACGGCCTGGCGGGAGGCCTCCCCGATCACCCAGCTGCCGAGCGGCACGATGAGCCCGGATTCCTCCGCGACATCGATGAACGCGGCCGGCGACAGCAGGCCGCGCCGCGGGTGCTGCCAGCGGACCAGGGCTTCGACACCGACGATGTTCCTGCGGGCGAAGTCCACCACCGGCTGGTAGTGCAGCTTCAGCTCTCCGTTTTCGATCGCCACGGCGAGATCGTGCTCGGTGGTGAGCTTGTCGCGCAGCACGGTGCGGACGCCGCTGTCGAAGACCTTGACGGCGCCGCGCAACGAGGCCCGCTCGACGGAGACGCCGGCGCTGGCGTCGCGCAGCAGATCGGCGGCGGTCTCGCCCGGGGTGGCGACGCGCGCCCCGTCGCGGCGCGCCGCGACGGTGGTCTCCGGGGATGACGACGTCAGCACGACCCCGATGCTGGCGCCGAGCAGCACCTGGTCATCCTTCAGGTGGAACGGCTCCTCGAACGCGCCCTGGACCCGCTCGGCGACCGTGACGGCGTCGTCCGTGCCGGTGGCGTTCTCGTGCACGATCACGAACTCGTCGTCCGCGACCCGAGCGACCCAGCC